>JBBFLY010000064.1:0-16834 GCA_037478855.1 Acidimicrobiales bacterium | reverse complement strand
CTCGGGGAACGCCACGACGTCGCACCCGTCCGCCTCAGCAGCCCGGATCGACTCGAGGATGCGCTCCACGTTGCCCTCGAGATCGCCGACCACGACGTTGAGCTGAGCGCAGGCGATGCGGACGCGGCGCATCGCGTCAGGCTACCGGTGGGGTGCGACGCCTAGCCTGGCCAGCGTGTCCAGCAGACCGGCAGCGACACCGGAACCGGAGCGCGTCCACCACCTGAGCTTCGACGACGAGATCGAGCGGAGCGCGGCCCCGGCGTTCGTACGTGCCGCGATCGGCCGCCTGTTCGACGCAAACCCCGGCCTCCCTGACCGCCTGCACGACGATGACCAGCTGCGGCGGGCGCTCTTAGCGGTCCTCGCAGCCAGCCGATCACTGACCCGGTTCATCGAGGCGGACGCCGAAGCCATCGACGTCCTCGCGAACCTCGACCGCCGCCCAGCCGTCGAGAACGCCACTGTCGACCAGCTCGTGCGCTGGAAGCAGCTCGAGTACCTGCGCATCGCGGCGCGAGACCTCACCGGCCTCGACCCGCTCGAAGCCACCGGACGATCACTCGCCCAGCTCGCAGCCGACGTTCTCGAGTCCGCCTGTCTGATCACCGGCACCGAGGGGCTCGCTGTGATCGGGATGGGAAAGCTCGGTGGGAGCGAGCTGAACTACTCGAGCGACATCGACATCATCTTCGTGAGCGAAGGGAGGCGGGAAGACGTCGAGCCGCAGGCCCGCCAGGTCATGGCCATCGCCAGGACATGCTTTCGCGTCGACGCGAACCTCCGGCCCGAGGGCCGCGACGGCCCGCTGGTGCGCAGCATCGACTCCTACGAGGCGTACTGGGACCGCTGGGCCGAGCCCTGGGAGTTCCAAGCGCTGGTGAAAGCGGCTCCCGTCGCGGGGGACGCGACGCTCGGTCGCCGCTGGCACGACACCGCGCAGCGCTGGCTCTGGTCACGACCGTTCAGCGCGGATGACCTTCGCTCGCTTCGGAACATGAAGCGACGAGCCGAGACGGAGGTCACCAGGAAGGGGTTGGCCGAGCGCGAGATCAAACGGGGACCGGGTGGCATCCGTGACATCGAGTTCACCATCCAGCTCCTCCAGCTCGTGCACGGACACTCCGACCCCGACCTCCGCTCCCCCAACACGCTCGTCACGCTGGCCGAGCTCGCCACAGCCGACTACATCGACCGCGGCGATGCGGACCAGCTGGGAAGCTCCTACCGCTTCTTCCGGACGGTTGAGCACCGGCTCCAGCTCGTCGACGAGCAGCAGGTCCACACGTTGCCCACCAACGGGACCGCGCTCGACCAGCTGGCACGGGTGCTCGGCTACCGGGACACCGTGGACGGCACCGCTGTCGAACGCCTGGGCCACGACCTCCGGCGCCACAAGGCCGCGGTCCGTGCGATCCATGAACGGGTCTACTTCCGCCCACTGCTGGAGGCCTTCACCGGCACCACCGGGGCCATGAGCCCGGAGGCTGCGGTGGAGCGGCTCGCCGCGTTCGGCTTCACCGACGCCAAGCGCACCCAGGCAGCAGTCAGGGAGCTGACCCGGGGCCTCAACCGCACCAGCCGGCTCATGCAGCAGCTGCTTCCGCTGCTGCTCGACTGGCTGTCGAGCTCTCCCGACCCGGACCTGGGTCTGCTCGTCCTGCGAAACCTCTTCAGCACCCCGGAGCGGACCCGACTGCTGGTCGAAGCGTTCCGCGATTCGGCCGAGGTGGCGCAGCGGCTCTGTCTCCTCGCCGGCACGAGCCGGCTGCTCGGTGAGATCATCGGCCACAACCCCGACCTGGTGGCCCGCCTTCCCCACGAGGAGCGCCTGCGAACCCTGCCCCGTGACGAGCTGGTTGAGAGCGCGCTCAGGGCGACGGTCTGGCGGAGCGAGACCGTCGAGCGACAGGAGGCGCTCCGCCGCTGGAAGGACCGCCACCTGCTTGGCATCGCGGCACGAGACCTGTTCGGGCATGCCCCGCTGGAGACCGTGGGGTCAGACCTGACCCGCCTGGCTGAGGCGGTGCTCGATGCCGCCCTCACCCTCCTCGATCCCCAGGTTCCGATCGCGGTGATCGGGATGGGGCGGTTCGGCGGCGCGGAGCTGTCGTACGCGAGCGACCTCGATGTCATCTTCGTCTACGAGGGAAGCTCGACCACCGCGACGGAGCAGGCCAACCGGGTCGCCGCGAGACTGCTGCGCTTCGTCGGGGGCTCGACTCCCGCAGACCGGATCTTCGCGGTCGACGCCGATCTGCGCCCGGAGGGCAGGCAGGGTCTGCTGGCCCGCAGCTTCGACGGGTTCGTCTCCTACTGGCGTGACTACGCACAGACGTGGGAACGGCAAGCGATGGTCCGGGCCCGGCCCGTGGCCGGCGACCGCACGCTCGCGGCAGGTCTGCTCGAGGCCCTCGAGCCGTACGTGTGGGGGTCGGGGCTGACACCTGAGGAGGTGCTCGAGATCCGACGCATGAAGGCCCGGGTGGAGAGGGAGCGGATCCCCGCCGGCGAGGATCCCCAGTTCCATCTCAAGCTGGGACGGGGCTCGCTGTCAGACGTGGAGTTCACCGCCCAGATGCTCCAGTTGCGCTCCGGGGTGCGGGCCACCGGCACGCTGGAGGCGCTTGGCGCCCTCGAGCGCGCCGGCGTCCTCGAAGCCGAGGACGCCGAGGTGCTAACCGAGGCGTACCGCTACTGCGGCGAGGTGCGGAACCGGTGGTTCCTGGTGAACAGCGCTCCGAGCGACTCGCTGCCCACCCAGCCCGAGCCGTTGCGATGGCTGGCCCGTTCCCTCGATACGACGCCCTCCGAGCTGCGCGAGCGCTACCGACGGGTGACCCGACGTGCCCGCAGGGTCGTCGAGCGGGTGTTCTACGGTCGCAGCTGATCGCAACGGACCGGCCACCGGCGCCGCGCCGAGCACGTCTCGCACGGCGCTGACCGGCGGTGTGGCGCCCCCTGACGAGCCCCCACCGTTGCCGGGAGCTGCCGGGACCTACTGGCCGAGAAGCAGCAGGACGCCCATCGCCGAGACGAACGACCCCGCCGCGACCCTCACCACCGGGGCGCGTCGGAGGCCGAGTCCGATGCCCGTGCCCGCCAGGTGGAGCACGAGGGTCGACAGGACGAAGCCAGCCAGGTACGCGAGTGGGGCCGCGTCCGACGGGAGCTCGGCACCGTGGGCGTGGCCGTGGAGCGCACCGAAGCACGCCGCAAGCAACGGCAACCACAGTCCTGCCTCAGCCGCACGGATGACGATCAGCGCACCTAGCGCCACGACCGACGCGGTGATCCCGACCTCCAGGAACGGGGCCTCCACCCCGGAGAGACCGACCAACCCGCCGATGACCATCCCGGTCACGAACCCCGCCGGTGTGAGCCAGGCGACACGACGATCCCGAGCGGTGGCGGCGAGGACCCCCACGGCGATCATCGCGAGCAGGTGGTCGAGCCCGAGCAAGGGGTGCGCGAGCCCGTCGAGCGCGCCATCGGTTGGCAGCCCCGTGTGAGCCGCCGCAGGCTCGGCCACGCACAGCACCGCCGCGACAGCACCGGCGGCACCGGCGGCACGCCGACGGAACGATGCTCTGCTGGACATCTGCGAACCGCCTCCCTCCTGACGAGCCCGTGATCATCGCGCACGGAGGGGCCGATCGGTGACGGCCGGCCCCTCAGCTTCGGCGCGGTCAAGGGCTGGGGCCTACGAAGGTCGGGAGCTAGATGTCGTAGTAGAGGGCGAACTCGTAGGGGTGCGGGCGCAGACGGATGGCGTCGATCTCGTTCTTGCGCTTGTACTCGATCCAGGTCTCGATCAGGTCGTCGGTGAACACCCCGCCAACCTTCAGGAAGTCCTGGTCGTTCTCGAGCGCCCGCAGCGCCTCATCGAGCGAGGACGGCACCTGCGGCACCTTGGCGAGCTCCTCGGGTGGCAGATCGTAGAGGTCCTTGTCGACCGGAGGTGGCGGCTCGATGCGGTTCTGGATGCCATCGAGCCCGGCGAGCAGCATGGCAGAGAAAGCCAGATACGGGTTCGCCGTGCTGTCGGGGCAGCGGAACTCGATGCGCTTGGCCTTCGGGCTCTGCGATGCCAGCGGGATGCGACAGGCAGCCGAGCGGTTCCGCTGGCTGTACACCAGGTTGACCGGTGCCTCGTAGCCGGGAACCAGTCGCTTGAAGCTGTTCGTGGTCGGGTTCGTGAAGGCGAGCACCGCGTGTGCGTGGTGCAGCAGCCCACCGATGTACCAGCGGGCGATGTCTGACAACCCTGCGTAGCCAGCCTCGTCGTAGAACAGTGGCTCCCCGCCCTTCCAGAGCGACTGGTGGGTGTGCATACCGGAGCCGTTGTCCTCGAACAGCGGCTTCGGCATGAAGGTGAGCGTCTTGCCGGCCTGCCACGCCACGCCCTTCAGCACGTACTTGAAGGTCATCAGCTGATCGGCCTGATCGAGCAGGGTCGAGAACCGGATGCCGATCTCACCCTGTCCACCGCTTGCGACCTCATGGTGGTGCAGCTCCGTCTCGATCCCCACCGCGTGCAGCGTCGCGGCCATCTCGGAGCGCAGGTCCTGGTAGTGGTCGGTGGGCGGCACGGGGAAGTAGCCCTGCTTGGTGCGGGGCTTGTACCCGAGGTTCGCCGGGACCTCGTCGGCACCCGTGTTCCAGATGCCCTCCACCGAGTCGACGAAGTAGTAGGACTCGTTCGCCCGGGTGTCGAAGCGGACGTCGTCAAACACGAAGAACTCGGACTCGGGGCCGAAGTACGCGGTGTCGGCGATCCCCGTCGAACGCAGGTAGGCCTCGGCCTTCTGGGCGACATAGCGCGGATCGCGCGAGTAGCTCTCACCGGTGACGGGATCAGCCACGAAGCAGTGGATGACCGCTGTCTTCCGCTTCATGAAGGGGTCGATGTAGCAGGTGTTGGGATCGGCGATGAGCACCATGTCGGATTCCTGGATCTCCTGGAACCCGCGGATCGAGGACCCGTCGAAGCCATGCCCCTCGGTGAAGTGGCTCTCCCCGAGCAGACGCGCCGGGATGGTGACGTGCTGCATGATGCCTGGCAGGTCCGAGAAGCGGAAGTCGACGAACTCGCAGCCCTCGCTCTCGACCAGGGCGAGGACCTCATCGGGGGTACGTTCCTGCACGGCTGCTTCCTTTCCTCTTCGTCCTCATCTTCCCGTTGACCCGCCGGGCGGGAACCGATGCCCGGTCATCTGCCGGGCGGGCGCACCGCCCGGGGGACACTAGCGGTCCTCGGAGGCGCTGACCGCAGGGTGTGGGCACCGCCCGGTCGCCCCGGTCGTCCCGGGTCAGGGTGTCGACTGCGGGGTGAACCTGTCACCCGGACGGGTGGGAACCGACCGTCCGGGTGACAGGTTCAGGGGTCGGGTTCGCACCGACAGGGGGATCTCAGTCCGCCAGGGCGCTGCAGCAGGTCTCCACGATCAGTCGCGTCACCGTGTACGGGTCGCAGTTGGCGTTCGGGCGACGGTCCTCGATGTAGCCCTTGCCTTCCTTCTCGACCTGCCACGGGATCCGCACCGACGCTCCACGGTTGGAGACGCCGTAGCTGAACTCTGTCCACGGCGCAGTCTCGTGCAGGCCCGTCAGCCGACGCTCCACGCCCGCTCCGTAGTTCTCGATGTGCTCGCTGGCGTTCTTCCCGAGGGCCTCGCACGCGGTGATGATCGCGTCGTAGCTCTCCCGCATCTTGTTGGTCGAGAAGTTCGTGTGCGCACCAGCACCGTTCCAGTCACCGGGCATGGGCTTGGGGTCGATGGTGACGGCGACACCGAAGTCCTCGGCGATGCGGTACAGCAGCCACCGTGCCACGTAGACCTCGTCGGCCACCTGCGGGGTCGGCACCGGACCGATCTGGAACTCCCACTGGCCCATCATCACCTCGGCGTTCGTCCCGGAGATGTGCAGTCCGGCGTCCATGCACGCCTTGGTGTGCGCCTCGACGATCTCCCGTCCCCAGATCTCGTCCGCGCCCACGCCACAGTAGTAGGGGCCCTGCGGCCCCGGGAAGCCACCCTGCGGCCAGCCCAGCGGGCGTCCGTCCTTCAGGAACGTGTACTCCTGCTCGATGCCGAACAGCGGCTCCTGATCCGCGTACTGCTCCGCAGCTGCGACACAGGCCGCTCGGGTGTTGGTGGGATGCGGAGTGAAGTCGGTGAGGAGGACCTCGCACAGCACCAGCTTGTCGTCACCACCCCTGATCGGGTCCGGACACACGAACACCGGCCGCAGCACGCAGTCCGACGCGTCACCCGGCGCCTGGTTGGTGCTCGACCCGTCGAAGCCCCAGATGCCCGGCTCCTCACCGTCGGTGATGATCTTGGTCTTCGACCGAAGCAGCGGTGTGGGCTCGGTGCCGTCGATCCAGATGTACTCAGCCCTGTAGCTCACGCGATCTCCTAGTCACGGGTCCGGTCGGCGTTCAGCACGGCCGACGGCGGTTCGGAACACGGTCGCCCCGGCCGGTCGCCGGGCGCCACGTCACGTTCGCAACCCCCTGTTTCCCCGCCTTTTCTCAAATGTGAACGCTCTGTGAACAGCGGACGGCCTCGTCAGACCGTCACCGACCCGGTGTAAACATGCGGCCATGGAACGCCAGCAGGACTACGTGCTCCGAACAGTCGAGGAGCGTGGGGTGCGGCTCATCCGTCTGTGGTTCACCGATGTGCTGGGCCAGCTCAAGTCGGTGGCCATCTCCCCCGCCGAGCTCGAGAACGCCTTCGAGGAGGGGATGCACTTCGACGGCTCGGCGATCGACGGGTTCAGCCGGGTCCAAGAGAGCGACGTGCTCGCCAAGCCCGACCCCAGCACGTTCGAGCTGCTGCCGTGGGGCGACCGGGACGACGTCTCGGCACGGATGTTCTGCGACATCCTCAACCACGACGGCACCCCGTTCGAAGGCGATCCCCGCCAGGTCCTCAAGCGCAACCTCGACCGGGCCCGCGAAAAGGGCTTCTCGTTCATGGTCGCCCCGGAGATGGAGTTCTTCTACTTCCGGGACGGCGACCCTTCCCATGCCCCGCAGCCGCTCGACTCCGGCTCCTACTTCGACCTCACCACCGCCGACGTGGCCAGTGACCTGCGCAAGCGGACCCTCCAGGTGCTCGAGGCCATGGGCATCCCCGTCGAGTACTCGTTCCACGAGGACGCGCCGAGCCAGCACGAGATCGACCTCCGCTACACCGACGCGCTGAGCATGGCCGACAACGTGATGACCTTCCGCCTCGTCGTGCGCGAGATCGCGCTGGAACAGGGTGCGTACGCAACCTTCATGCCCAAGCCACTCGCCGGGGTGCAGGGATCGGGCATGCACACCCACATGTCGCTGTTCGAAGGCGACCGCAACGCCTTCCATGAGCCGGGCGACCCGTACGGACTGTCGAAGGTGGCGCGCGGGTTCATCGCCGGGCTGTTGCACCATGCCGGCGAGATCACGGCGATCACCAACCAGATCGTCAACTCCTACAAGCGGCTCATCGTGGGTTACGAAGCACCGGTGTACGTCACCTGGGCGCGCAACAACCGCTCCGCTCTCGTTCGGGTGCCAGTCACCAAGCGGGGCAAGGAGTCTTCGACCCGCATCGAGTACCGAGCGCCGGATCCGGCGTGCAACCCCTATCTCGCGTTCTCGGTGATCCTCGCCGCCGGCCTCCGAGGGATCGAGGGTGGCTACGAGCTGCCTCCGGAGGCCTCGGCGAACGTCTTCGAGATGACACCCGAGGAGCGCGCCGCGGAGGGCATCGAGGCCCTGCCGCAGTCCCTCTCGGACGCCCTCGACCTGATGGAGCGCTCGGAGCTGGTTGCGGAGACGCTGGGCGAGCACATCTTCGAGTGGTTCCTGCGCAACAAGCGCGCCGAGTGGTTCGCCTACAAGTCTCAGGTCACGCAGTTCGAGCTCGATCGGTACCTGCCGAACCTCTGACGAGGCCGTGGAACCGCTGCTGCTCTTCCCGGATCCGGCGCCACCCGAGCTGGTGCAGGCACTCGACCTCGGTGGCTACCCGTGGAAGTCGGTGGGTGACGAGGCCGGCATCTCCCGACTCGAGCCCGACGACGGGTGGTCGGGCGCCATCGTCTGCGCCGATCAGGACGCCGACGGGGCGTTCGCCGTCTGCCGTGCACTACGGAAGCGAGACGTGCCGCTCGAACCGCTGCTCCTGCTGATCAACGGCACGCAGCTGTCCGACCTCGAGCTGCGCGAAGACCTCTTCGACGACTTCTGTCTCACCCCGTTCCACCCCCGGGAGCTGGAAGCCCGGCTCAAGCACCTGTTCTGGCGCACCGGGCGCGGGACCAGACCGGAGCTCATCGAGTACGCCGGCCTGGTGCTGAACCTCGAGACCTACCAGGCGGCGATCGATGGCCGACCGCTCGATCT
Source organism: Acidimicrobiales bacterium (assembly GCA_037478855.1). Lineage (GTDB taxonomy): Bacteria > Actinomycetota > Acidimicrobiia > Acidimicrobiales > Acidimicrobilacustridaceae > Rhabdothermincola. The sequence goes on along the minus strand of JBBFLY010000064.1, from coordinate 8,433 downwards.
CACCTACATGGAGTACGAGCTGTTGAAGTTCCTCGCCTCCCACCCGGGGAAGGTCTTCACCCGTGAGACCCTGCTGTCCCGGGTGTGGGGCTACGAGTACTACGGCGGGGCCCGCACCGTCGACGTCCACATCCGGCGACTGCGCGCCAAGCTCGGTGAGGAGCACGCGGGCCTCATCCAGACCGTGCGCTCGGTCGGCTACCGCTTCGGCCAGAGCCGGTGGGGGATCTGAGCGCAAAGCTCCTCCGGCCCCACCAGTCGCACCGGTGGCCTCACCAGCGGAGGCGGTCTCCCCGCGGCCCACGCGTCACCTGCGAGCTGACGAGCCACCCGAAGATCACGGTCCGCGACAGCGCGGTCAGCCGGCGAGCTCGAGGTACTCAGTGCCCTGGTAGCGCTCGTCAACCTCGGTCTTGAGCAGCCAACCGAGCACGGCCGCCAAGGCAGCGCAGCTCATGAGCACCAGGACGGGGATCACCAGCACGAGGATCACGACGATGGCTGCCGCACCTATCACCCCGCCATCATGGCCGATACGGCCGGGTGTCTCAAAGACCAGTGCCGGGGTGGTACGCCCAGGCTTCGATCTCCACCAGGGCCACCGCCGGTAGCTCGACCACCGCGACGGTGGAACGGGCCGGGCGGGTCTCGCCGAAGGCCTCCGCATACGCCTCGTTCATCAGCCCGAAGTCCCGCATGTGGCGGAGGAACACCGTGGTCTTCACCACGTCGGCAAGGGACGCACCCTCGGTGGCGAGCAGCGCGGCGATGTTCTCGATCGCCTGGCGGGTCTCGGCGGCCACCCCACCGGGGACGATCGTGCCGTCCCTCACCCCGACCTGACCTGAGACGATGAGCAGATCCCCAGCGCGAACGATGGGCGTGTACGGACCGATCGGCTTGCTCACCGGCTCATCGTCGCACATCGATCCCCGTTGGCCACTCGGGGGGACATCGCTGCGCCACCCACAACGCCGACGCTACCGCGGCGAACACCGCGTCGGATCCGTTGACCGGCTCGCCCCCATCGTCGTCGATCTCCACCTCGATGCGAGGGGTATCGCTGGCCCGCAGCACACCGAACGACCGGATGGTGAGGTCGTGGGGCTCGCCCGCCTCGTCGACGGCGATCCCTTCGGAGGTCACCCAACCGAGCGCCATGTGGACCGCGCCGATGCAGTAGGAGCGGAGGACCACGTCATCGAGCGGGTCGCCACAGCGCACCCGCACCCGGACGGTGCCGTCGGGTTCGATGTACGCCTCAGCCTCGCCGCCCGACGGCGAGCGCACCGGCTCCGCGCGCCCCCGCGCCCCGGCGAGCAGCACCGCCGCCTCCGCCCAGCCGGCTGCCCGCAGCGATGAGGACGTCGGCGGGCCGGGCACGCGTACCTCCTCGACCTCGAACCCTGGTGCAGCTCGGCGGATCCGTTCCTCGATGCCTGGCGTGGCCACCACCCGCACGATCCCGGTGCCGTCGCGACGGACCCCGGCGGCGATCGGAGGCCGCTTGGGGCCTCGGCGCACCACGTCCTCCCGGGAGAGCAGGACACGTACCGCCCGGCCGTGCTCGTCGGCGAGCCGGCGCGCCACCCGTGCTACCTCCGTCTCCAGCTTGCCGCCGAACGCACCCCCGTTGGCCAGCGGCGACGCGGGCTCGCCCCCGGGTAGACACCACGATGCGAAGGGTCACGTCCCAGACCCCCCCGGGGACGTCGAGCGGGTGACGCAGCTCGGCGGTGCTGTGGCGGCCCTGCACCTTCCCCGCCGCCCGGCGTGCCGCCGACAGAGTCTCACCGACGGCCCAACCACCTCGACCGTCGGGGACCGCCACGAGTGCGTCGGCGGGAGCGCTGTCATCCGCGAAGCCGGCCCTGCCGAGCGCCACGTGCGGCCCGACCTGCTGGGCGGTGCCGCCCTCGATGCTGGCACGCTGCGCGGCCGCCAACAGATCCCGACCCTCAGGTGGTGCCGAGCCAAACGCCGCGTAGGCCTCGATCACGGTCTGCCAGCCGGTGCATCGGCACAGGTGGCCGGCCAGGGCACGTTCGATCGTCGCCCGATCCTTGGCGTCGACCCCCTTGCGTCGGAGCGACTCGAGCCGCACCACGATGCCCGGGGTGCAGAATCCGCACTGGCTGCCGCCGGTCGCGCAGAACGCCGCTCCCCATGCCGCGCGGTCGGCCTCCGGCAACCCATCGACGGTCGTCACCGAACGGCCAGCGACCCGCCGCAGCGGGGTCACGCAGGAGACCCGGGGTGCGCCGTCGACCAGCACGGTGCAGCATCCGCACTGGCCCTGCGGGCTGCAACCGTCCTTCGGGGAGCGGACGCCGAGCCGATCGCGAAGGGCCTCGAGCAGCGAGCAGTCCTCGTCAGCGACGGCCACCTCACGTCCGTCAAGCACGAAGTTCACGCTCATGCGAACCGCTCCGCGGTTCGGACCGTTGCGCAGCCGCAGCTCATCGACGTGAGGATAGGTTCACCTCCCATGCCCGCCGAACCCGACGACCCCGCCGAACCCAACGACCCCGCCGGAGGGTGCCCACCGCTGCTCGCCGGCCCGAGCAACTGGACCGGTTTGAGCCGACGCTCGTTCCTCGTCGGATCCGCGGGGTTCGCACTGCTGAGCGCGTGCGGGCAGGGAGACGGCGGCGAGCGTCGGGAGGGAAAGGTACGGCTCGACCGCCTGCGCGAGGGCCAACGCGAGCTGGTCGCGAACTTCGAGTTCCGCGGCGGGTACCTCGTCTCGGGGATCGAGCAGCGAATGACCTTCGCCCTCGTGACGAGCGACGGTGCCCGAGCGGCTGAGGTGCCGAACGAGCTCACCTTCCAGGTCCGCGACGAGGCCGACCAGCCGGTCGGCGAGCCGGTGACCGTCGCCGCCCACCGCGACGGGGTGCCGTATCCCTACTTCCCGCTCCGCACGACGTTCCCCGCGCCGGGGCTGTATCAGATCACCGCGCTGGTCGACGGCGGGACACGCCGACAGACGGTGCAGGTCGACGCCGCCGATCAGGTGTCGCTGCGCCAGCCCGGCCAGCTGATGGTCCCCGTTGACACCCCGACACCGGAGGATCACCGCGGGGTCGAGCCCTACTGCACGCGCGAACCGGCCTGTCCCCTGCACGACCGGACCCTGACCGAGGTGCTGACCGACGACGCTCCCACCGCCCTGCTCGTCGCGACCCCACGGTTCTGCACCAGCACGGTGTGCGGCCCGGTGCTCGACCTGCTGCTCGAGCAGGTCGGGACCCGGCCGGGGGTCCGGTTCGTCCACGCCGAGGTCTGGGCCGATGCGGCCGCGACCGGCGATCTGGCGTCGGCGAAGCTGGCGCCGGTCGTCGATGCCTACGGGCTGGTGTTCGAACCTGCGCTGTTCCTCGCCGACCGCACGGGGACGATCGTCGAGCGGCTCGACAACGTGTTCGACCGCGCGGAGCTACGTCAGGCGCTGGACCGACTCGGCTCGTGACTCCTGATCAGCGATCGCCGGGCTCGACGATGTCGAACTGGAACGGGCCTGCTTCGACCATGAGCTTGCGGCGGCCGATCCGATCCCTGGCTTCTCCGAGGCGGCTCCCTCGCCTGATGGTGAACGTCTCGAGGCTCCACCAGCGATCCATGGTGAAGAAGTACTCAGGAATCGACCCCACGTGATCGGCGACCTCCCGCAGCGCCGGAGCGACGTACGACAGGTTGAACTCGGGGACCTCCACGAGGATCTGCCGGAGAGGCCAGGTCGCGAACAGGTAGTCGACGAAGAGATGGATGGCGTCGCGCAGCGCGCGAGTCGTGCGGAACGCCGGGAACGCCACCACAGCGAAGGAGGCGTGCTGGTGGCGGTGGTTCGCGTCGTAGCAGATCAACCAGGCGACAGGCTCGCCCGAGTGTCGGTCAACCGCCACGTGCTGGACGAGAACACCGGACCACAGCGAGGCTCGGAACTCCTCGGGTGAGACGGTGGCGCCCATCGTGCGCCACCGCTGGGAGACCAACGGATCGTGCACCAACGCCCAGAGCTGGGGGACATCGGCAGGCTCGACAGCACGAAGCCACACTCGATCCGTCGCCAACACCTCCGTCACATCGGCCATCTCGGTCTGCCCTCCTCCCAACGAGCTCTCATCCGCGCAGGGCAGCGACGACTCGGCGTTCGGAGATCGCGGTCGCAGCGAACGCAACCCCGACCACCCATGCAGCGACCATGCCCGCGCCCAACAGCGGATAGCGGATCGTGATGTCGCGGGGTGGCACCGGGGGCGTGGTCATCACCACGGCCAGGATGAACATGGCCGTGACCGCTGCCCACACGCCGATGAGGAACGCCTCGAGTGTTGCGATCCCCGCCGCTCCCGACCTCCCGAAACCCACGAGCCGGTACAGAGCCAGGTCGGAGCGCCGCACCACCACATAGAGCACCCCGAGGAGGAAGGCGCCCACGATCCCGATCGGCCAGAGATCCGGTCGTCGACCGGCAACGTGAGCCACCTCCGAGACGCGCAGCTGATCGCACGCCACGCATCGACGGAACCAGTCACCGAGTCGTTCGGGAAGGCTGACATCGAGCGCTTGGTCGGCGGTGCGCCACACCGCCGGCTCGAGACCGATGATGCAGCTCTCAGCGGGAAAACCTGCTCCCGGCACGAGGACGGCCCGCTGGTAGGCACGCAGCTCGCCCGGCGGCTCCACCACGACCACGCTCACCTCGCGGCCGTCGACGATCAACGCTGACCCCGTCCGCAGCCCTGCCTCATCGGCGTAGGCAGCACCGACCATCACCTCGTCTGGGCCAGGCACCACGCCCAGGCGCCGAGTGAGACCGGCCGACACGTCGTAGGCGGCAACCGGCAGGGTGAGCTCACCCCGCGGTTGCACCATGCGAGGGGCCGATGCTGCACCGCTCCATCGGACGATCCCCGACGCGTTGTACCACCCGGCGTCACACTCCTCCGGAGTGATCGCCGGGTACACCGACGTATCACCCGGGTGGAACTCATAGGTCAGGGCACCCGCTTCGATCGCGTTGATCAGGTCGCTGATCGCGCCCCTGTCGGCAAGCACGATCGGGCTCACCGACGCCAACAGCACACCGATGAGCCCCCCGAGGAAGGGAAGCACCATGACCACGTTCGCCCGCACGTTCGCGAGCGCCTCGTGGGTGACCTGCGGCTTCGCCACGTCTCTACTGCTCGACCAGCGACCCATCTCGCAACTCGAGCACCCGGTCGGCAGCAGAACGGATCGCGGGGTCATGGGTGGCGACGACGACCACCGCCTCTCTCGCAGCCGATCGGAGAGCCTCGAACACCGCGCGCGAGTTGCTGCCGTCGAGCTGACCGGTCGGTTCGTCAGCCAGCAGCACGGGCGCGCCGGACGCCATCGCACGTGCCAGACACAGCCGTTGCCGCTCACCTCCGGAGAGCTCGGCACACCGCCGTCGCCCCTCCCCGCCAAGCCCCACCGCAGCCAGGTGCTGCTCCGCCCGTGCGGTGTCGGCGATCGTCGGGCGCCTGTGGGCACGGGTCGCGACGAGCACGTTGTCGAGCACCGACCGCGAGGAGAGCACGTTGTTCTGCTGGGTGACCCACGCCACCGGAGCGCGACCCGGCTCAGCGGGCGCAGGCAGGGTGATGACCCCTCCCGACGGCTTCAGAAGGCCCGCGATCAGCCACAGCAGCGTCGACTTGCCGGATCCCGACGGCCCCATGACCGCGACGACCTCTCCTGCGGGGAACACGATGTCGTACGGGCCGAAGCTGCGACCGGCGCGTCGGTAGGCGAAGGTCACGTTCTCGAGGATCACCGACGAGTCCATCGGTCCGTCGTCACCCCGGGCAACGGAACGCTCGCGGGTCCGGTGCGGCGATGATGCGACTCCCCGACGCGACACCATCGACGACCGGCCGACCGTTCGACTCACCCAGCACGACCACGTCCCGGATCTCGTGTGTCGAGCCGTTGACCACGACCACGCATTGACGGCCGGAGATCCCCAACAGTGCGGTCAACGGCACGACCGCGCCCTCGACGTCCTCGGGCACGCTGAGCACCACCTGGAAGGAACGCTGCCCACCGCCCGAAGCGGCCTCGTCGCGACCGGCACCCGAGGGCTCCGCGCCAGATGTCGACCCCACGCCCACCGCGCCACCCGACATCGATGCACCAAGGAAACGGCCCGGGTCGGCCACGACCTTCTCGAGGAGCGGCGCAGAGCCCCGGACGGCAACTCCATCGACGCGTTGCACCCGGTACTCACCCCAGCGGTCACGTGGGAGCTCGCTACCGTCGTCGAGCACGACACGGCCCTCCGAGTGGGCCCCGACCACAGAGCCGAACATGGCCGGAGCGGGCATGCCTACCTCGAGGGCAAGCTCGGTCACGACCACGTCGTCCCGTGGGATCCACACCAGCCAGCTCGGCTCGAACACGTAGTTCGGCCCCGGCTCGCCGCTCAGGCGACGCCAGAGGTGGTCGATCCCGACCACCAGCTCCCATTCGGCTCGGGAGCCGACAGCCACCTCGTCGATCAGCCCGAGCCGAGCGAGCAGCCGGCCGAGCATCTCCACATCCGGTCCGGATGCCCCCGGCCCGATCGGTCGGTGAAACGGCCGCTCGGTCGCCGCCGCGAGCACTGACCGACCGTCCAGCTCGAACACGGGTGAGCCGCTGCGCAGGATGGAACCGGTCTCGATGGACACGGCCGTGACGATCCCTGCGGTGCCGGGTGCGGTCCGCAAGGTGGCGGCCCGTTGGCCGGCACTGATCAACGTCGCCCGCAGGGTCTTCGGGACGACGGCCTGCTCGACGACCACGGTGTCGAGACGTCCCCGGCCCGTCGCCGCGTCAACAGCGTTCGTGTCCGTGCGGTAGACGATCGCGAGCAGCACCCCGAGGACCAGAAGCGGGACGAGCACGGGAACTCCGGCACGAGCGAACCGAGAGATGACCATGCGAACCCCAACCCCGACCGCTGCTACCGGAGACGCTCCGCGAAGAGCCGGTCCGCTTCCTCACGGTTCGCTGTGACGATCTGGTAGCGCTTGTGGCACGCCACCAGCGCCTCCGCCGTCTCATCATCCAACGATCCGCGCTGACCCATCTCGACCTGCATGAGCGCTTCCACGACGATCGGGTTGAGTTCACCGTAGGTAGGCCTCTCCACTCCGGCTTCGGCCGCGCACTGCAACATCCCTCGGATCTCTTCGCGAACCTTCTCGATGCTGGGCAGGTTCTGGCGCGCCCAAGCCGCGTTGACGAGCGCGAAGTGCTCCCCGTAGCAGCGGAGGTAAGCCGGATCGGAAAACGGAGTCGCCCCAAACGCCGTCGGCCCATCAGACGTCTTGATGGTGTCGAAATCCGGCTGGTTGCGCTTCTCATCCCAACCGTGGTCCACCACCTCGAACCCAGCCGCGCGAAGGCACTCCTGGAACGCCTGCACCTGACGCTCCAGCTCGAACCGCTCCACCTTCTCATCCGCCATCGCCTCGAGCTGCTCAGGCGACGGTCGGAGATCATCAGGAACCGTGATCCCCGCAGCAGCCGCCTGCGCCTGCAAGTCAGCCTCGATCGCCTCCGCCGACATCGCACGCCCAGCCGACGCCGAGGAAGCCGACCCACCCGACCCCCCCGAACGGGAGCAACCAACCACCCCGACGCACACCACCACAGCAACCACCGCAGCCACCCCAGACCGCGGCACCCCACCAGCCATGAAACCCCGCGACCTCAACAGAAATCCCACCAGTTCCGCTCGATGCAGTGACTGGTGCGGCCAGGGCCCACCTGACCCTCCTCCTTCCACCTCCCCCGGAACCAGGTCTTGTTCTTGAAGTCTCGGTTGACCGGGTCGGAGTCGCCGGCAGTGCCCGGACGGCAAGTCCCACCGGGAGGCATCTCCCATCCCTCGGCGAACACACCGTTCGGAAGTGTGCCCTCCCAGCCGCCGTTGAAGTTGCAGATCAAGCCTGCAGTACGCGTGTAGTCCATGCGGTCCACACGCACGCCCCCACCAACGGCAGTGGTGCACAAACTGCCACCAGAGGGAAGCCCCACGTTCGCAATGCAGTTCGTCGAGGTGGCTCCAGCCGGTGTCGGCGGCACAACTCCAATTGCGCCGATCGCCACACCGAAGGCGGTCGCTCCCTGCAAGACGCGCACAGAACTCGCCCGCATGATCTCCCTCCCAAACCTCAAAAGGACCACCGAAGTTGTCACCACATCACCCGGTCGGAACACGCCGACAAGCAGTTTCTACCAGAGAGAGAGAGAGAGTTCAAGAGATGTTGTGCCGACCACAAAGCGTGCACAACTGACCGTCAAAACGGTCACATTCCGTCAAAACCCGTCCCAACAGAACGGCACTGCGCGTGATCGTGGGATGAGGGGCGTGTAGGGGTCCACCCGTGTGGGTCGGGGCCTCGCTGGACTCGGTGT
>JBBFLY010000063.1:0-17179 GCA_037478855.1 Acidimicrobiales bacterium | reverse complement strand
ACCACGTTCATCCCGGCCATGAGGGGGCCCTCGATGACCGCCAGGGGATGACCGTACTTGCGGCGGGCCTCCTCGACGTCCGCCTCGATGTAATCGGCGATGCCCTTGACCAGCGCGTGCTCGATGCGCTGCTCCACCTCCTGCACCGCACCGCAGCGCCGCAGGACCTCCTGGATCTCCCGCACGCCCGACTCGTCGAGCCCCGGTTCTCCGGCCCGGTCGAGCACGAGGCGATCAGCCGGGCTCGAGCGCTCGAGCGCGAGGGCCAGCAGCGGGGTGGGCTTCCCGTCGAGCAGATCCGCACCCACGGGCTTGCCGAGGGTGTCGGGTTCCCCGAACGCGCCGAGCAGGTCGTCGCGCAGCTGGAAGGCGAGGCCGAGCGCGTGGCCGTAGGCCGAGAGCGCCACCTGGACCGGGAAGGGCGCGTCAGCGAGGGTGGCGCCGAGCCGCAGGGGTCGCTCGATCGTGTAGCGACCGGACTTCAGCACCGCGATGCGATCAGCCTGCGCGCGGCCGGGTCGCCCGTGGACGGTGCGGAGCACATCGAGGTACTGGCCCATGACCAGCTCGACCTGCATCTCCCGCCAGAGTGCTCGGGCGGCTGTGGGCAGACGTTCGGCGAGCTGCTCCGCGAAGACGTGTGCGAGGTCACCCACGAGGATCGCGACGCTCTCCCCGAACCGTCCGCTCTCACCGCGGCCGCGGAGGAGCTGGTGCTGGAACCCGAAGCGCACGTGGGTGGTGGCCCGACCCCGGCGGGTCACCGAGCCGTCCATCACGTCGTCGTGCACCAACGCGAAGGCGTGCAGCAGCTCCAGCGCGCGTACTGCTCGGCGAGGTACCGGCCGAGCCGGTCCTCGACCCTCTGGGCGGCCCGCCGGACAGCGGCGGGGACGGGGACGGTCGCGGGGCCGGTGGTCGGCGTCGTGGACGCAGGTGTCAGCTCAGGTGTGGGCGGGGTCGGTGGCGTCGGTGGGGCGGTGAGGGACGGGGCCTGAGTGAGGGTCATGACGGCTCCTGTTCTGCACCCGGCGACGTGTCTCCTTATTTAGCGCTAAAATCTGCCGAAATGTTCCGCGTGATCGCCCCGCCGTTCGAGGAAGCCGTCAACGTCAACCGATGAACCGCTTCGAGTACCTCATCCTCATGGGCCTGTGTGTGGCCCTCACCATCCCCCTCCAACCCCTCTTCGGGGCCCGCATCTGCCGGCGCCCACGTCGGCTCGCCCGAACCCTGCTGCCCGTCGTGGCGGTCTTCTACCTGTGGGACGCGTTGGCGATCGCCCGCGGGCACTGGTGGTTCGATCGTCGCTACGCGACCGGGGTCGAGCTCCCTCTCGGGGTGCCGATCGAAGAGCTCGTGTTCTTCATCGTCATCCCCCTCTGTGCGCTCCTGACCTTCGAGGCGGTCCGAAACCTGCTCGCCGGCACGACCCCCGTGCAGCTGCACCGGGCACGTCGCCGGCGCGCACGCACAGCCCACGACGCCGGTCATCCGGGAGCGCGCGTCGATGGGTGAGCACACGGCACTCGCCGCCGTCTCGGTGCTCGCCGTGATCGTGCTCGAGCACCGGGTGCTGCGCACGGGCGTGTTCCGCAGCATCCCCTACTGGATCACGCTCGGGATCTGCGTGGCGTTCATGGTGCCGGTCAACGGCTGGCTCACCAAGCTCTCCGCGCCGATCGTGCTCTACGCACCGGCGGCGAGGACTGGTTGGCGCTTCCCCCTCGACATCCCGGTCGAGGACTTCGCGTTCGGGTTCTCGCTGCTCACTCTCGTGGTGATGTCGTGGATGCGGGCCGGTGCGTCGGAGCCGCACGAGGACCGACCGTGACCGGCTGGACGTTCCTCACGGTCGCCCTGGTGAGCTTCGTGCTGATGGAGCCGATCACCTACGTCGTGCACCGCTGGTTGATGCACGGGCCGGCGATCGGCTGGCACGCCAGTCACCACAGCGCGCCGGGGGCGCTTCGAGCGCAACGACCTGTTCCCCCTCTGCTTCGGCGCGATCACGGTCGCGGTCCTGGTGCTGGGCCTCAGCGTGCCGGCGTTCGCGGTGGCGCTCCCGGTGGGAAGCGGGGTGACCGCCTACGGGTTCGCCTACCTCGTGGTGCACGACCTCTACACCCACCGCCGGCTGCTGCGGCGTCGTCGGGAGCTCCCGGTGCTGGAGCGACTGGCGGCCGCGCACCGGCAGCACCACCGCGACGGCGGCGAGCCCTACGGGTTCCTGCTCCCTCTCACCGCCGGCGGGAGCAGAGGGTCGAGAGCCGCTCCATCGCCTCCCGCAGCGCGTGCGAGCCATCTGTCGGTCTGAGAGCCAGCTCGGGGTCGTGGGGGATCTCAGCGACGATCGGCAGGCCGACGGCGTGGGAGATGTCCTGCGGGTCGGGCACCGTGCCGTGCGGACCCTCCGCGAACCGGTTCAGGACCAGCTGCATGGTGGGCGCGTGCGCGAAGAGGTCGGCGATGACCTTCGCGTTCTTGATGCTGGTCAGCGGCGTCCGACTCACCAGCAGCAGGTGGTCGGCCGTCGACACCAGTCCGGCCTCGGAGACCAGGCCGATGGGCACGTCGGCGACGATCAGATCGGTCCAGTCCGCCAGCGCGTCGAGCAGGTCGGCCAACGTGTCCGCGCTGAGCGGGGTGAGCGGATCGAGCGGCCGTGGCGGAAGCAGCACCGGCAGGCCGGTCGAGGGGTGTCGATGGATCAGCTGGCGCAGGTTCGGCAGCTCCGTGCCCAGCACCTCGGTCTCCGCCGGATGCATGCCGAGTCGGAGCGCGACGTCACCCAGGCCCGGGTCACCCTCGAGCAGCACGCAGCGGACCCGCCCGATCGAGCTGCGCCCCGAGAGGTCGCTGTGCATCCCGTGGCTGGCGCCGGCCCCCGTCGAGGTGGCCGCGAGCGCCATGCCGAGCGCGACGGTCGTCGCCCCTTCGCCCGCTTTGGCTCCCGTGACCACGACCAGCACCGGCTTTGAGGTCGGTGACGCCGACGCCGACGAGGTCTCGCCTCCGCCGAGCGCGCGGGCCTGCTCGAGGAGCTCGGTCGCACGCTCGGCGATCGCGCTGGGGCCGCTGTCGCTCGGCTCGACCTCGTGGATGCCCGCCCGCAGCGCGCTGAGCGCGGCCTGGTCGAGTTCGTCGAGCACGGCGAGGAGCCGCACCGCGGGGTACGCCGCCCGGAACGTGGGGAGATGTTCGAGCGCATCGTCGAGGGCATGCGGGCCGATGACCACCACCGATGCCGTGTGGGGGTTGAGCACCTTGGCGGCCTCGAGCAGGGTCGAGGTGCTGGCCGTGTTCAGCTGCCGCAGCTCGTTCGCCTGTTCGACCCGCCACAACAGGTCGGGCTCGACGACCACCACGTCCACGTCGACGATTGCGTTCGCGTCCGAGTCATGCCCGGTCATGCCACATGATCGGCGGTGCCGCACCCGCTGACCAACTTCGCCGTGATCCGGCTAGACAGAGGGGGATGGCAGTGAGCTACCGGGGCCAGGTGGCGACGGCGTTCGAGGTGCTGGCTGATGGGCTGGCCCCGTTCGTCGACGCCCGCATGAGCGCGGCGTTCCCAGACGAGGACTGGGTGCTCATGGCCGCCACCAAGCTCGGAAAGCGTCGTGACGTGCTGGTCTCGCTGTCGGACCCGCACTTCCAGCTCGAGGTGATCAACCGCTGGTGGGGGCCGGCGTTCGCGGCGGTGCTCGGCGAGAGCATGCGGCAGACGATCACCGATCTGCGTACGGCGCGCAACCACTGGGCCCACCCCGACGAAGATCACCCCTTCGATCTCAACTACGCCCTGCGCGTCCACCAGTGGGTCGAGGACCTCCTCCGGGCCTGTGGCTCGCCCGAGGTCGACCATGTGGTGGCGCTGACCGAGCAGCTCCGGTGGGACGGCGTGCGCGACCAGGCCCGCGAGAAGGGCATGTCCGAGGCCGACGCGCTCATGGAGCAGCTCACCGAGCTGCAGAAGGCCTACGACGAGCTCAACGCCCAGCTGGCCGAGGCCCGGGAGATCGCCCGGTCGGCGACCGGGCGGCAGCGGGCGGTCGCCCGCCAGCTCGCGGAGTTGCAGAGCCAGTACGCCGCGGTCTCCGGGTTGCGCGACGAGTACCTCGCCCTGCGGCGACAGCTGGAGGAGGAGCGGGCGAAGCGGGAAGCAGTGCTTGAGGACACCACTGCGGTCCGCGAGCAGCTGGCGCGCACCGAGGCGGTGCTCGATGGGTTGCAGCAGGAGTCGGTCTCCCTCCGCCAGCAGCTGGTGGCCACCCGCGCCACGCTGAGAAACCTCGACCCCGCCCAGACCGAGGTCGGTCGGCGCTGGATCTGGCTCATCACGGCGCTGGTCGTGATGATGGGCGTGCTGGTGGTCCTCGCCTCCGACCTGCCCCGCTAGCGCAGCGGGTCGGCATGAGCTTCGCGAGAGCGAGAACGCGTTCTATCCTGCAGGGATGGAGTTTGGCTTGTTCTGCGGTGGCTTCACCCCACGCTCCCTGTGGGGGCACGACGATCCGGCCGAGGCCGAGCACGAGCGGCTCCTGAGCGAGGTGGAGCTGGCGGTCATCGCCGACCGCACCAACTGGAAGTACTGGTGGACCACCGAGCACCACTTCCTCGAGGAGTACTCCCACATCTCGGCCAACGAGGTGCTCCTCCCCTGGGTCGGAGCGCGCACGGAGCGCATCCACGTCGGTTCCGGCATCTTCAACATCACCCCGCCGGTCAACCACCCGGCGCGGGTCGCCGAGCGGGTGGCGATGCTCGACCACCTCACCGAGGGTCGCTTCGAGTTCGGCACCGGGCGCGGCTCGTCGACCACCGAGCAGCAGGGCTTCGGCATCGCCGATCCCGACATCACCCGCGACATGTTCGACGAGGTCATCCGGGAGTTCCGGCGCATGTGGGCCGAGACCGAGTACTCCTTCGACGGCCGGTTCTTCTCGATGCCCACCCGCAACGTCCTGCCCAAGCCCTGGATCAAGCCACACCCACCGATGTGGGTGGCGGCGGGCAACCCAGGAACCTTCGAGAAGGCGGCCCGCATGGGGCTCGGCGTGCTGTGCTTCACCGGTGGGAGCCCCGCCGAGCTGGCACCGCTCATCGAGATCTACAAGACGACCATCGAGGAGGCCGAGCCCGTTGGCGAGTTCGTCAACGACAACGTGGCGGTGGTGAGCCAGTTCATCTGCCTGGAGGACCGCGAGCAGGCGCGGGAGTGGATGGTGCGCGCCGGCTCGAACTACCACAGCAGCCTGCTCTACCGGTACCTCGACACCTTCCCGCGGCCGGCGGGCATCCCGCCGTGGCCCGAGATCCTGCCGCAGGCCACCAGAGCGGACATCGATGCCCGGATCGAGCGGGACGCGAGCGTCGTCGGCAACCCCGAGGACTGCATCGCAGCGCTCCGGAAGTTCGAGGCCATCGGGTGCGATCAGGTGCTCATGGGGCCCAGCTCGACCACCTGGCCGCACGATCTCTGCGCAGAGTCGGTGGAGCTGTTCGGCAAGGAGGTCATCCCCGAGTTCGACCGCGACCCGGAGCATCGCACCAGTCGGTTCCGCAGGGAGGCGGCCGAGGCAGCCCGCTGAGCCGCGGCCCGCTGCGTTGTGGCCCGGGCCGCGCAGGTGCTGCTGGCGCGCTCGACAGACGCTCGTCAGACCCTCGCCAGGCGGCGGTCAGGGATCGGCACAGGCACTGCCGCAGGTGACGGGTCGCTGCGCTTCTCAGGTCGGTGTCGGTGAGAGGTCCTCACCGCGAACCAGCCGGCCGACGAGCTCGATCTTCTCCTCGTACTCCTCGTCGGTGAGGATGCCGACACGGTGCAGGTCGCCCAGCTTGCGCAGCAGGTCGGCCTCATCGACGTGGCGCGGCCGACCTGGGGCCGGGGTGCTCGCCGGCGTGCCCCGTGTGGGACGGCTGCTGCGGTCGACGGGTCGGGCGGGCCGCGTCGTTCTCATGATGAGGTCGCGGGCTTCGTCGGCCTGCTCGGGGCGCAGACCCTTGGCCACGATCACCGGACCTCCGACGTTCTCGATGGTCAGCACCGCCCCGGTGAGCTTCTTGTGCACCACGACGTCGGTGATCTCCTCACCGCGGATCATCTGGCGTACCCGGTCGTTGCGGTCCCGCAGCTCGACCCGGTCCATGAAGATGGCCAGCCGCTCGCCGAGCCGGTCGAGGTCGGAGGCGAGTGGGGAGGGCTTCACCTCCAGCAGTGGGCCGTCGCCGGGGGCGGGTTTCGCCTCGTGACCAGACGGCCGCTGCGCCGGCCCGGAAGCACGGTTCGGCGGGGTCGCCGTCGCGGTGCCGTTGCCGCCGCGGGCGTCGGAAGCCCCGGCGGTCGTGCCCGCTGGGACACTGCCGGCGGCCCGACCCGCCGCGGCCTTGGCTGCCTCCAGCTCCGCCTGGAGGGTGGCCAGCACCCGCGACGCCGCGGCCGCGCGCCTCGGTGCCATCACGGCCGCGTCCTCTCGGGACGCCGCGTTCCGGCGTTCGAACTGGGTCAGCGGATCGAGCTTGCGGCGCGGCGCAGGCGGCGCGGGCACCCCACGGGCGATCGCGCCCTGCCGGGGTTGACCGGCTCGCGGTGGCCGCTCACCACCTTGCGGTGCACCGCGGCCCGCGCCATCAGCGGGCCTCCCAGACGCCTTCGAGCTTGCGGTGCTCGACCCCTTGGCCGCGCCGGCCGCGCCGGTGCTCTTCCCCCCAGCTTTCGAGCTGCTCTTCGGGGTGCCAGCGGTGGGGCGTGCGGCGGAGCCACCTGCCGGCTGGGTCCGCCCGCCAGAGCCCGGTCGGTCGGTCGCAGCTCGCGTCCGCGCCGCGACCGCGGCCGCCCCACTCTCGCCGGCCGACGCGGACCGCAGCTCGGGTGGGTACCACCTGCCATCGGATGCCAGCCACCAGCCCGGGCCGGGAGGCTCCTCGCTCTCCTTGGGCGGGTACCACTTGCCGTCGGACGCTTGCCACCAGCCCGGACCTTGCGAAACGTCGCTCACGTGCCCACCACTTCTCGCCCTCTGCCGGGCGTCCAGTCCAGCACCTGCCGGGGTCCGCCCGGGCGCGTCAAGGCTGCACCGACCCCGACCACTCGCCTCGCGTCCCGTGGGTGGACCGACACCTCGCTCCCTCGATCTCTCGCTGCGGTCACGCGAGCCCCGAAGGGCCGACCAGCCGCACCTTCGCATCTTCTTCTTCGGCTGCTCGGGCCCTCGGGTTGAGTCTTCCCCGAGCATCTTCCGCCCGCTCGCCGTGCTCCGTGACAACCACCCGCCTGCTGCGTTGCCCGAACCGGCTCAGCGCCACAGGCCGTCTGGGCGCCCCAGGCGGCCGGCGAGCTCGTCGATGGTGGTCACCACCTCGAAGCCGTCCCGCTCGCGCAGCCAGCGTCGATTGTGCCGGTGCAGCTCGTTGCGCTCGTCGAAGCGGTTGAGGTGCACGATCAGGGTGGCGGGGAGCCCAGCCCCCTCGAGGGCCTCCATGGTGAGGCGCACGCTGTTGATCGTGCCGAGCCCGGCGTCGGCGACCACCACCACGAGATCGGGAACGAGGGCCTCGATGAGGCTCACTGAATCGCCGTCGTCAGCCAGTGGTGAGCGCACACCGCCCGCGGTCTCGACGATCCCCAGTCGAGGAGGTGGGGCGTCCCAGGTGATCTCGGCGACCAGATCCGCGATCGTGAAGCCCGGCCGGCCGAGCACGGCAGCCGCCATCGGCGGGGCCATCGGCACCTCGTACCAGCGGTGCGGGGGGCAGACCTGAGCAGGATCCTCCCCGGTGGCGGCAGCCAGCAGGTGAGCGTCGGTCTCGCGATCGGTCGGCTCGAACGACTGCGCCGGCTTCCGGGACGACACGGTGACTCCCGCGTCGCGAAGCACCCGCAGCACCCGGGCGCTGACCCAGGTCTTGCCGACCTCGGTCCCCGTTCCAGCCACCACCACGAGCCGCGCCGGGCGGCCACCCCTGCCCGTCGGCTCGTCGGCGGTCGCGTCTTGGGTGCTCATGGCTGGGCCACGGTGAGATCGAGCGCGACGAGCGCCGCGCGCAGCCGCTCGACCTGCTCGGCGGTGTGGGCGGCGCTCAGCGCGACGCGCAGCCTGCAGGTACCCGGTGGCACGGTGGGGGGACGGATGGCCGGCACGAGCAACCCCTGCTCGAGCAGTGCGGCGCTCGCCGAGACGGCCGCCTGCTCGTCGCCGACGACCACGGGCAGGATCGGCGTGGGGTGACCCGGCAGGAGCGCCTCGATGTGGCGGCGCAGGGTGGCGCGCCGCGCCTCACCCTCGGGTGAGCGCACGATCCCGAGCGCAGCAAGGGCCGCAGCCGTGTCGGCAGGGGTGAGTGCGGTGGTGAACACGAACGGGCGGGCACGGTTGACCAGCAGGTCGACGAACCGGTGGGAGCCGGCCACGAACCCGCCGAGCGAGCCGAGGGCCTTTGAGAGCGTGCCCACCCGGACCAGCTCGACACCGTCGAGGTCGGCCGGCACGTCGAAGACCGCGTGCGCGTCGTCGAGCACGAGCAGCGCGTCCCGGTCCCGGCAGAGCGCGGCGAGCGCGTCGATCGGGGCGACGTCGCCGTCCATCGAGAACACCGTGTCGGTGACCACCAGGGCCCGACGCCCGCCGGTCTGGTCCAGCTGGGAACGGAGGTGGTCGACGTCGGCATGGCGGTAGACCCGGACGGTCGCCCCGCGAGCTGCGGCGAGCCGGCAGCCGTCGATGATCGACGCGTGGTTCAGCTCGTCGGAGCAGATCACCGTGTCGGGAGCGGCGAGCGCGGCGAGGGTGCCGGTGTTGGCGGCGTAGCCGCTGGCGAACACCAGTGCCGCCTCGGTGCCCCGCCATGCGGCGAGCTGGGCTTCCAGCTCGTGGTGGATCGGACGGGTGCCGACGATCAGTCGCGACGCGCCGGCGCCCGCGCCCCACCGTTCGATCGCCTCGATGGCAGCCGCCTTCACCATCGGGTGCTGGGAGAGCCCGAGGTAGTCGTTCGAGGCGAACGAGGTCACCGCCCGGCAGGCTCCCGTGGCCGGATCGACGATCGACGTCGTCGGCGCGCCCCCCTCGAGCGCGCGCAGCGAGCGCCAGCGGCCGGCCCGCTCGATGAGCCGGCACTCCTCGTCGACCCAGTCGCCCCAGGTGCTCACCGGCGACCACCGATCCGGGTCCGGCCGCGCAGCACGACGACCCCGGCCAGCATGGCCAGCACGACCGCGACGGCGAGCGAGGCGATCACCACGGCGCGGTGGTCCCGCTCGGAGAAGTCGATCGGCTCCGGTTCGGGCACACCGAGATGGGAGGCCAGGAAGGGCATCATCTCGTTCCACACCGCGGACGTGTAGGCGGACGCGTGCGCGGATCCTCTCACGGTGTGCAGCTTCACGTCGACGCCGTGACGCACGAGCGCGTCGTGCAACGATCGGGCCTGGGAGAGCGGCACCAGCTCGTTGTCGGCGTTGGCGATGAAGGTCGGCGGGGTGGCCTGCGTGACCTGCTCGAGCGCGGACGCCGCCCGGTAGCGCTGCGGGCACTGTGATGGCAGGCAACCGAGGAACTCCTCCACCAGGGGCATCGACCAGACCTGCTCGCACTGCGTGTTGCCGGCGCACCCGGGAGGTGCGCCCGAGCCGTCGGAGGCGAGCGCGGCGAGGTCGGTGGGTGCAGACCAGACCGCCAGGGCGCGCACGCCGCTCGTGCCGTCGGCCGCGGCGAGCGCCGCCAGGTGGCCACCGGCTGACATCCCGACCATCGCCAGGTGGTTGCGGTCGACGCCGTAGCGGTCGGCGTTGGTCACGGTCCAGCCGAGGGCCTGGCGGACGGCGTCGACCTCGGTCGGCCAGGCGCCGCCCGTGGTCCCGAGCACCGCGGTGGTCGGGTAGTCGATGTTGAAGACCGTCCAGCCCTGTGACGCGGCCAGCGTGGCCCGTTCGCTCTCCTCGGCGCGGGTACCACCTGCCCAGGCACCGCCGTGCACGATGACCAGCCCGGGGTGGCCCGGTGCGGGTTCGGCTGGGCGCCACACATCGAGCACCCGGGTGCTGTCGCCCGGCATGCCGTAGGCAACCTCGCGCTCCACGGTGACCATCTCCCCTCCGGCCTGCACGACTGTCGTCGCAGGTTGTGCACCGGCGGCCGCTGCTGCGCACGAGGCGGTGACGAGCATCGCGAGGAGGGCCGTCAGCGGCCGGTGCAGGCTGCCGCTCACGTCGTGCACGTCACGTCGATGGCTTCGGCCAGCACGTCGACGATGCGGACCAGCTCCTCGTCGGTGGTGGTGAGGATCGGCATGAGGACGACCACGTCACCCAGGGGGCGCAGCAGCACACCCCGTTCGACCGCCGCGGCGCAGGTGCGGCGCCCCCAGCGCAGGCCTGCCTCCGGCGGGTTGAGCTCGACGCCGGCCATCAGCCCACGCTGGCGGACCTCACGCACGACCGGCAGCGGCTCGATCCGCTCGCGCAGCAGCTTCGCGAGCTGCGTCGCCCGCTCGCGCACCGCGGGGAGCACCTCCCAGGCGTCCAGCAGTTCCAGGTGTCGTCGGGCCACGGCGCACGCGAGTGCGTTCCCGCTGTAGGAGTGCCCGTGGTAGAAGGTGCGCTCGCTCAGGTCAGGGCCGAGGAACGCCTCGTACACCCGGGGTGAGGCGGCCGTCGCCGACAGCGGCAGGTAGCCCCCGGTGATTCCCTTGCCCATGCAGGCCAGATCGGCGCGCACCCCGCACTGATCGGACGCGAAGAGCGTCCCGGTGCGCCCGAAGCCGGTGGCTACCTCGTCCACGATCAGCAGCACGTCCGCGCGGCGGCAGGCCTCAGCGACTCGCCGCACCGGCTCGGGGTCGGTGACGAGGATGCCGGCCGCGCCCTGCACGAGCGGCTCGATCACCACGGCGGCCAGCTCATCCGCGTGCGCGTCGATCATCGCGATCGCACGGTCGGCCCACGACGGGTCGTCGTAGCCAGGGGTGCGTCGCACCGGGAAGCGGAGCGGGTCGAACACGTCGGTGCCGAAGCCGCCGGCCCCGAGGGATATCGAACCGATCGTGTCGCCGTGGTAGGCGTTGCCCAGTGCCAGGTAGGTGGTGCGTCCCCGTACTCCCTGGTTGGTCCAGTACTGGAACGCCAGCTTCAGCGCCTGCTCGACCGCGGCCGCGCCGTCCGACGCGAACAGGAAGTGCGGCTCGTCGACCGGCACCCGCGGCGCGAGCGCCTCGGCCAGCTCGATGGTGGCCCGGTTGCCGTTGCCCAGCAGGGTGGAGTGCGCCACCCGGTCGAGCTGCTCGCGCACCGCGCGGTCGAGCTCGGGTACCCGGTGGCCGAGGGTGGTGACCCACAGGGACGAGATGGCGTCGAGGTATCGACGGCCCTCGACGTCGATCAGCTCACGCCCCTCAGCACGCTCGACGATGACCGGGGCGTTCTCGGCGAAGCAGGACATCTGGGTGAAGCCGTGCCAGATGACCGCGCGGTCGCGCTCGACCCAGCTGCTCATGTCGACCTTGCCTCACGCTGCGTGCGCCACCGCTCGATCTCGCGACCCATGGGCGTGGAAGGCGGTGCGGCGACGAACGGCCAGATCTCCTCGGCCAGCCGTCGCCAGTTGCCCGTGGCCCGCATCTGCCCGAACAGCGCGTAGAGCCCGAGGTTGATGCGCTGGATGATCACCATGCTGGGTGGCACGTTGGCCGCCTTCATGATCTCGCCGTAGGGGCCGTTGCGATCGAAGAACCGCCGTACGGTCTCCGAGGCGTACTCGGGTGTGATCGTGTACACGCCGTCGTGCATCACAAGTTCGTAGAAGTGGCCGAAGTAGTCGACGATCTCCTCCTCGCTGAAGGAGCTTCCCGGCTTCAGCAGGCCGATCCGTTCGCACACCCGCCGGAACTCGGCCGGGTCGTGCTCGATGACCATGGCCACGATCATGTCTTCGAACTGGACGAGCTCCTCCGGGGTGAAGTGCTTGACCAGGCCGAAGTCGAGGAACGTGACCCGACCCCCAGGCCGGAACAGGTAGTTGCCGGGGTGGGGGTCGCCGTTGAACATGCGCAACCGGTACAGGCTGCCGAACGCGAAGCGGTAGATGGTCTCCGCGGCCAGGTCGCGCTCGTGCTGATCCCAGGTGAGCATCTCGTCCCAGCGAACCCCCTCGGCCAGCTCGGTGGTGAGCACCCGACGGGTCGAGTACGCATCGAGCACCCGAGGCACGTGGATGGTGGGGTGACCGTCGTAGTACTCGGCGAAGGCCCGCTGGTTCGCGGCTTCGATCCGGTAGTCCAACTCCTCGGACAATCGGGCCTTGAGCTCCTCCACCAGCGGGCCGTGATCGAGGCCCGGGAAGAGCTGCCCCATGCCGGCGAACAGGAGTCCGACGTTGTCGAGGTCGGCTCCCATCGCCTCCTCGACGCCGGGGTACTGGACCTTGATCGCGACGGCTTCACCTGCGCGGGTGATCGCCCGGTGCACCTGGCCGATCGACGCCGACGCGATCGGCTGTGGATCCCACTCCAGGAACAGCTTCTCAGGGTCACGTCCGAGCTCGGCGCGGATCATGCCCGCAGCCAGCTCCGGGCTCATCGGCGGCGCGTTCTGCTGGAGATCGGCGAGGGCGGCGCGGACGTGCTCGGGCAGTCCCTGGTCGAGGTAGCTGACCATCTGCCCGAGCTTCATGAGGGCGCCCTTCAGGTGCCCCAGCGTCTCCGCGACCTGCTCGGCGGTTCGCAGCTCGAACTCGGTGTCGAGCCGTTCGCGGGTCGCAGCGTCGGCGAAGAGCCGCCGTGCCCGGTGCAGCGCGTAGTCGCGGCCCGCTCTCGCGCCTACCCCGGCCAGCCGGGCGTTGCGGGCCAGCCGGTCGCGGTGGTGGACGGCCACCGGAGCGCCACGTCGGGCGCCGTCTGGGAGCGGAGAGGCGTACCGCCGCCACCACCACGCCGTGGCTGCCAGCACGCCGAGCGCCGTCGCGGTGGTGAGGGCCGTCCGCTTCACGGCCGACAGGGTAGGCCCGGGCGGCTGGTGTGCTGCCAGGTGCGGTCGGTGGGGGATACTCGGGCATGACCTGGTACGAGGCGCTGGCCGTTCTGGCTGTCGGTCTCGGCGCCGGCGTGCTGTCGGGCATGTTCGGCGTCGGTGGCGCCGTGCTCACCACGCCGGGCATCCGGGTGCTCGGCGCGACGCCGATCGAGGCCGTGGGATCGACGATCCCGGCGATCCTGCCCGGGGCGCTGTCGGGCACCTGGCGCTATTCGCGTGCGGGCATCGTGAACTGGCGGGTCGGCCTCGTCTGCGGGGCGACCGGCTCGGTGCTCGCGGTGGTGGGCGCCTGGGTGAGCGACCTGGTCAACGCACACCTGCTGATGGTGCTCACCGCGGTGCTGGCGGGCTGGGGTGGTGTGTCGACCGCCCGGTCTGGACGGGCGGGTGGGGCCGCGTCGGAGGAGGTGGGTGAGGCGGCGCGTGAGGCGGCGCGCGTGGTGGCGGAGGACGGGGCAGCGACGGTTGCAGCCGGGTCCGCCACCACCGTCGCTTCCGCGCACCTCGGCACGGCGACCCTCGCCCTGGTGGGTTCGTGCGCGGGGTTCCTCGCCGGTCTGCTCGGTGTGGGTGGTGGTGTGGTGATGGTGCCGGCGTTCACCGCGGTGCTGCGCATCCCCATCAAGGAGGCGGTGGCCTCGAGCCTGGTCGCGGTCGCGATCTTCTCCGTCCCGGCGCTCATCACCCATGTGACGCTCGGCCACGTGAACTGGGCGTTCGCGCTGTTGCTGATGGTGGGGTCGGTACCGAGGGCGCAGCTCGGCTCCCACCTCACCCTCGGCTCCTCGGAGCGGACCATCCGCGTGCTGTTCGGTGGCTTCCTGGTCGTGTTGGCCGTGGTGTACGGCTCCGCCGAGCTGGCCGCCCTCTGACCGGTTCCCCGGCCGGTTCTACTGTGAGGGCATGGCGAGCGGGGTGAGACGGTGGCGCGCGGTCGCGGCCCGCGCGGTGGTGCTGGCGCTCCTCCCGTGGGGGTCGGCGGCACCGGCGCTCGCCGGCACGGCGGCGACCGTGCCCGCGTTCCCGAGTGAGCGCTTCGCGCCCGTGCAGGCATCCTCCGCGCCCGGCGCAGCCGCGTTGGTGGCCATCAGGGACGACGACGGACGGCCCGTGCTGCGCTTCGCCAGCGCGCCCGCCGAGCTGACGGACGCCGCGGTGGTGATGGTCGGCGTGCCCGGAGGTGAGGTGGTGAGGGTCGAGGGGGGTGGTGCGGTGCCGCCACTTCGCGAGGGGGCCGGGGTGTGGGCGATGGCCGGCGACACCCAGCTCTCCGCGGTCTTCGACGCGTCCGCGCTGCTCGGCAGGCCCTCGGGTGCGGAACGGTTCATCCCCGGGAACCGCTGGGGCGCGGTCGCCCGTGCCGGCGTCGCGCAGCTCGGCGCCGTCGACACTGGCGTGGCTTCGCCGACGCTCAGGATGGAGAATCGGGCCCTGGTGATCGAGTCGACGCAGCGCCCGCCGGAGACCATCGCCGGCGAGGCCGTGGTCTCGGTCGACGACTTCGTGCGGCTCATGCCGAGTGAGCGGGAGGCAGCCGGCGGGACCGACTTCATCCGCGTCGACCGCACCGCCGGACGCATCCAGTTGCTCGAGACCGCAGGCGGTGGGCTCGTCGACGTGACCGGCGACGGGTCCTGGGTCACCCAGGGTCTCGCTTCAGACGATCCCACCGCAGTCGGGGAGGTGGCGTTCGATCTGCCTGCCACCGCCGCGCGGGTGGGTCAGCGGGCCGGTCCCGCGGAGCTCGCCGTCTCGGTCGACCGCCGGTACGGCCTCGCGGACGGTCGCGTGGTGACGGTCTACGGCGTGGCGGCCACGGTCGGTTGGCTCACGGACACAGGCTCGGCGCGGTCGTCGACGACGGTGGCGTCCCCGTCGCTCGCCGGGGCGGCAGGGACCGGCTCCGGGGGCTCCGCGAACGCCGGGAGCGGAGTCGTCGTCGGGGCGGTCATCGCGGCGGTCGTGCTCGCTGCGATCGCGGTGCTGCTGGTGGTGCGTTCGCATCGATCCAGGCGGAGGGGGCGCAGCCCCGACGAGGCGCTCGCCGCTCTCGACGCGCAGCTCGAGCAGCTCAAAGGGGGAGGATCCGGGCAGCGCCGGGACACCGCCCCGAGCTGATCGCCGGGTGCGGCCGGTGCAGGGTGGATGGGCCCCGCCGCTCGGTCAGCGCCGACGAGCAGGAGCCCTGCGGTGCGGGTGCGTTGCGGTCGGGGCGGTTGATGACGGACGATCACGACGGCGGGTTGGTTGGCGCGACGTCTCGGCGATCACCGACGTGGCGCTCGCGTGGTCGCAGCAGTTCTGGATCGTCTTGGAAGAGCCCTCGTGGTTGGGGTACCTCCGCTCCCGCACGAGCGCGGGCTCTCCCGGGGAGGTCGGCATCGGAGATGTCGAGCAGGCTCCGCTCCCGCACGAGCGCGGGCTCTCCCTTCTCGGGAGGGTGCGTTCCCCGGGCGAGGGCACGGCACGCTGAGCGAGGTACCGGGACGTCGAGGTTTGCTGTCGCCTGGGTTGTGGGTAGGTAGATCAGCTTGTCGATGGAGCAGGATGTTGGGTCTTGTGGTTTCGTGGGTTTCGGCCCGGTCGGGGGTCGTGCTTTGGGGGTAGGTGATGGGCGTCGGGTTGCTGGTGAGTTCGGGCCGTCCGCCGCGCGGGTGGCGGTTGTTGATGGTGGCGTTGGTTTCGGTGGTGGTGCCTGCGTTGGTGGGGGCGTCGGGCTCCGCGGTGGTGTCGATCGGTGTGGTGTCCGTCTCGGAGGGGGATGCGCTGTCGCCGTTGGCGCAGTCGGTGAAGGTGCCGATCACGTTGTCGGCGCCGTAGGCGACGGACACGTTGGTGACCTGGGTGGTCTCGGGTGGTAGCGCGTCGGCAGGTGTGTATCTCAAGGCGGGGAGTTCGCCGCGCACGACGAAGATCAGGGCGGGCAAGACTCGTGGGTTCGTGACGGTGGTGCTCTACGGGGACACCGACCCCGAGACCGACGAGACGGTTGGCCTGACGGTCACCGCAGTGTCGGGCAGCTCGGTCTCGGTAGCACCACCACCCACGCGAGCCCGACACAGGTGGGCACAGGCACGAACTGGGCGTCGGTGGCCACCGGCGGGTACATCACGATGGCGATCAAGACCCCTGGCCGCTGAGCTGTCCCATCGTCGCAGCTCGACTCGTGGCCCTCGGCCCCCGGGTGCACACCCGGGTGCCGACCCGGGTCGTCGGCGTGTGGTGCAGCTGGTGGTGTCCACGTCACAGGACACGAGCGACGGGAACCTCTGCGTTAGGGTTGCGCCCGTGCGGCAGGGAGGCGTGCAGGCACGGGAGGCGGCACGCTCGGATGAAGCGATGCTGGCCGCCGCGCTCGCCCGCTCCTTCCTCGACGACCCGGTCATGGCGTGGCTGGTGCCCGGCGAGCGCGGGCGGTATCGCCGCCTGCTGCCGTTCTACCGCGCTGAGCTCGCGGTGGCCCGCCGGTGCGGTCTGGTGCTCACCGACCCGCAGCTGAGCGGCGCCGCGCTCTGGTACCCACCGGGGCGCTGGGAGCAGCCGCGGATCGAGCTGCTCCGCTCGGCGCCGGCGATGGTCCGCAGCCTCAGGCGAGGGCTGTGGCGTGGGCAGCTGCTCCTCCGTCGCCTCCAAGCCGCCCATCCGAGAACGCCCCACTGGTACCTCGCCATCCTCGGCACCCACCCGGATCGCCAGGGTCGCGGGGTCGGCGCGGCGGTGATCCACGCGATCACCGACCGGTGCGACCGCGAGGGCACGCCCGCCTACCTCGAGTCGTCCAAGGCGGCGAACGTGCCGTACTACGAGCGGTTCGGGTTCCGTGTCCGCACCGAGATCGTGGTGCCGGGCGGGCCGACGTTGTGGACTATGTGGAGGGAGCCGGCGTGATCGTCGAGCAGGTCCGTTCGGTGGAGAAGGCCCTGGCAAAGGTGCCGCCGGTGCGCATGCTCAAGGCCCTCCCCGAGACCGGCGGCTTCGCGGTGCGCACGCTGCTGCGCCGGCGCACCCGCACCCGACCCGAGGGGCTGCCAGAGACCCGACTCACCCCGTCGCTGCTCGCGCACGTCGCGCTCGACGAGGCGATCCTCACGGCGGCCATGGGTCCGGAGCGCTTCCCCCGCCGGGCCGACTACGAGCGGGTGGGAGCGGAGC
>JBBFLY010000062.1:0-17276 GCA_037478855.1 Acidimicrobiales bacterium | reverse complement strand
GCGTCGATCCACGGCACGGTCTCCACGATCTTCGCCGTGCAGATCAGCGCACCCTGCTCACCGTGCATGAACTGGCTGAGGGTCCAGTTCTGCGACTCGATGCCGAGCTGGAGCCACTCCTTCTCGCCCCACTTCTCGAAGCAGGTGCCCGTGAGGTCCATCTGCGACTGCCCGTTCGCGGCCGCGTTGGCGAGCACGACCTTCTCCTGGTCGACGTCGGTGTCCCAGGGGAGGTCGGTCTCGCCGTTCCACTGCGCGTTCTTGGCCTTCTCGTAGAGCTTGTTGAGCGCCGGCCTGGCGCCCTTCTCGTAGTCCCAGGTGAAGATTGCGTCCGCGCTGTTCTTGACCTGGTGCACGACCGCGTCGACATCGGTGTTCGTGATCGCGAGGATCGCCTCGAGGTCGTTCACCTCGGCACGGCCGATGATCTCCTCAGTGCTGGACATTGCGCTGCTCCTGTTGGTGAACGGGCGTGAGCCCGGGAAGGACATAGGTGGAGATGAGCCGGCGGACGTCGGCATCGTCGGTGAGATCGAGAGGTGCTTCCGGGTCGGCGACGTAGAGAACCACGAGCCGCGCTGCCCACTCGGCAGCCTGCCTGGCCAGATCGTCGGAGAGGAACCGGCGGAGCTGCGGGGCCAGGAAGGCAACGGCTCGCTCGAGCACCGGGTCGAGGCCGTCGAAGCTGAGGTGGGGCAGGACCACGCCCGGCTCGTTGGCGAGGAGATACTGGAGCGCGTCGTGGTCGCGCAGCGCCCGGGCCGTGCCGCCGATCGCGACCGCCAGCGCGTCTTCGAGCGTCCGGGCCTCGTCAAGACGCGTGCGCAACGCGCGGAGCAGGCGCTGCACCTCGGCCTCGACCACGGCGAGCAGCAGCACGTCACGGCCGCCAGGGAAGGCGCGGTAGATCGTGGCCCTGCTGCAGCCGGCCTCGGAGGCGATGTCGTCGAGAGTGGTGCGCTTCACCCCGGATCGCGACACGCAACGCAGTGTGCCTGCCACGATGCGCGCGTTCACCCCCTGATGCTCGGGCTCGACCGCAGCGGCGAGGCCCCCCTGATCTCTCTCACCGAAGACGACCATCTGCTGAGACAATAAAGCTGAAGTTGTCTCATCGCCAAGAGCTGGGCGCTGTGACTTGCGTCTCAGCCCCAGGGGCTGCGACACCCGCCCGGCTCCCCCCAGCCGCACCCGACCGGGTCGCGCCTCGGCCGCCTCGGACACCTCGTACGCCGGCACGCGGGTCCCGGCGCGCCTCGTCACCCGCTCCCCAGCATCGCCAGCCCTTCACCGGCGCGCGCGGGCCTCCGACAGGTCCGACCGAGCGTGGGGGTAGGGCGACGACGGGACCGGCTCAGGCCAGCAGGCCGGCGACGAACTGGGAGCGAACGAGACGCTTCACCTGGCTCCGGTCGGTGAGGTCCCACTGACCCTGGCTCCCCATGTAGGAGAGGAACATCCGTGTGAGGTAGTCCGCAGCCTCGCCGGGCTCGACACCCGGACGGAGACGCTCGTTGCGCAACAGCGCGAGCAGATACGCCCGCATCGCGGCCTCGATGAGCGGCACGGTCTGGGACAGCTCCTCGAGCAGCGCTTCGGGCTCGGTGCGGAGGATCCGTTGCAACAAGGTGTGCTCGTGGATGGCCCGGTGGCCGAAGATCAGACCCTCCTCAAGCTTGGTGGCCAGATCCGACGCCTTGGACACGTGGTGCTCCAGGCGAGCGAAGAACCGGCCGACCTCCCACGCGACCGTCTCGTGGACGAGCTGCTCGCGACCACCGGGGAAGTAGCGGTACAGCGTGGCCCGGGACAGACCCGCCTCCCTGGCGACGTCCTCCAGGCTGGTCTTGGCCAACCCCCACCGCTCGATGCAGCTGAGGGTGGCGGTGAGGATCCGACTGCGGGTGCGCTCCTGCCGCGCCTGCGTCGGCATCCGGAGACCGCTCACCGTGGCGCTCCCCGGGTCACGGACCGGCCCCTGCGGAGCTCCGCTGTCGGCTCTGCCCCACGGTCGAGCCGGCATCACCTCCCGGCTCCCCACCCCTGGCCCCCGCCCCCTCACGCCCCCGCTGGCGAGCCACCCGACGCAGCAGCAGCGGGTAGACGATCGCGGTCAGGGTGGCGAAGACGAACCACTGGCCCGCGTACCCCAGGTGCGGCCCCTCGGAGAGGTCCGGCGCCGGCACCGGTTCGGGCAGGTCCCCCTGCGGTGGCTCCTGCGTGCGGAGGTTGACGTACAGCGGCCAGAGCGGCTCGTCGACCTGCTGCTGGAGCCGGCCGACGTCAACGCGCGACAGGGTCCACAGGCGACCCTCCGCCGGATCGGTCGGCCCACCGACGAACCCGCCCGCGCGGGTCTGCGGCTCCTGCACCATGCCGGTGACCGTCACTCGACCAGCCGGCGGGTCGTACTGCGGCCACGGGCCCTCCGAGGCCGTGGTGGCGAAGGGCACCCACCCGCGGTTCACCGCGACGGCGGTGCCGTCGTCGAGGACGAGCGGTGTCAGGACCCAGTAGCCCGGCAGGCCGTCGTTGGTGCGGTTCCGAACCAACACCTGCTGGTCGGTCGCGTACGAGCCGCTCAGGGTGACCATCCGGTAGGCGACCTCGGCGACGGCGTCCGCATCCGAGCCCGTGCCCGCGGGGAGCAGCTCCGCCAGCGAGGCGGGTGGCAGGTCCTGGCGGGACTCGATCGTCGAGTTGTGAGCACGGCGCTCATCGAGCCGACGCAGCTGCCAGAACCCGAGGTTCACCATGAGCACCACCATCCCGAGCACGAACAGGTGCGAGAGGATCCACCACGGCCTCCACGCGAAGCGGTAGTCCGGACCGGGAGCGGGCACAGCCCAAGGCTAGGCGTCCTCACGGCCGGCGCCGGCCCCGAATCACCCCCAGGCACCTCGGCCTTCGGTCAGCTCCACCCGCCGACGATCTCGAACAGCACGTGCTCCAAGCCGAACCCCGGGCCCATCGCGGTGAGCAGACCCCGTCCAGGCCGCGGCTGCGACGCGAGGAACGCCTCCAGCACCACGAGCACGGTCACGCTGCTGAGGTTGCCGTGCTCACGCATGGCCCGGCGAGACCAGCTCAGCGAACCCTCCGGCAGGCCCAGCGCATCCTCCACCGCTGCCAGCACC
The DNA here is from genome assembly GCA_037478855.1 of Acidimicrobiales bacterium. Taxonomy (GTDB): domain Bacteria; phylum Actinomycetota; class Acidimicrobiia; order Acidimicrobiales; family Acidimicrobilacustridaceae; genus Rhabdothermincola. The sequence continues at coordinate 14,139 of JBBFLY010000062.1, read as the reverse complement.
TTCGCCCCACCGGGATGGACCAGCACGTGATCGAGGTCTCCACGACGCCAGCCCAGCGTGGCCAGCGCCGAGTCCACGCTCGAGGTCACGTGAAGCCTCGCGACCTCCGGCACACCCGGTGCGAGACGCCAACGCAGCCCGGTGGAGGTCATGTCGAAGCCCATCACCCCGAGCGAGTCCGGCACCAGCGTCGAGTGCCGGCCGACGAGCTGCAGCCGGTGCCCCCCGGACGCGGCAGACCCGGAGCTGACCACCGCTGCCGCCGCGCCGTCGGAGAACAGCGCCATGATCACCGCGGACTGCATCGAACCCGGCTCGGCGCGGGGTGCGAACATCAGCGAGTTGAGCTCGGTGGCCACCACCAGCACACAGCGGTCACCGGCAGCCACCAGATCGGCAGCGAGAGCCAGCGCCGCCGCTCCCCCCAGCGAGGCCAGACCGAACAGCGGGACGCGACGCACGTCCGGGCGCAGCCCCAACGCCGGCACGAGCGACGCGTCGAGCGCCGGCGAGCGCACCGCGGTGGTGGTCACGAACACGACGGAGTCGACCGACCGGGAGTCCACGCCCGCCGCCTCGAGCGCAGCGCGCGCCGCCCGGACACCCAGCTCGAGCGCTTCCGCACACGCGAGGTCGAAGCGCTCACCCGGCTCGTGCGGGTCCGCGTACCAGTCGAGCGGCCGCGCAAGATGACGTCGCTCGATGCCCGCGTTGGCGAACAGCGAGCGCACGCGGTCGGGAGGCAGCTCGGGGTAGAGCCCGGCCACGAACGTCGCGACGTCATCCTGGGGAACCTCCGGCGCGAGCGCCGAGCACACCGATACGAGCGTGGCCACCATCGGCGCGAGCCTAGGGGCGTGAGCCAGCGCGGGGATCCGGGTGGCGCCCGCGGGTAGGGTGAGCCCGCCTATGACCAGCGCGTCCGAGCCCTCGGGAGCCGCCGATCACTCGCCGGGGGGCACCGACGACGACCCGACGCTCCCCGCCACCGACGACGCCGACGACACTGCGTCCGCGATCGAGTCAAGCGCCCAGCGCACCGGCGCACCAAGCCGAGGAGCGCTCGCGATCGTCGTGGCCGTACTGATCGCCATGGTCGTCGCGTCCTGGGTCGGGGACGCCCTCGGACCGGGGCTGGTCGACACGCACCCACTGCTGCTGATCGCGCTCAACTCGCGGATCCGCTGGCTGGTGCTCACGGTCAACGAGCTGAACCCGGTCGCGTACTTCCTGGTCGGCACCCTGCGGGCGCTCGCATCGGACCCGCTCTTCTACCTTCTCGGCTACTGGTACGGGGACAGCGCAGTGCGGTGGATGGAGCAGCGCACGGTCACCGTCGGTCAGCTCATGCGCAGCCTCGAGCGGTCGTTCGGGAGGTGGGGCTATCCGCTGGTCGCCATCGCGCCCAACAACCCCATCTGCCTGCTCGCCGGTGCAGCACGGATGCGCCCGGCGATCTTCCTCAGCCTCAACCTCGGCGGGACGATCGCACGCCTGATCCTCATCAAGATCCTGGGTCAGACCTTCGAAGCACCGATCGACTGGGTGCTCGACCTCATCCGCACCTACCGGCTGCAGCTCATCATCCTCAGCGTGCTCGCGGTCGCTTTCTCCGTGTGGAGCGAGACCCGCAAAGGCACCTCCGAGATCGAGCAGCTGCGCCACCTGGGCCACGACCTCGGCGACCGTGACACCTCCACCCGGGCCACGGGGACCGACGAGGGATCCTCCCTGGGGGACTGAGCGAGCATGGGACGCAGACGCACCGCCATCGTCACCGGGGCGAGCTCCGGCATCGGCGCCGCCACCGCACGCAGGCTGGCACGCGAAGGCTTCGATGTGGTGCTCGGCGCCCGCCGGGTCGAACGCATCGAGCAGCTCGCCGCCGAGCTCGGAGCCCGCAGCCACCCGCTCGACGTCACCGACGACCGGTCCGTGGAGGCGTTCTGCGACGCGGTCGGCGAGTGCGACGTCCTCGTGAACAACGCCGGCGGCGCGATCGGGCTCGAACCCGTCGCGGAAGCCGACCTCGCGGACTGGCAGGCGATGTACGACACGAACGTCCTAGGCGTGGCCCGGATGACCCGGGCACTGCTCCCCCGGCTCATCGCCTCTGGTGACGGTCACGTGGTCGTCGTCGGGTCGATCGCCGCTCACGAGCCCTATCCAGGCGGTGCCGGGTACAACGCAGCGAAGTTCGCGGTGCGTGCGGTCGTCCGCGTGCTGCGCCAGGAGCTGCTCGGCAAGCCGGTGCGGGTCACCGAGATCGACCCGGGCCTGGTGGAGACGGAGTTCAGCGTCGTCCGCTTCCGTGGAGACGCGCAGCGAGCGTCACGGGTCTACGAGGGTCTGACCCCGCTGCGTGCAGAGGACATCGCCGACTGCATCGCCTTCGCGGTGACCCGGCCAAGTCACGTCAACATCGACCAGATGATCGTCCTCGCCCGTGACCAAGCCGGCGCCCGCGACGTGCACCGACGGCGCTGACCGGGGCGCTCGCTGGCTGCCCGCGACTCGAACCTGCCTACAGATCGAGCAGAGCGTCAAGCCCGACCGTGAGGCCGGGCCGATCGGCGACCATCTTGATGGCCAGGAGCACCCCCGGCATGAACGACGCCCGGTCGTAGGAGTCGTGTCGGATCACGAGAGTCTGGCCGGTCGTGCCGAAGATGACCTCCTGGTGTGCGACCAGACCCTTGATCCGCACCGAGTGCACGGGAATGTCGGCCGGACCCCTGGCCCCACGAGCGCCGGGGAGCACCTCGTTCCTGGTCGGGTCCGGCACCCAGTCCTGTGACGCCCGAGCCATGCGCTCGACGGTGAGCATGGCCGTGCCTGACGGGGCGTCGGCCTTCTGCTCGTGGTGCAGCTCGATGACCTCGGCGGACTCGAAGTAGGGGCTGGCCATCTCCGCGAAGCGCATCATCAGCACCGCCCCGATCGCGAAGTTCGGGGCGATGATGCAGTTGCTCTTGGTGAACGCCTCGCCGAACTGCCGGTAGTCCTCCTCGGTGAAGCCGGTGGTTCCGACCACCGCGTGGATGCCGTGGGACGCGAGCCACAGCAGGTTCTCGCGGGCGGCGTCGCGCCTGGTGAAATCGACCACCACCTGCGCGTCGGTCTGCTCGAAGGCCTCCGGTCCGGCCGCGATCTGCAACGGCAGATCCACACCGGTCACCTGCCGCAGGTCGATACCCGAGTGGAAGGGGTCGACCGCGGCCACCAGCTCGAGCTCGGGATCGTCGGCAACCGCCCGGCAGACCGTGCTCCCCATTCGACCGCCGGCTCCGAACACACCGACGCGCAGTCCCATGGCAGCACCCTACAACCGTGAGGCCCCCTCGTCCCCAGAGGACAGACCAGACGGACACCAGACGCAGGGACGGACGCCTGCGCTGATCCCGCAGCGTGGGCCCTCAGCCCCGCACGGCGCGCGCGATGGCCGGATCGGCGTCGTCGACCGGCCCCACGACCACCACGGAGCGAGGTCCGCCGAGGATCTCCGCCACCACCCGGTTGACGTCCTCGGTCGAGACCGTGCGGTAGCGGCGGAGCAGCTCATCGACCGGGATCACCTCGCCTCGGGTGATCTCACTGCCTCCCAGACGGGCCATCCGGCTGCCGCTGTCCTCCAACCCGAGCAGCAGCGACCCCTCGAGGCCACCGAGTGCCACCGCGTGCTCCTCCGCAGTGATCCCTCGCTCGACCAGCTCGTCGATCACCGAGTCGACCACATCGACCAGCTCGCCCAGCCGCCCCGGCGCGCACCCGGCGTACACCACCACCGAGCCCGCACCCCGATACGTCGTGGTGGCGCTGTACACGGTGTAGGCGAGCCCCCGCTCCTCGCGGACCTCCTGGAACAGACGGCTGGACATCCCGCCCCCGAGGACATGGTTGGCGATCCACAGCGCGTAGCGATCGGGATGGTCGTGATCGACCCCCCGCCACCCGAGCACGACGTGCACCTGCTCACTCGGCCGCTCGACCACGGTGAGCGGCACCATCCGGTCCTCCGGCGGTGTGCGCTGCGGCCGCTCCCGCGGCGAAGGGTTGAGGGAGAAGTCCGCCAGCGCGTCGACGACCCGGTCGTGCTGCAGATCCCCCGCCGCGGCCACCACCAGAGCGGTGGGCTCATAGCGCTCAGCGTGGAACGCCGCGATCGAGTCCCGTGACAGAGCCGAGACCGTCTCCGCCGAGCCCAGCGTCTCCCGCCCCAGCGGGTGCCCGGGGAAGAGCGCCTCGTTGAGCGCCATCATCGCCACGTCGTCGGGTGTCTCCTCGCTCATGAGGATCTCATCGAGGATGACCTCCCGCTCCGCCTCGACCTCGTGCGGGCGCAGCGCGGGTGCGGAGACGACGTCGGTGAGCAGCTCGAGGCCGAACGAGAGCCGATCGGCCGGCAGGCGCACGGAGAACGCCGTGGTCTCGCGCGTGGTGAACGCGTCGAGCTCACCACCGACCGCATCCACCGACACCGCGATGCTGCGCGCTGAGCGGACCTCGGTGCCCTTGAACAGGAGGTGCTCGAGGAAGTGTGAGACCCCGGCGAGCTCGTCGGGCTCGTCCCGGGATCCCACGTCGACCCACACGCCGACGCTGACCGATCGCGCCTCGGGCATCCGTTCGGTGACGACCCGGATGCCCGAGGGCAAGACGGTCTTGACGCACTCGCCCCCCGGGGAGGGGTCAGGGCGGGCTCCGCCTCGGCTGTTCAGCGTCGCCGACCACCTCCGCGGCGACGCCCGCCGCGACGCTCACCGCCGCGCTCATCCCGCTCGCCACCGGTCGTGGGCTCCGGGCCGAGGTCTCCGAACTCCCCGCGGATCTCCTCGTCGAAGGCATCCTCGAACGAGACGTACTCCCGCGCCGCGGAGGTCTCCCCGCCCTCGGGAGCGTCGGACCGCTCGCCGCCGGATCTCCCGGCCGCAACCGGAGCGGAGGCCAGACTCAGCGAGACCTTGCCGTTGGGGTCGACGTCATCGACCCGGACCTCAACCTCGTCCCCGAGGTCGAGCACGTCCTCGACCTTCTCGATGCGCTTGCCCTGCCCGAGCTTGGAGATGTGCAGCAGCCCATCGCGACCGGGGAGGATGTTGACGAACGCACCGAACTTGGTGATGTTCACCACCCTGCCCCGGTAGGTCTGGCCGACCTCCGCGGTGGGAGGGTTGAGAATGAGGCGGATCTGACGCTCGGCCTCCGCCACCGCACCCGCATCGGTGGAGCCGATGCTGACGATGCCGACCGTGCCGTCATCGTCGACGCTGATGTCGGCGCCCGTCTCCTGCTGGATGGCGTTGATGACCTTGCCCTTCGGTCCGATCACCTCACCGATCTTGTCGATGGGGATCTCGAAGTTGATGATCTTCGGCGCGGTGGGACCGACCTCGGGCCGAGGCGCGGGGATCGCCCGGGCCATCACCTCGAGGATGGTGAGCCGGGCCTCCTTCGCCTGCGCCAGCGCCTGGGCGAGCACGTCAGCCGGGATGCCGTCGATCTTCGTGTCGAGCTGCAACGCGGTCACGAACTCAGCGGTGCCGGCGACCTTGAAGTCCATGTCGCCGTAGGCGTCCTCCGCACCGAGGATGTCGGTCAGCGTCGTGTACCTGCCCTCGGCGAACACCAGCCCCATCGCGATGCCCGCCACCGGCGCCTTGATCGGCACCCCTGCATCCATCATCGACAGCGTCGAGGCGCAGACAGAGGCCATCGAGGTGGAACCGTTCGACGACAGCACGTCCGACACGGTGCGGATCGTGTAGCCGAACTCCGAGGAGGTCGGCAGCACCGGCACCAGCGCACGCTCGGCGAGCATGCCATGGCCGATCTCGCGTCGCTTCGGGCCCCGCATGAACCCGGTCTCACCCGTCGAGTACGGCGGGAAGTTGTAGTGGTGCATGTAGCGCTTCCGCTCGACCACGCCGATCGTGTCGAGCATCTGCTCCATCCGCGGCATGCCCAGGGTGCAGACGTTGAGCACCTGGGTCTCGCCCCGCTCGAACAGCCCGGAGCCGTGCACTGAGGGGAGCACGCCCACCTCCGCGGAGAGCGGGCGGATGTCCTTCGGGCCCCGACCGTCGATGCGGACGCCCTCCTCTACGATTCGCTTACGCACGACCTGCTTGGTGAGCGACCGCAGGGCGGCCTTGATCTGCGCCTCCGCGTCCTCGAGCTCGGCGAAGCCCGGCAGCAGCTCCTCGACCAGCTCAGCCTTGAGCGCGTCCTCGGCGACCTGGCGCTCGTGCTTGTCGGCGATGGTCATGACCTTCGCCACCCGGTCGTGACCCGCGGCCTCGACGGCCGCATACACCTCGGGCGTGTAGTCGACGGCCACGGTGTAGGGCATCGGCGGCTTGGCACCCGCCTTGTCGATCAGCTCCCGCTGCAGCTCGATCGCCTCGCGGATCCACAGCTTCGACGCCTCGAGGCCGTCGGCGATCGTCTCCTCGTCGACCTTCGGCGCACCCGCCTGGTACGCGGGCCACGCGGCTTCCGTCCCGCCCGCCTCGACCATCATGATGGCCACGTCGCCGTCATCGAGCAGCCGCCCGGCCACGACCATCTCGAAGGTCGACGCCTCCCCTTCGGCGTAGGTGGGGTACGGGATCCACTCACCCTCGGTCGAGTAAGCGATCCGCACCGCGCCGATCGGCCCATCGAAGGGGATGCCCGAGAGCGACAGCGCCGCCGAGGCACCGTTGATCATGAGGACGTCGTGCGGGTTCTCGAGATCGGCTGCCAACACGGTGCCGACGATGTGCACCTCGTTGCGGAACCCCTCCGGGAAGCACGGGCGCAACGGTCGATCGGTGAGGCGGCAGGTGAGGATGGCCTGGTCGCTGGCCTTGCCTTCGCGACGGAAGAACGAACCGGGGATCTTCCCCGCTGCATACATGCGCTCTTCGACGTCGACGGTGAGGGGGAAGAAGTCCGCTCCCGGCCGGGTGGTCTTCGCGGCAGTCGCGGTGACCAGCATCACCGTGCCGCCCATGCGGACGGTGACTGCACCGTCCGCCTGACGAGCCAGCTTGCCGGTCTCGATGATGAGGGTCTTCGCCGTGCCGGTCACCGGGCCCGACACGCTGATGGCATCCGCCATGGGTTGCTCCTTCTCGGGGCTCGTGGCCCCGCATGGGTTGGAGGCGGCGGCGACGCCAGTTCCCAGTGGTGAGGGGCCGAGACCGCTCCCCGCCCCTCACCACCGGCAACTGACGGACGCGTGGCCGCCCGTTCGATTCGGATTCACTTGTGGTGCGCCCCAGCACCCGAGCTGGGTGGGCCGGGACGCGAGAGCGGCGACCCGGGGGTCGCCGCCGTGTCAGCGTCGCAGGCCGAGCTTCGCGATGATCGCCCGGTACCGCTCGACGTCGTTGCTCTTCACGTAGTCGAGCAGTCGGCGACGCCGGCCCACCAGCATCAGCAGACCACGCCGACTGTGATGGTCCTTCTTGTGGACCTTCAGGTGCTCGGTGAGGTGGTTGATGCGATCGGTGAGCAGCGCGATCTGCACCTCGGGAGACCCCGTGTCGGTGTCGTGGAGGCGGTGCTCGCTGATCGTGGCCGCCTTCGGCGGCAGGTTGGTGGGCTTTCGGGACATGTCGTCGTACCTCGCGATGGTGGGTATCGGACCCAGCCTCCTGAGATCCGCTGCCTCCGCCCCTCGGGGCGGCGCTGGCGAGACCGGAAGCGGCGGCCCGTGACGGGCCAGCGCTCAAGGCTAGCAGTCGCACGGGACACCCCCCACCACGGCTCGACCCGACGGCCCGGTATGCGCCGATCGCCGTGCCGACCGGCGCGCACCAGCAGCGGATCTGGCCAGGTTCAGGTGGGCGCCTCCGGATCGACGATCAGTGGATCGACCACCGGTACCGCGGTGGATGGTGCTCGGTGGTCTCCGCGCTGTAGGTGTGATCGGGCGTGAGCGCGAGGATGGGGGCTCCCGGCTCGTAGAGGAGCTCTTCGAGCTCGTCGACCGTCTCGGCCCCCGCCGCCTGAAGGTGTGAGCGGATCGCCTCCCCGAGCCGACCTTCGAGCAGCTCGGACACGATCGCCGGCAGCGTCTCGGGATCGCGCAGCACCCACGAGTGCCCCGCCCGCTTCACCGTCACGAGCTGCCCGTTGGCTCGCGCCGCCGCGGAGCGGGCCGTGCAGAGGGGTACCACCAGATCGAGCTCTCCGTGGATCACGAAGGTCGGGACCCCCTGCTCGGCGAGCGCGTCAAGCAGGCCTGCGCTGCCCCGGGTCCGCAGGATCGTCATCGCCGGCCCCACCAACCGCCAGGGTTGGAGCGCGTGACCGACGAGGGTCGGTGTGAGGAGGCGCCCGAGCTTGCGTGCCTGCGTCGGATTGCTGGCCAGGGGCACGGTGGACACGGTGTCGACGAGCAGCGCTGCGGCCTCCACGGCCAGCAGCGGCGGGGCCACCCGGAACAGCCTCACCATCCAGTCCCACTGGTCACCGACGATCGCGTCGATCAGCAACGTGGCGATCGTCCGTTCCGGCTCGAGTGCGGCGAGCTGGGCGACCACCCGGCCGCCCATCGAGTGCCCAGCGGTGACCGCCTTGCGGATGCCGAGCTCGTCGATGCAACGACCCATCAGGCGGGCGTAGTCGCCCATGCGCGCCCCGCTCATGGGCAAGCCCTGGGTACCGCCGTGGCCCGCCATGTCGATGGCAACGACCTTGAAACCCTTGCGGACCAGCCGGTGCAGCGTCTGCGCGTAGAGGAAGCCCTCGGCGGTGTAGCCGTGCACGACCACCAGCGGCACACCCCGACCCGCGACCGCCAGGCCGACCTTGTGCCCGTCGGAGAGGGTGAACGTGTGGCGAGCCAGCCGCGGGACGCGCGCCGGCGCCGACAGCTCGGGCGGGGCCTGCTGCGACTGCTGGGTCACGGCGTCCAATGTTCGTCCGATCTGCGAGCGCCAGGGTGGATGGATGGCCGTCGGAGCTGGAGTGTAGGGAGCCGGAGGCGGAGAAGCTGCGGCCGAACGTCACCGACTCGTGGGTCGATCGGCCTGCTGCGAGCGCTTCAGCCGGGTGATCGTGCCGATCCGCACGAACTCGTGCCGATCCACACGAACTCGTGCCGATCCACACGAACTCGTGCCGATCCGCACGAACTCGTGCCGATCCGCACGAACCTGTCAGCCGAGGTGGCGTCAGACGCCCGGCTGCCTGACAGGTTCGGGGAGCTGCGGACTCCGGGGATCGGGCAGCTGCCGACTCCGGGGATCGGGCAGCTGCCGACTCCGGGGATCGGGTAGCTGCGGACTCCGGGGATCGGACAGCAGCCGACTCCGAGGTTCGGGGAGCTGCCGGCTCCGAGGATCGAGGATCTCCAGCCCAACCCCGCTCAGCCGAGCGCAGTCCAGCCCAGCCCAGGTCAGGTCGGGTCAGAGGAGCTGAGCACGGCCCGCGCGTGTTCGCAGTCGCGAGCCATCTGCTCGACCAGGGCCTCGACCGAGTCGAACCTGCGCTCCTCACGCAGCCGTTCGACGAACCGGACCCGCGCCGGCTCGCCGTACAGGTCGCCGTCGAAGTCGAGCAGGTGCGCCTCGAGCAGTGAGGTCTCCGCGTCCTCGTAGAAGGTCGGTCGCCGACCGAGCGAGAGCGCGGCCGGGAGGGCATGGCCGCTCGGTCGCAGATACCAGCCCGCGTAGATGCCGTCGGCGGGGAGGCAGATCTCGGGGGGGACCGCCAGGTTGGCGGTGGGGAACCCCAGCTGGCGGGCCCGCTTGTCGCCGTCCACCACGACGCCACGCACCTCGTGGAACCGCCCGAGCAACCGGTTCGCACGCTGCAGGTCTCCCCGACGCAGCGCGTCACGGATAGCGGTCGACGACACCCGCTCCCCGTCGACCGCGGGTCGGCCGTCAGCACCAACCAGCTCGATGCCGACCACCTCGAAGCCCAGTTGAGCACCCATCTCGCGGAGCAGGGCGACGTTGCCGGCGCGTCGATGACCGAAGTGAAAGTCCTCTCCCACCACGACGACCTTCGCGTCGAGGCCCTCGACGAGCACCTCCGTGACGAAGTCTTCCGCCGGTTCCTTCGAGCGCGCCTCGTCGAAGTGGAGCACGAGCGTGAAGTCCACCCCGGTGGTGGCCAGCAGCTCGAGCTTCTGCTCGAGATCGGTGAGCAGCGGCGGTGCCGACTCCGGTCGCACCACCGACGCCGGATGCCGGTCGAACGTCACGACCGCGGTCTGCAGGCCCCGGGCACCCGCCAGCTCACGGACGTTGGCGATGACCGCGCGGTGACCGAGGTGCACACCGTCGTACGCACCGATGGTGACCACGGTGCCACGAGCCGGCCGGGGCCAGGTCTCGATGTCGCGCAGCACCTGCATCGTGGCGAGGCTAACCGTGCGATGGTCCGTCCGACGATCCCGGAGCCGCCGCTGCGAGCACGACTGCCGGCTTCACCGTTGCACCACGATGCGCCTCGTAGACCGCGAGCAGATCGCCACCCGGCGTGACGAGCGCCCATGGCCCTCCGCCGTCCACGCCGAGCCGGTCACGCTCGAGCACCCGGCCCACCCGGACGTCTGCCACCACGTCCGGGCTCACCACCAGCTGCGGATAGTCCCGGAGCGCCGCGGCCGGCGACAGCAGCACCTCGGACCCCACCTGCTCGACCTCCACGGCCTCCGCCTCGGTGAACGACCCGATCGCCGTGCGCCGCAGCGCCCGGAGGTGCGCGCCACCTCCCAACGCGGCGCCGAGGTCAGCCGCCAGGCTCCGGACGTAGGTCCCCGACGAGCAGGTCACCGACGCGCGGTAGACCAGCGGGTCGTCGGTCGCCGCGACCTCGAAGCGCCACACCGTGACCGGTCGCGGCTGGCGCTCCACCTCCTTGCCCTCACGGGCCAGCTCGTGCAGTCGACGCCCGCCGACATGCACCGCCGACACCATCGGCGGGATCTGCAGGATCTCGCCGGTGAGCGCACGGGCCGCCCCCGCCACCTCGTCCGGGGTCACCGACATCGCGTGCGTGGCGGTCACCTCCCCCGACGCGTCAAGCGTCGAGGTCTCCACGCCGAGGACGATCTCACACGTGTAGGACTTCGGCAGCGCCGTGAGGAACCGCAGGAGACGGGTGACCCGTCCCACGCCGACGAGCAGCAGGCCGGTCGCGTCGGGATCGAGCGTGCCCGAGTGCCCCACCTTCCTCGTGCCCAACAGCTTGCGGCACCTGGCGACCACGTCATGGGAGGTCCACCCGGCGGCCTTGTCGACCACCACCAACCCGTCAGGGCCCTGCCCGCGTGCCATCGGCCGCCGTCAGTCCCTGCGCTCGTCGGCGCCGCGGTGGTCGCGCTGGAGACCACGCAACAGCTCGTCGATCCGCTGCCCCGAGCGGACACCAGGATCAGGCTGGAACGACAGCTCTGGTGTGCGGCGCAGACGGGCCTGGCGGTTGATGCTGGCCTGCAGTCGCACCCGGTGCGACCCGAGCGCCTCGAGCACCACGGCGTCGCCCTCCTCACCCTGCAGGGAGTCGTAGAAGACCACCGCGTGGCGAAGGTCGCGATCGACCTCCACACCGGTGATGGTCAGCAGCTCCAGCCGCTCATCGTCGATCGCCTCGAGATCGTCGGCGATGATCTCGCGCAGCAGCTCGTTGACCCGCGCCGTCCGCGGGTAGTCCCGACCTCCTCCTGATGCGCCTCTCCTGCTCATGGATCCACCTCCAACCAGTGACGGGTGGCCGCGGTGACCTCCGCTTCCGTGAAGGACCACACGAAGCGCTCGACCGAGTCGATCACCTCGCTGGCGTGCCCCACCGAACCGGCCACCACGGCGAAGCACAGCTCCGCCCGCTGCCAGCTGTCCTGATGACCGGTCTCCGCGCCGGCCACGCCGAAGCGTCGGCGGGCACCCTCGATGATGGAGCGCAGGCTGGCGCGCTTGTCCTTCAGCGACCGGCTCGCCGGAAGGTGGAGCTCCACGGTCAGCGCCAGCACGAACGCGGTCACGTCACCGGTGGGTGCGGCGTCAGTTCCGCGGGATCTCCCGCTCCTCGTAGGTCTCGATGATGTCGCCCGGCTTGAGGTCCTGGAAGTCCGACAGGCCCACGCCGCACTCGAATCCGGCCGCGACCTCCCGAACGTCGTCCTTGAACCGTCGCAGCGAGCTGATCGTGCCCTTCCAGATGACCGTGCCATCGCGGAGGAACCGCACCTTGGAGCCACGGGTGATCACCCCGTTCGTGACGTAGCAGCCGGCCACGGCTCCGACACGGGGCACCCGGAACACCTCCCGGACCTCGGCCTCGCCGGTGACGACCTCTTCGTACTCGGGAGCCAGCAGACCGAGCATGGCGTTCTCGATGTCCTCGAGCACCTGGTAGATGATCTCGTAGGTGCGGATCTCGACGTTCTCGGCCTCGGCCAGCTCCCGCGCCTTGCGGTCAGGTCGCACGTTGAAGCCGATGATCGTCGCGTTGGATGCCGAGGCGAGCTGGACGTCGTACTGGGTGATGCCACCCACGCCGCGGTGCACGAACGACAGCCTCACATCGTCGCGCTCGAGCTTGCGCAGCGCCTCCGTGAGCGCCTCGAGCGAGCCCACCACGTCGGCCTTGAGGATGAGGTTCAAGGTGGCGGTCTCGCCGGCCTGGATCTGCTTGAAGATGTCCTCGAGCTTGGCGCCACCCGACATGGCGTGCGCCTCCCGGCCGAGCGTGGCCAGCCGCTGCCAGTGCTCGCGGGTCTCCGCGACCCGGCTCGCGGTCTTCTCGTCGGGTGCCGTCACGAGCATGTCGCCGGCCTGGGCGACCTCGGACAAGCCGAGCACCTGCACCGGCGTCGACGGCCCGGCCTCCTTGACCTGGTTGCCCCGGTCGTCGATGAGGGCGCGCACCCGGCCCCACGCCGCGCCGGCCACAACCGGATCGCCGACCTTGAGGGTGCCCCGCTGCACCAGCACCGTGGCCACGGGCCCCCGCCCGATGTCGAGGTTGCTCTCCAGCACCACGCCGCGGGCCCGCCCCTCGGTCGGCGCTCGCAGGTCCTCCAGCTCGGCGACAACGAGAAGGTTCTCGAGCAGGTCGTCGATGCCGTCGCCTCGCAGCGCGGAGACCGGCACCATCACCGTGTCACCACCCCACTGCTCGGGTACCAGACCATGCTCGCTGAGCTGCTGCATCACACGGTTGGGGTCGGCGTTCTCGCGGTCGATCTTGTTGATGGCCACCACGATCGGCACCTCGGCGGCCTTCGCGTGGTTGATCGCCTCGATCGTCTGGGGCATCACGCCGTCGTCAGCCGCCACCACGAGCACGACGATGTCGGTGGCCTTCGCACCGCGGGCCCGCATGGCCGTGAACGCCTCATGACCCGGGGTGTCGATGAAGGTGATCCGCCGACCATCCTTTTCGACCTGGTAGGCGCCGATGTGCTGGGTGATGCCGCCCGCCTCACCGGCGACGACGTTCGTGTTGCGAATCTGGTCGAGCAGCTTGGTCTTGCCGTGGTCGACGTGACCCATCACGGTGATCACCGGCGGACGGGTCGGCCAGGACTCGTAGGTCTCCTCGTCGACGTCGTCGTCGATGCGGAGCAGCTTCTGCAGCTCAGCCTCCTGCTCCTCGCCCGGGTCGACCAGCCTGATCTCCGCGCCGATCTCCGCGGCGAACAGCTCGATCATGTCGTCCGAGAGGGACTGGGTCGCCGTGACCATCTCGCCCTGCTGCATCAGGAACCGGACCACATCAGCCGCGGTGCGGTTGAGCTTGGGCCCAAGCTCCTGAGGGGTCGAGGCGCGCTCGATCACGACCACACCCTCGGGGACCGGAGCCTCCTTCGGGGTGTAGGTCGGGATGTCCATGGGCTGCAGCTCGTCGCGCGAACGACGCCTGCGCCCCTTGCGACGCTGAGGCCGCCGCTGGCCGGGTCCGCCGGGGCGACCACCACCGGGACCACCCCGACCGCCTGGCGGGCCACCCCCGAGACCGGCGCCGCCACCGGGCCGGCCCACACCCGTGCCCGGACGCGGGGCGCCGCCAGCGCCGGGGGCTCCCCCGACGCCACGGCGCGGGCCGCCGGCCCCCACGGGGCCGGCGCTCGGGCGACGCATGCCGGGCGGAGGCGGGATCGGCTTGCCCGACGGCGACACCGGCGGGCGCGGCGGC
>JBBFLY010000061.1:0-17685 GCA_037478855.1 Acidimicrobiales bacterium | reverse complement strand
CTGCTCTCGTTCGTCGGCTTCGGCGGGTGGTGCACGTACCTGTGGATCCGTTTCGGTGACCCGTTCCTGTTCGCGACCATCCAGTCGGCGCCGGGATGGGAGCAACCCGACGGGCCGGCGACCTGGGTGAAGGCCCGGCTGATCGGCGAGGTCTTCACCGAGCCGAGCTGGTACACCGCCGGCAAGTTCCTCCAGGGTGCGCTGGCCATCGGCGTCGTGCTGCTCGTGCCCCGGGTGGCCCGGCGCTTCGGCTGGGCCTATGCCGCCCTCACGCTCGGTGTCGCGATGCTGCCGATCCTCGGCACGAAGGACTTCATGGGAACCGGCCGGTACCTGCTCGCCGCGTTCCCGGCCTTCGCCGTCGTGGGTGAGGCGCTGAGCGCGCGGCCGCGTCTGCGGGCGGCGGTGCTCAGCGGTTCGGCGCTGGCGCTGGTGTTCTTCACCGCGCACTTCGCCAGAGGGTCGTACCTGTCATGACCGGCTCGTCCCGCCGTGTGGCGTTGGTGACCGGTGGCGGTCGGGGGATCGGTCGCGCGATCTCGCTGGGGTTGGCCGCCGATGGCATGGACGTGGCGGTCAACTACCGCCGCGACCGCGAAGCTGCGGAGGCCACGGTGGCGGAGATCCGGGCAGCGGGCCGGGAGGCACGCTCCTACCAGGCCAGCGTCGACCAGCTCGACGACGACCGCCGGCTGGTCGAGGAGGTGCTCGCCGACTTCGGGCGACTTGACGTGCTGGTGTGCAACGCGGGCATCGCCAGTCGCGGCCGCAGCGTGGTGGAGACCGACCCGGGTGAGCTCGAGCGGGTGATGCGCACCCACGCGCTCGGCTCGCACCATCTCTGCCAGGCGGCGGTGCCGGCGATGCGCGGCCAGGAGCGGGGCGACGTCATCTTGATCTCGTCGGTGGCGACGCTGACCCATGCCGCGAACGGCGGCCCGTACAACATGGCGAAGGCGGCGATGGAGGCGCTCGGCTACACGCTCGCCAAGGAGGAGCTGCGGCACAACATCCGGGTGAACATCGTGGCCCCCGGGCTGGTCGACACCACGATGGGTCAGAAGCTGATGCGGGCCGTGGCCGGGGTGGACGATCTGCGGACGCTCGACCCGGCGATGCCGTTCGGCCATGTCTGCACCCCTGAGGACGTCGCGAACGTGGTGCGCTGGCTGGTCAGCCCGCAGAACACCTACGTCACTGGTCAGAAGATCAACGTCGACGGCCTCGCCAGCTTCCTTCGGTGAGCCGGTACGATAAACCTGTTCTAGGGCGTGGAAATCGATCGGAAGGGCCAGATGACCGTCGACACCGACCTCGTGCTCACGGTGACCGAAGCGGCGATCGAGAAGATCCTCGCGATCCGCGAGGGTGAGGACGATCCCGCCTCGCTGGCCCTGCGGGTCGAGGTGGTCGGTCAGGACGGTCGGGAGTACACGTATGACCTCGGGTTCGAGCCGCTCGACGACGCCGGCCCCGACGACCACGTCTCCGAGCAGGGTGGGCTCAGCGTGGTGGTTCCCGCCGCGAGCATCGATCGGCTGCGGGGAGCCACGCTCGATGTGCCCCGCAACCCGGCTCAGGGCGGTCTGGTGATCCGCAACCCCAACCGTCCGAACCCGCTGCTCGGCGCGAACCTCGAGCTCACCGGCGATCTCGCCGAGAAGGTGCAGCAGCTCCTCGCGGAGTCGATCAATCCGTCGCTCGCCATGCACGGCGGCTTCGCGTCGCTGGTGGGCGTCGACGGCACCAGGGTGTTTCTGACCATGGGCGGCGGCTGCCAGGGGTGTGCGCTCAGCGCGGCGACTTTGCGGGAGGGCATCCAGGTGGCGATCAAGGAGGTCATCCCCGAGGTCACCGAGGTCATCGACGTCACCGACCACGAGGCCGGTGAGAACCCCTTCTACAGCTGACTGCAGCTGATCCAGAGCTGAGCTAGAGCTGTGAGCCCCTCGGCAGCTGCGATGCGCTGATCCCGGAGCTGGCGTCGATCAGCTGCATGGCTGAGGCTGCGATGCCCCTGCCGTCGAGGCCGAGGTCGGCCAGGATCGCGTCGGGCTTGCCGTGCGGGATGTACGCCGTGGGTACCCCGAGGATCTGCACCCGTGGGGCCGGTAGCCCGAGGGTGACCTCCGCGAGGTGGTCGGCGATCGCCATCCCGACGCCACCGTCACGCAGGCCGTCCTCGACCGTCACCACGTAGGGGTGGCGTGCCGCGTCGGCGATCAGCTCGGGATCGAGAGGCGTGACGACCCGGGCGTCCCAGACCGTGGTGGACACCCCCTCACGCTCGAGCAGCTCGGCAGCGGACTCGGCAGCGTCAAGCATCTTGCCCACGGCGATGATGCACAGCTCCGAGCCAGAGCGGACCTTGCGGCCCCGCAGGCCCTCGCCGACTTCCCCGGGTGCGGCCTGACGGGCCATCGTCTTGGGCCAACGGATCGCGACCGGACCGGAGGTGATCTCAAGCGCGTCGTGCAGCATCACCTGCAGCTCCTGGTACGACGACGGCGCGAAGACCGTCATGCCGGGAACCTTGGTCAGCAGCACCATGTCGAGCACGCCGTGATGGCTCGGCCCGTCATCACCCGTGATGCCCGCCCGGTCGATGCAGAAGATCACGGGTTGGCTGTGCAGGCCGACGTCGAGGTTGATCTGGTCGAAGGCCCGGGTGAGGAAGGTGGAGTAGATCGCCACCACCGGTCGCAGTCCGCCCATCGCCATGCCCGCCGCCGCGGTGACCGCGTGCTGTTCAGCGATGCCGACGTCGAAGAAGCGGTCGGGGTACCGATCGGCGAACGGCAGCAGACCGGTGGAGTCGGGCATCGCCGCGGTGATGGCCACGATCTCCGGGTGCTCCTCGGCCTCCTTGAGGAGGGCTTTCGTGAAGGCCGCGGTGTAGCTACCGGGCTTGGGGCCGCCGATGTCGTGCAGCCGCTTGATGTGGTCGTTCTCCGCGGGCGGATAGCCCCGGCCCTTCTCCGTGAGCACGTGGATGACCTGGGGGCCTCCGATCTCGGCCGCGTTGCGCAGCGCCTCTTCGAGGCCGGCGATGTCGTGACCGTCGAAGGGGCCGGCGTAGCGCACACCCAGGGTCTCGAAGAACGCGGGGGGCTCCCACATCTCGCGCAGCGCCGCTTTGGTGGCCTCCAGGGCCCGCTCGAGGCGGTCGCCGAGGAGTGGCACGTCGGCGAGCATCTTCTCGAGGCGTGCCTGTCGGCGCATGTAGGTGGGGTTGTTCCGGATCTTGACCAGGCTCTCGCCGAGCCGGGAGACCGTCGGGGCGTAGGAGCGACCGTTGTCGTTCAGGATGATGATGCAGTCGCGTCCGGAGTGCCCGAGGTTGTTCAGCCCCTCGAAGGCCATGCCGCCGGTCATCGAACCGTCGCCGATCACCGCGATCACCCGCCGACCCTCTCCACCCTCAAGCTGCTGGGCGGTGGCGAGCCCGTGGGCGTAGCTGAGGATCGTCGAGGCGTGGCTGTTCTCGATCCAGTCGTGCTCCGACTCCGCCCGGCTCGGGTACCCGGACAGCCCGCCCGCTTGCCGGAGGGTGGAGAACTGGTCGCGCCGGCCGGTGATGATCTTGTGCACGTAGGCCTGGTGGCCGGTGTCCCAGAGGATGATGTCGCGCGGCGAGTCGAACACCCGGTGCAGCGCGAGGGTGAGCTCCACGACCCCGAGGTTCGACCCGAGGTGCCCGTGCCCCACCTGGTTGACGGAGTCGACGATGAACTGCCGGATCTCCGCCGCCAGCGTCTCGAGCTGCTCGGGGTCGAGCGCCTTCAGGTCGGCCGGCGAGTTGATGCTCTCGAGGATCATGTCGGGTCCTGGCCTTGCATCGAGGTCACGGTAGCGGTCTCCTCCACGGTCCGGTGCGTCGCGGTTCCGATCGCAGCTGACTAGGTAGCGACCGCGGTTTGGCTCTTGCCGCCCACGGCGAATGCGGGGGCGCCGAGCAGGCTGACCGCCACGTTGAGCAGGTACAGCAGCAGTCCCAGGGCGACCGCCTGCTCGGCGGGCACCCCGAGTGGGGCGAGAAAGATCACGAAGGCGCCTTCCCGCACACCGAGCCCGGAGATGCCGATGGGCAGCACTTGGGCGATGAGCACTGCCGGGAAGAACGCGAGCAGCGGGGTGAGGCCCAGCTCGGTGAGGCCCACCGCCTCAGCAGCCATCATGGCCGCCAGGCAGAGCACGAGCTGGTAGAGCAGGCCGACCCCGACCACGTTCAGCGCGGCGGCCGGGTGGTGGCGCAGGCGGGACACACCCAGGTGGACGGCACTGACGAAGCGCAGCCAGCCCTCGCGGGAGCGGAAGCGCCCTCCGAGTGCCGGGTGATCGGCGGCGATGAGCACGAGCACGAGGGCGGTGAGCGTGCCTGCGGCGATCAGCACGGCGAGCAGCGTGGCTCGCCCGAGCTCCCGCAGGCCGGGATTGACCGCCAGGCCGGCGAAGGTGATGAGCGGGAGCACCAGCCATCCGGTGAGGCGTTCGAGCACCACCGAAGCGAAGGTGTTGGGGATGTCCCCGTTCTCACGGGAGAGCCGGCTCACGCGCAGCACGTCCCCCCCGATGGTGGTCGGCAGGACGTTCGAGACGAACTGCCCGGCGAAGTAGAGGGGCACGAGCTTGCCGAGCCTCGCCTGCAGACCGAGCGCGAGCAGCACCTGCTGCCAGCGCAGCGCTGACAGGACGATGCCGATCAGGGTGAGCCCCGCTGCGCCGGCGAGCCACCCCCAGGTGGCGGGGCTCCAGGTGGGGATCAGGCTGCTCCACTCGAAGTCGGGGATCCGGGTCGAGAGCAGCCACAGCATGGCGACGCTGGCGAGCAGGCGCAGCGGCAGCACCCAACGGCGGTGCCGCCGGGGCGGCACCCGGTCGCTCCCCGTCTCGGTGCGCCCGACGAGCTCGTCGACGGTCAGGTCGGCGAGCGAGAGCAGATCCTCCCGGGCCGGCTCCGAGGGGACGACGGATCCTTCAGCCACCCGAACGAGTCTACGACCGCACCGATTGATCCGTCCGACCGGACCGACCTCGAGCTCGTCGTCTTCGGGCCTGACCGTCACGGGTGATCCGTCCGCCGGGGTCGACCCTTTGGGGCAAGGCCGGGCGGGGCCCCTCGCTACGCTGACGCCCGGGACCGAGCACCGAGCACGGAGGCCCAATGACGGAACTGAGCGGTCATGGTGGTGAGCTGACCGTCCGGGCGCTGCGGCGCTTCGGTGTGCAGGAGCTGTTCACCCTCTCAGGGGGGCACATCTTCCCCTTCTACGACGCGGCGCTGAAGGAGCAGTTGCGCCTCGTCGACGTGCGACACGAGAGCACGGCCACCTTCGCTGCGGAGGGCATGGCCAAGCTCACTCGGCGGCCTGGCGTCGCGGTCCTGACCGCCGGCCCGGGGGTCACCAACGGCGTGAGCGCGGTCACGAGTGCGTGGTTCAACGGGTCCCCGCTGGTCGTCCTCGGTGGCCGGGCGCCGCAGGGTCGGTGGGGTGCAGGCTCGCTGCAGGAGTTCGACCACGTGCCGGTGCTCGCGCCGATCACGAAGCACGCGGCGACGGTGACGGCGCTGGAGCGCATCGGCATCGACGTGGTGGCCGCGGTGGCCACCGCACTGACACCGCATCGGGGCCCGGTGTTCCTCGACTTCCCGCTTGACGTGATCTTCGCCAGCGGCACCGGGGACGTCCCCGAGCGCCCCGTGACCGCCGGACCGAGCCCCGACCCAGACGAGGTGGCCCGGGCGGCGGAGCTGCTCGCCACAGCGGAGCGTCCGGCGCTGATCGCAGGCACCGACCTGTACTGGGCGGGGGCGTGGGGGGAACTGCGGGAGCTGGTGGAGTCGTTCGGCGTGCCGACGTTCGTCAACGGGCTGGGGCGTGGCTGCCTGCCCGCGGACCATCACCTCGCGTTCAGCCAGACCCGGGGTCTGCTGAAGACCGAGGCCGACCTCGTCGTGGTGGTCGGCACCCCGCTGGACTTCCGGTTGTCGTTCGGCCGCTTCGGCGACGCCCGCGTGGTGCACATCGTCGATCACCCCGACCAGCGGGCGCGCCACACCGAGGTGGCCGTCTCGCCGGCGGGGGACCTCACCACCGTCCTGGGGTGCATGGCCGCCTGGGAGGGCGATCGACGCGATCACACGCCGTGGATCGAGCGGTTGCGCGCCGCCGAGGACGCGGCGAAGGCCGCTGACGCTGCGCTGCTGGCCGCCGACACGACACCGATCAAGCCCACCCGGGTCTACGGCGAGCTGCGGCGGCTCCTCGATCCCGACGCCATCGTGATCTGTGACGGTGGCGACTTCGTCTCCTACGCGGGCAGGTACGTCGACTCCTTCAAACCCGGGTGCTGGCTCGATCCTGGCCCCTTCGGCTGCCTCGGCACCGGACTCGGCTACGCGATGGCCGCCCGGATCGCACACCCGGATCGTCAGGTCGTGCTGCTGCTGGGCGACGGCGCCGCCGGCTTCTCGCTCATGGATGTTGACACGCTGGTGCGGCACCGGCTCCCGGTGGTGATCGTGGTCGGCAACAACGGCATCTGGGGTCTTGAGAAGCACCCGATGAAGCTGCTCTACGGCTACGACGTCGCGGCCGATCTGCAGCCCGGGTGCCGCTACGACGAGGTGGTCCGGGCGCTCGGCGGCGCTGGGGAGACCGTGACCGAACCGGCGGACCTCCGCGATGCGCTCAAGCGGGCGTTCGCCGCTGATGCGCCCTACCTGGTGAACGTCATCACCGACCCGACGGACGTCTACCCCAGATCGTCGAACCTGGCGTGAGGGAGCG
This sequence comes from Acidimicrobiales bacterium, assembly GCA_037478855.1. GTDB lineage: Bacteria > Actinomycetota > Acidimicrobiia > Acidimicrobiales > Acidimicrobilacustridaceae > Rhabdothermincola. The sequence goes on along the minus strand of JBBFLY010000061.1, from coordinate 10,894 downwards.
GCGCTCGATGTGGGGCGCGCAAGGCCGTCGGCGGGCTTGGGGTCGCTGAGCGGCCCTCGCCGGAGCCGGGACCGCCCGATTGCGACCGAGGTTCGTCAGCTGCGGGCCTTCTCGAGGAAGCGCTCGATGTTGACGACCACCCGGGTGACCCGGCCCACGGCGACGAGGCCGCGCTCGTCGTTGACTGACACGGTGAACACGATGCGCCTGCCGTTGACCTTCTCGACCGTGGCCTCGGCCACCACCCGATGCCCGACCGCCGTCGGCGCGAGGTGGTCGAGCTGGACCTGCATGCCGACCGAGGTCTCCCCCGGGGCGAGCTCACCGACCAGCGCCTTCACCGCCGCTTCCTCGCACAGCGCGACCACGCGGGGCGTGGCGAGCACCGGCACATCGCCGGAGTGGATCGCGATGGCGGTGTCGGCCTCGGAGACCTCCAGCTCGACCTCTGCACACAGGCCGGGACGTACGGGCACCGGGGTACGATAAGTCTCCTTCTGCCCGGTCAGCCAACCCGCTCGGAGGCCGCCGTGATCGACGAGTCAGTCATCAGCCGCGTGCTCGGCACGGCGTTGCGCACGGGTGGCGAGTTCGCCGAGATCTTCGTTGAGGACAAGCGCTCGTCGTCCGCGGTGCTCGATGACGGGAAGGTCGAGGAGCTCACCTCAGGGCGCGACCGGGGGGCGGGCATCCGCGTGGTGGTGGGTGAGACCACCGGCTTCGCGCACACCGCCGATCTGTCCGAGGCCGGGCTGCGCGCCGCCGCGGAGGCTGCGGCTGCAGCGGCTCGCAGTGGCGGCGGTGGGGTCAGGGTCGTCGCGCTCGAGCGCCGTGAGGTCACCCCCGCCTACCGGGTCGAGATCGATCCCGCCCAGGTGCCGAAGGCGAAGAAGGTCGAGCTGCTCACCAGGGCCGACGAAGCCGCCAGGGCGAGCGGGTCGGCGGTCACCCAGGTGTCAGCTAGCTACGGCGACAGTCGGCGGCGCATCCTGGTGGCCAACAGCGACGGCCTGCTCGTGGGCGATGAGGTGGTGCGCACCCTCTTTACGGTCTCGGTCGTGGCGACCGGTGACACCGGCATGCAGACGGGGCGTGAGAGCGTCGGACACACCATCGGGTGGGAGCTGTTCGATCTGTACGACGTGGAGGAGCTGGCCCGTGTTGCTGCGGCGCGGGCCATCACGAAGCTCGACGCCCGGCCCGCACCCAGTGGCGAGATGCCCGTCGTGATCGCTTCGGGTGGCGGCGGGGTGCTGTTCCACGAGGCGTGCGGCCACGGCCTGGAGGCCGATCTGGTCGGCAAGGGTGCGTCGGTGTTCAGGGGTCGGGTCGGCGAGCAGGTCGCAGCGAAGGGGGTCACGATCGTCGATGACGGCACGATGGCGAGGGAGTGGGGCGCCTTCGCGATCGACGACGAGGGGCATCCCGCGCAGCGCAACGTGCTCATCGAGGACGGGGTGCTCACCGACTACATGTGGGACCTGCTCCGTGCTCGCAAGGAGGGTCGGTCGAGCTCCGGCAATGGCCGTCGTCAGAGCTACCAGCACCTGCCGATGGTGCGCATGACCAACACCTACCTGCTCGCCGGCGAGGACGACCCCGACGACATCATCGCCTCCACCGATCGGGGCGTGTACGTGAAGCACCTCGGCGGTGGGCAGGTGAACACCGCCACCGGCGACTTCGTCTTCGGCATGACCGAGGCGTACCTGATCGAGAACGGCGAGATCACCGACCCGATCCGTGAGGGCAACCTCATCGGGAACGGTCCCGAGGTGCTCACCCGCATCGACGCGCTGGGCAACGACTTCGCCATGGGCCCGCCTGGCACGTGCGGGAAGGACGGCCAGGGTGTGCCCGTGGGCGACGGGGTGCCGACCCTGCGGGTCAGCTCGTTGACCATCGGTGGCACGGCGGCGTGAGCGCACCAACCGACGGCGAGCTGCTGGCGCTGGGCGACCGGGTGGTCGCCATGGCTGCGGCGGGTGAGCAGGTGGAGGCGGTCGTGGTGCGGGGGCTCGACACCGAGATCAAGGTCTACGAGGGCGAGGTCGAGTCGCTGTCGTCGGCGCAGTCCCAGGGCCTCGGCGTTCGGGTCGTCAAGGACGGTCGACAGGGCTTCGCGTATGCGGGTGCCCTTGATGACGACGTGCTTGCCGAGACGCTCGCCGAGGCTCGTGACAACGCCCGTTTCGGCACGTTCGACGAGTTCGCGGGTCTGGCGGAACCCGACGGGGTCGCACCGGCCGAGCTCGCGCTGTGGTCCGACGCGCTGGCGTCGTTCCCGGCTGACCACAAGGTCGCGCTGGCGCTCGAGCTGGAGCGGGCGGTGCGTGCCGCCGATCCACGCATCTGCGGCATCGAGTCGGCCGAGTACGTCGACTCGATGAGCGAGATGGCGATCGTGACCAGCACGGGGATCCGCTCCTACAGCCGGGGTACCGGCTGCTACCTGTCGACCTACGCCATGGCCGAGCAGGACGGTGAGGTGCAGACCGGCTTCGGGTTCTCCGTCGGCCGCGAGCCGGGTGAGCTCGATGTGGCTCGCGCCGCGGCCGATGCCGCGGAGCGAGCCACCCGCATGCTGGGTGCGACGAAGCCGTCGACCGAGCGGGTCACCGTGGTGCTCGATCCATGGGTCACCGCGCAGTTCCTCGGGATCCTCGCGTTCACGTTGAGCGGCGAGTCGGTGCTCAAGGGGCGCTCCCTGTTCGCGGACCGGCTCGGTGAGGAGGTCGCCTCCCCGCTCGTGACCCTCATCGATGATCCCACCGACATCCGAGCCTTCACCGCTACCGAGACTGACGGCGAAGGGCTGGCGACTCGTCGCAACGTGCTCATCGATGGCGGACGGCTGGAGAGGTTCGTGCACAACGCGTACACGGCACGTCGGGCAGGGACGGTCTCGACCGGCTCGGCGGTCCGGGGCTTCAAGAGCACCCCGTCGGTCGGATGCATGGCCACCTCGTTGGTACCGGGCTCCCAGTCGCAGGAGGAGCTGGTGCGACTCGTGGGTGACGGGGTGCTGGTGCAGGACGTCGCGGGGCTGCACTCGGGCGTGAACCCGGTGAGCGGTGACTTCTCCACCGGCGCGGAGGGCCTGCGCATCCGGGGTGGTGAGCTGGCCGAGCCGGTGCGGGAGTTCACCATCGCCTCGACCCTCCAACGGATGCTCCGCGACGTGGTAGCGGTCGGCAACGACCTGCAGTGGCTGCCCATGTCCGCCGCGGGGGTGAGCTTGGTGATCGCGGACGTGACGGTCAGCGGGGCGTGACCGAGCTGCTCGAGCTCGCCCGGCGCATCGTGGCCCGTGCGCAGCCCGGGGAGCAGGTCGAGGCGTACGTCAGCCGGCGGGTCGCCACCTCCGTGAAGGCCTACGGCGGTGAGGTGGAGTCGCTCACGTCGGCCGAGTCCCTCGGTGTGGGCATCCGGGTGATCACCGGGAACCGCCAGGGCTTCGCCTCCTGTGGCACCTTCGACGAAGCGGTGGTGATCGAGACGCTGGCCGAAGCCCGTGACAACGCGAGCTTCGGTGAGCCCGATGAGCTCTTCGGGTTGGCGGAGCCCGACGGGGTGCCTGAGCCCCCGGTCGAGCTCTGGCGGGAGGACCTGGTGTCGTTCCCTGCCGACCGCAAGGTGGCCTTGGCTCTCGAGCTGGAGCGTGCGGTCATCGGCCGCGACCCCCGGGTCACCGGTGTGCGCACCGCCGCCTACGGCGACTCGCTCGCCGAGGTGGCCATCGCCACCAGCACAGGCATCGCCTCGTACGGCAGGGCCACTAGCTGTCAGCTCTCGGTGTCGGCGCTGGCGGTGTCGGGTCCGGAGACCAGGATCGGTGGCGGGGTGAGCGCCGGTCGGAGCCCCGACGAGCTCGACCTCGACGTCGCAGCGAGCGACGCGGTCGACCGGGCGGTGCGGCTCTTCGGTGCTGTCAAGCCACCCTCCCAGCGGCTCACGGTCGTGTTCGAGCCCCGCCTGGCGGCTGTCCTGCTCGGCATCGCGGGTGGCACCCTCACCGGCGAGCGGGTGTTGAAGGGTCGCTCCCCGTTCGCCGACCGGGTCGGGGAGCGAATCGCCTCGCCGCTGGTCACGCTCGTGGACGACCCCACCGACCAGCGCTCGTTCGGTGCCGTTCCCTTCGATGGTGAGGGGCTGGCGACGCGGCGCAACGTGCTGCTCGAGCAGGGCGTGCTCCGGGGGTTCCTCCACAACACCTACTCGGGTCGTCGGGCAGGCACGGCCTCGACCGGCTCGGCCGTGCGCGGCTACGCGTCGACGCCCGGGGTCGGGTGTCAGGCGCTCGCCCTCGCACCCGGCGAAGGGACCCTCGACGAGCTGATCGGCGCGGTCGACCGGGGGCTTCTGGTGCAGTCGCTCACGGGCCTGCACTCGGGGGTGAACCCGGTTTCGGGCGACTTCTCGGTCGGTGCCGAGGGGCTGATGATCCGGGGCGGGGCCCTCGCGGAGCCGGTCCGTGAGGTCACGATCGCCTCGACGCTGCAGCGGCTGCTGCTGGACATCCGCGCGGTGGGTGCGGATCTCGAGTGGCGTCCCGGCGGCACCGCGGCGTGCACGATCGTGATCGACGACGTGTCGCTCAGCGGCGGCTGAGGGTCACCTGCTGGGCGACACGAGCGCCGGCACCACCGAGCCGTCCAGGACCCCGCGTGCTACGGCGGGAGCCTCGTGCTCGTCGACCGCGACGATGATCGAGCCCTCGTCGACGTCGACCACCACCGCGTCGCGCGCCACCCACTTCCCGAGCGCCAGCAAGTCGACGCGGTCACCCACCGCCAGCGAGCGAAGCGGTGGGTCGACCGGCACGGCGAGGGCGCGGGTGCCGGGTGGGGTCAGGGCTGCCGGCCCGTCGACCCCTTCAGGGGCCAGACGCGGCGTGGCGACCGGTTCGTCCGCGAGGATCGGTTCGATGACTGTGCGACCCGAGGGGTCCGCGTCGATCACGGTTGGCGGGATCGCAGCGACGGGCAGCTCACGCCAGTCGAGGTCATTGGGCTCGAGTCGCTCACCGGGTCGCAGCTCGCGGGTCGCTACGGGTACCAGGCGACGGTCGCCGTAGCCGGCTGCGACCTGCTCGGCTCTCGAGACGAGGGCCGCGGTCGCACCGGCGAGGGTCAGGGCGAGCAGTGCCGTGACCGGCCAGTGTCGGTGGGTGCGGAACCAGAGCGAGCGCGACCAGCGGGCGCGTCCGGCCTGTGACCAGAGTTGTCGACGCAAGGCATCCTCCTGCGGGCGCGTCAGATGGCGGGAGCGCAGGGGGAAGCGGCGTCGAGGCTAGGCGCTGGCCGCGGCGGCCGTCGACGCCTTCTCGGAGCTGGAGGACGACTCCCCGCCTGACGACCCGGACTCGGACGACGAGCTCGACGACTTCGATCCGTTCGCCGCGCGGCTGTCGGTCTTGTAGAAGCCGCTGCCCTTGAACGAGATGCCCACGTTCCCGAACACCTTGCGCAGCGATCCGCCGCAGGCGGGGCACTCGGTCAGGGGATCGTCGGAGAACGCCTGGACGACTTCGAGCTCGTGCCCGCAGTCCCGGCAACGGTACTCGTAGGTCGGCATGGTCCCTCTCTCGTCCGTTCCTCTCGTCCGTTCGCTTCGTGCCCCCGCATCGCCCGCGCTCCTCGCACACGACGGGCTGCGTGGAGGGCCGAGCGGTTAGCACTCGACACCTGAGAGTGCCAGCATAGCGGTCGGCCCCGACGGCGACCACCGGGCGTCCCGACCCCTACGATGGCCGCCATGGCATCGAGGGTCACAAAGGCAGTCATCCCCGCCGCCGGTCTCGGCACCCGGTTCCTGCCGGCCACCAAGGCGCAGCCGAAGGAGATGCTGCCGGTGGTCGACAAGCCGGCCATCCAGTACGTCGTGGAAGAGGCCGTACGGGCTGGCATCGACGACATCCTCATCATCACCGGCCGGGGCAAGCGGTCGCTCGAGGACCACTTCGACCGCAACTTCGAGCTCGAGTACTACCTGGAGCAGCGGGGCAAGATCCACGATCTCGGTGAGATCCAGGCCCTGGCGGAGATCGCTGACATCCACTACGTGCGTCAGGGTGAGCCGCTCGGCCTCGGTCATGCGGTCTCGGTGGCCCGCAAGCACGTCGGTGACAACCCCTTCGTCGTCATGCTCGGCGACGACATCATGGACCGCCGCTGCACCGTGCTCGCCGACATGATCGCCACCTTCGAGCAGCACGGTCGGTCGGTGGTCGCGCTCTCGGAGTTGCCGCTCGAGGAGATCTCCGCGTACGGGGTGGTGCGACCCGAGCCGGTCAGCGACCACCTGGTGCGGGTCCTCGACATCGTCGAGAAGCCCCAGCCCTCGGCGGCGCCGTCCAACCTGGCGGTCATGGGCCGCTACGTGTTCACACCGGAGATCTTCCAGGCGCTCGAGCAGGTCAAGCCTGGTCATGGGGGTGAGATCCAGCTCACCGATGCGATCGCCCTGCTGCTGCGCGAGCAGGAGGTGTACGGCTACGTGTTCGGCGAGGGTCGCTACGACATCGGCAAGAAGCTCGACTACCTGCGGGCGACGGTGGAGCTGGCGATCGACCGGGAGGACCTCGGTCCGGAGTTCCGCGCCTTCCTCGTTGAGCTCGTGCGCAAGCGCGGCCTGGTCTGACCAGGCGGACAACGTGGCGCTCATCCCCCTCGAGCAGGCGCGCGAGCAGGTGCTGGCGACGTGCGCACCACTCGCCCCAGTCGAGCGCCCCCCGTCGGAGGCGCTCGGCTGCTTGACCGCTGCAGCGGTGGTCTGCGACCAGCAGGTTCCCCCCTTCGACAACAGCGCCATGGACGGCTACGCGGTGCGTGCCGCCGACGTCGAGGGGGCCGGTGCGGACACCCCCGTGGTGCTGCGGGTGGTCGGCACCGTGCACGCCGGTGGGGTGCCGTCGGTCCCGGTCGGGGAGGGCGAGGCGCTGCGCGTCATGACCGGCGCACCCATGCCGGCTGGCGCCGATGCGGTGGTGATGATCGAGTCCACCTCGGAGCTCGACGGTGGTGCGGCGGTGGAGATTCGCGAGGCGGTGCCGCCCGGTCGTCACGTTCGCCCCGCGGGTGACGATCTGCGCCCCGGTGATGTGGTGATCGAAGCCGGCGTCGAGCTGACCCCTGCCCGCATCGGGGTGTTGGCGGCACTCGGGATGGCCACGGTGGTCGTGCACCCCCGGCCTCGGGTCGGAGTCCTGTCGACCGGAGACGAGCTGGTCGAAGGCCCGGGGCCGCTCGGTCCCGGGCAGATCCGCGACTCGAACCGGCCGATGCTGCTCGCGCTGGTGCGCGCCTCAGGCTTCGTTCCCGTCGACCTCGGGCGGATCCCGGACGACGCGGACGCCATTCGGGCTGCGTTCGCATCGGCGGCCGAGCGCTGCGACGCGGTGATCAGTAGCGGCGGCGTGAGCATGGGTGAGGTCGACCTGGTCAAGGACGTGCTCGGCGAGCTCGGGGAGCTGCGCTCGATGAAGATCGCCATCAAGCCCGCCAAGCCGTTCGCCTTCGGGATCATCGGGAGTGGCGGATCCGCCGGCGGTGGCAGGTCCGGCCCGATCCCGGTGTTCGGCCTCCCCGGGAACCCCGTCTCGTCGGTGGTGTCGTTCGAGCTACTGGCCCGACCGGCGCTGCGACGGATGATGGGCTTCCCTGACGACCGACTCGACCGGCCCCGGGTGCGGGCGATCGCCGACGAGCGGCTGCCCCGCCGGCCTGACGGCAAGGTGCACTTCGTCAGGGTGGTCTGCCGTCACGGTGACGACGGGAGGCTTCACGTGCGCTCCGCTGGTGGGCAGGGCTCGCATCAGCTCGGCAGCCTCGCCGCGGCCGATGGGCTTGCCATCCTGCCTGACGGTGACGGCATCGAAGCCGGCGCGGCAGTCGACGTGGTGCTCCTCCGCAGTTGAGCCGGCCGCTCGCGACCTAGCCTTGGTGGATGCGGCTGGCTCGGCTCGTGGACTCGTTCGGGCGGGTACACCGCGACCTGCGCATCTCGGTGACCGACCGGTGCAACTTCCGATGCTCCTACTGCATGCCCGAGGAGGGCATGGCGTGGCTGCCACGGGAGGAGCTGCTCTCCTACGAGGAGATCGAACGGCTCGCCAGGGTGTTCGTCGAGCGCTACGGCTTCGAGAGCATCCGCATCACTGGTGGGGAGCCGACGGCTCGGGCACACCTGCCGGTGCTGGTGGAGAAGCTGAGCCGTCTCGGGGTCGACCTGGCGCTCACGACGAACGGCGTGTCGCTCCGGCTGCTGGCCCACGACCTCGCCGCGGCTGGGCTGTCGCGCGTCAACATCTCGCTCGACTCGCTCAGACCCGAGCGGTTCGCGGCCATCACCCGTCGGGACGCACTCGACAAGGTGCTCGACGGCATCGACGCGGCGCTCGACGCGGGGCTCAGCCCGGTCAAGGTCAACGTGGTCGTGATGCGGGGTGTCAACGACGACGAGTTGGTCGACTTCGCCCTTTTCGGCCGCAGCCGCGGGGTCACCGTCCGCTTCATCGAGGTCATGCCGCTCGACGCTTCGGGAGCGTGGACGAGCGGGCAGGTGGTCGGCCGGGACGAGATCGTTGCAGCGATCGGCGCGGTGCTCCCGCTCGAGCCCGTCGGTCGGCCTGACGGTGCTCCCGCGGAGCGGTTCCGGTTCCTCGACGGGGGAGGGGAGATCGGGGTGATCTCCACCGTGACCCGTCCCTTCTGCGAGAGCTGCGACCGTGTGCGTCTCACCGCGGAGGGTCAGCTTCGGAGCTGCCTGTTCGCGCTGGACGAGCTCGACGTGCGGTCCCTGCTGCGCGCTGGTGCGTCCGACGGGGAGCTCGCCGTCGCGATCGAGCAGGCGGTGGCCAGCAAGTGGGCGGGGCATCTGATCAACCAGCCGGTGTTCATTCGCCCCTCCCGCAGCATGAGCCAGATCGGCGGCTGATCCCGGATCGCTGGTTGATCCCGATCGGTGTGGTGTCGGCGCGGGAGCCGGCCGCTCCGACCACCTAGACTCGGCGCCCATGTCCGACCGTGGCCTCACCCATCTCGATCCTCTCGGCCGGGCGCGCATGGTCGACGTCACGCCCAAGGAGGCCACCCACCGTCGGGCGATCGCCCGGGGTCGGGTGACCATGGCGCCTGAGACCGCTTCCCTGGTCGCCCGCGGGGCCATCACCAAGGGCGACGTGCTGGCGGTGGCGCGGGTCGCGGGCATCCAGGCGGCGAAGCGCACGCCCGATCTCATCCCGCTCTGTCATCCCCTGCTGGTGGGGTCGGTCCTCATCAACTTCCGGATCGAGGACAGCCACATCGAGGTTGAGGCCCAGGTCGACACCGTTGACCGCACCGGGGTCGAGATGGAGGCCATGACGGCCTGCTCGGTGGCGCTGCTCACCATCTACGACATGTGCAAGTCCGTGGACCGCTCGATGGTGATCAGCGAGGTCGCCCTCTGGGAGAAGACGGGTGGTCGCTCGGGCCCGTACCGGCGCGAGCCCTCAGACGATCTCGGGATCTAGACGATCTCGCTGTCGAGACGACCCCGCGATCTCGCGTCACGCCGACCTGACTCGCCGACCGGTGGCGTTTGTCGCGCGTTCGTAGTAGAAATGTAACGAAACGTCCATGAGGGTCCGGTGAGCAGCCCATCCACCACTTCGGGCCCGCCTGTGGCTACGGTCACCGAACAGTAAAGGTAGGCATCGGAGCGTGACATTCGTGGTGCTGTTCCTGCTGGCACTCCTCTGGGCGGTGTACCTGGCGTCCTGGTTCCGCGGCCGCAGTGAACGCCCCGTCAACTCCATCTCCTCCTTCAACAAGCACCTGTCGGTGCTGGAGCGCACCTCACCGGCCCGCCACGGCCTGCCAGCTGTCCAGCCCCGGGGCTCGCGCGCGACCGTCACCCCGCTCCACGGCACCGGTCCGCTCCTCGTCCGCCGCTCGGTGATGACCATCAGCGAGGCGCGTCGGCGCCGCCGTGACGTGCTCTTCGCGCTGGCGGGTGCGGCGCTCGTGACGCTGCTCCTCGCCATCGTCGCCGGCGGCATCTTCCTCTGGCTACAGGTGTTGGCCGACCTGCTGCTGGTCGTCTATGCCGGTCTGCTCGTGCGCACGCAGCAGCTCGCCAGCGAGCGGCGGGCCAAGGTCCGGTACCTGAGCGGGCCGGTGGCCGTGCCGGCTGAGCCCGCCTACTACCTGCCCCGGTCCGCGTCAGCGAACTGATCGGCGAGGGCGACATGTCCGGCGGGGCCGGCCTCGATCGAGTCGCCTTCCGCCAGCAGCTCGACTCGGCGGTCGAGTCGATCGACTTGCAGCTGCGGGCCGCCCATGAGGCTCGGGAACAGGCGTTGCCGGCCTGCCGGCGGGTGATCCGCGCCGCGGGAAGCTCCATCCGCTCGGTCCACCGGCTGGAGAGCGACCGGGCCGCGGCACTCGCGGAGGAGGCGGAGGCCGCTCTGCGCGAGGCGCAGGAGCTGCTCGCCCCGTTCCCCGAGGTGGCCTACGCGGGGTTCCTCCACGACGCCGAGAAGGAGTACGCCGAAGCCCGTTTCACCGCCGCGCTGGTGGCGGGGGCGCCGTTGCCGACCCCGGCCGAGCTCGGTGTCGCCCCCTCGTCGTGGCTGAAGGGGCTCGCGGAGGCTGCTAGCGAGCTCCGCCGCCACGCGCTCGACCGCCTGCGCGATGGCGATCTGGCCACCGCGGAGTCGTTGCTCGGGATGATGGACGACGCCTACGGCGCGCTCATGACCATCGACTTCCCCGACGCCATCACTGGTGGCCTGCGCCGCACGGTGGATTCGCTGCGTGCGGTGCTGGAGCGCACGGCCACGCCCGCTGACGTGGTGTAGGAGGACCACCGCGTCAACCTCTTGGTTGTTGTTCTAGCCGGCTGCTTCGAG
>JBBFLY010000060.1:0-17896 GCA_037478855.1 Acidimicrobiales bacterium | reverse complement strand
CGGGGTGGCTCGGTGCCGAGCTGTGCGGTGCCTGTCTTCCCACCGACCTCATACCCGGGGATCGCGAGCCCACCGGCGGTGCCGTTGCGAACCACCTCGATCATGGCCTCGCGGATCACGGCCGCGTGCTCGGGCGACAGCGGTTGCCGCCACGTGCTCGGCGTGTAGCGCTCGACCACCTGCTGCTCACCGTCGCGCACCTCCGTCATCACATGCGGCCGCATCATCCGTCCCCCGTTGGCGACCGCCGCCGCAACCAGCGCCATCTGCAACGGAGTGGCCTGGACGTCGTTCTGCCCGATGGAGGACTGCGCGAGCTTCGGCAGATCCCGCGTGAAGTCGGTCGGGAAGACCGAGCGGGTCGGTCCCGGCAGATCGATCGGCGGTGCGTCGTTGAACCCCCAGTCCGTCGCGCCGCGCACCATGTCGTCGGGTCCGATGGTCTCGGTGCCCATCCGGGCGAACGCCGTGTTGCAGGAGACCTGCATGATCCTGAACAGCGTGCCGCCGCAGGACGAGCCACCGAAGTTGAAGATCGGGACGCTCGTCTGGGGTGGGGTCCAGCTCCGCTCGACGGGATAGACCGGCTGCTCCGGATTGACCTTGCCGGTCTGCACCCCCACACCTGCGGTCACGACCTTGAACGTGGAACCGGGGAAGTAGCGGTCCTGGTACTGGTGGGGGCGCAGCGGCTGGCCGGGAGCCGCGTTCAGCAGCTTCCAGGCCAGCTCGACGTTGTCGTGATCCAGACCCGACAGGGAGCTCGGATCGAACGAGGGGTAGCTCCAGAAGGCGAGGAGCGCACCGGTCTTGACATCGATGGCGACGACGGAACCCTCCCGTTCACCCAGCGCGTCGCGGGCGGTCTGCTGCAGGTCCTTGCGGACCGACACGACGACGTTGCCGACGTTCTCCCGTTGGACGAACAGGTCACCGAAGCCGCGCAGCTGCTGCTCGATGGTCTGGCCGGACAGCTCATCGGCGTACTGGTGCTCGACGCCGGTCGCCCCGTACCAGAACGAGAAGTAGCCGGTGATGTGGCCAAACAGCTCGCCCTCGGGGTAGACGCGGATGCGGTCGAACTCCGAGTTCGGGTCCGGGTTGTCAATCGAGGTGGCGAGCACCGCCCCGTCAGCCGACAGGATCGAACCACGTGGCCGGTTGAACTCCTGACGGATCCGGGCCGTGTTGAGCGGGTGCTGCGCGTACTCATCGGCCTGCAACACCTGCACCCAGTTGAGCATGGCGAACAGCGCGACGTAGCACGCGAGCAGCCCGATGCCGAGACGGGTGATCTGGCGGTTCACGACACCCCCGGGGACACGACGACCTCGGGCTTTCGGGGGCGACGGTTGCTCTCGTCGGAGATGCGCAGCAGCAGCGCGATGAGCACGTAGTTCGCGACCAACGACGAGCCGCCGTAGGAGACGAACGGCAGGGTGACGCCGGTGAGCGGGAGCAGCCGGGTCACCCCGCCCATGATGATGAAGGCCTGCACCCCGATGAGCGTGGTCAGGCCGACGGCCAGCAGCTTCTCGAAGGGGTGGTCGGTGCGCACGGCGATCCGCAGGCCCGAACCGATGATGACCAGGAACGCGGCCAGCACCAGCGTGGCTCCGAAGAGCCCGAGCTGCTCGCCGATCGCCGCGAAGATGAAGTCGCTCTCGGCAAGGGGGATCCGCACCGACCCACCCAGCCCGAACCCGGTGCCCACCAGGCCGCCGGCCGCCATGGCGAACGCCGCCTGGATGATCTGGTAGCCGGTGCCGTCCGGGTCCTGCCACGGGTCGAGCCAGATGTCGACCCGATCCTGCACGTGCCCGAAGCGGGTGAACGAGAAGTAGGCACCCGCGAGGAACAGCACCGCGCCGATCACCAGCCACGAGGGCCGCTCGGTGGCCACCCACAGCATCACGATGAACAGGGTGAAGAACAGTAGGGAGGTACCGAGGTCCTTCTGGCTGATCATCACCATCAGCGAGACCGCCCAGGCGAGCAGCACCGGCCCGAGGTACTTCGGCTCCGGCAGGTGGAACGGTCCGAGACGCCGGGAGCTCGCCCGGAGCAGCTCCCGCTTGTCGACCAGGTAGCCCGCGATGAACAGGGCGAGCACGAGCTTGGTGACCTCACCCGGCTGGAAGCTGACCGGCCCCAGGCTCACCCAGATGCGGGCCCCGAAGCGCTCACGACCAAGACCTGGCACGAACGGCAGGATCAGCAGGACCAGACCGATCAGCAGGAACGTGTACCGGTAGCGCTGCAGATCCCGGATCCGGGGAAGGACCACGAGCGACACACAGAAGGCCCCCACACCGATCGCGGTCCAGGTGGCCTGCGCGGTGGCGAAGCTCTCCCGTCCACCGGCATCAAGGCTGGTGATGACGACGTAGCCGATCCCGTTGAGCAGCGCGGCCACCGGGAGCACGACGGGGTCGGCGTCGGGGGCGAAGCGTCGCACCGCCATGTGCGCCACGAGGAACAGCCCGAGCACGAACCCGAGGAACGGCCCCAGGTCGACCGGGATCTGGGAGGAGGTGCCGAGACTGGCGAGCACGTAGGCCGCCGCGGTGGCGACGCCCGCCAGCATGACGAGGCCCAGCTCGGTGTTCCTGCGGCGCAAGACGGGGACCGGCGGTGCGCTCACTGGGGTGGGGGTTCGTCGACCGTGGGAGCAGGGCCGGTCAAGGTGGTGGTGAACGCCCCCACAGAGCCGGCGGTTCCCGACGATCCGTTGGTCGGCCCGGTCCCTGCCGGAGTAGACCTCGCCTGTTCCCGGAGACGCTCGACGTACTGCTCGGCTTCGAGCAGGGACGCCCACTGCTTGCCCCGGTCCAGCTCGGCCTGCAGCGCGAGGTCGAGCTGGCCGCGGGTCAGATCGGTCGGTTCGCCCTCCAGCTGCGGACTCAGCCAGAGCACACCTCCCGGCTTGCCTCGGAAGATGGCGACCTGATCACCCTCGAAGCCCACGTAATAGGTGCTGGTTCCCGCGTAGATGATGCTGCCCACCGCCGCCGCGATGATGGCGAGGAGCACGGTCGCGAAGAGCGCGACCCGCCAGGTGATCCAGCGTCCCCGCGCCACCGGCGTGCCGGCCTGGCCACCGGTGACGGGCTCGTCGGCTTCGCCATCGTCGTGCTCCGGGGGCGCCAAGGGGCCCTGGGCACGGAACCCGCTCGCCGCGGCGAGCACGCGCTGGCGGCCGTCGACTCGGGATGCCACCCGCTCGCGCCGGCTCGAAGCACCGGGGTCGCGACCCTCATCGTCGATGACGTCGACCACGATGCAGGTGATGTTGTCGCGCCCCCCGCTCTCGTTCGCCAGCCGCACCAGCTCGCGTGCTGCTTCACCGGGATCGGCCAGCCGACGCAGCGTCGCGGCGATGCGGTTGTCGTCCACCTCGTTGAACAGCCCGTCGCTGCACAACAGGTAGCGGTCGCCCACGAAGGGCACGATCTCCCAGGAGTCGACCATGACCCGCTCGTCGATGCCGAGCGCCCGGGTGAGGATGTTCCGCTGCGGGTGGACCGCCGCTTCCGCCTGGGTGAGCCGCCCCTGCCGTTCGAGGGTCGCAACCAGGCTGTGGTCCTCGGTGATCTGTTCGAGCTCACCGTCCTTGAGCAGGTAGAGGCGCGAGTCACCCACGTTCACCACCCCGAGCAGGTCGCGGTCCCCTTCCCGGAGCAGCGCCAGCGCGCAGAGCGTGGTCCCCATCCCCCGCAGCTCCGGGTCTTCGCCAGCGGTGGAGATCAGCACGGCGTTCGCCTCCTCGACCGCCTGGACCAGATCGCCGATGGTGTGCGGGCCGTCGGTCTCCGCGATGCGCCGTCGGAGCTCCTCCACCGCGAGATGGGCGGCGACCTCCCCGGCGCGGTGGCCGCCCATGCCGTCTGCGACCACGAACAGCCCGTCGACCGCGAGCAGGAAGTCCTCGTTGGCTGATCGGACGCGCCCGGTGTCGGTGGCCGCTCCCCACGAGAACGCGGTCATGGGCACCACCTCGGCCGTGCGGCCGGCGCCGTCATCGCAGCTCCAACACGGTGTTGCCGACCTGGATCCGATCACCCTTGCGCACCACCATCGGGCCGGAGACCCTCTGGCGGTTCAGGTAGGTGCCGTTCGTCGAGCCGAGGTCCTCGATCAGGTACGCGCCGTCACGGACGAACACCCGGGCGTGGAGCTGCGAGACGTAGGTGTCGTCGAGGGTGACCTGGCACCCCGCCGCCCGTCCGATGGTCACCTCGTTCCCGAGCGGGAACGAGACCCCCCGCTGCTCGGGTGGTTCGACCACCACCAGATGCGGGGGCCGCTGCCTGCGAACCCGCCGGTCACGCCGGACCGCCTGCGGGGGGGCGCTCGCGACGGGTGCGCCACCGGCGCGGGCTGGGGCCCCCACCGGCGACGGGGCCCGCACCTCCGCCCACACCGCTCGCAGCACCCGGAAGAAGAAGAGGTACAGGAAGGCGAGGAGGCAGAGCTTCAGGACGAGGAGCAGCTGCTCGGACACTGGAGAACGAGATTACCGGCGCACCCCTCGAACCTCATGACAGCTCCGTCGCCGACCGCGGTGCCACGGTCGGACACGTCACGGGCGACGCAGCGCTCGGGAGCCCCTCAGGAGGCCTGGAACGCGATCCGGGTGTTGCCCAGCTGCAGCTCATCGCCGTCACGCAGCTCCCGCTCGGTGACGGGCACCCCGTTGACCCTCGTACCGTTCGTCGAACCGAGGTCGACCACCACGAAGCCGTCGCCACGGGGTCTGATCTCTGCGTGACGACGACTCACGTTGGGATCGAGGATGGTGATGTCGCACTCGTCGAGGCGACCGAGGAGCACGGGGTGCTCATCGAGCACGAAGCGCTCCCCGTTCGGCAGCAGCAGCGAGCCTGCTCCGACACCCATCGGCCCCTCCTTCATCCGAGCGGTGATGGTGAAGGTGCCCGTTCGGAGCGTCGGGTCGACGGTGAGCTGCACCGCGACCGGCCCGAGGAACGAGTAGGACTCGTCACGGGCGTGCTCGCGCGCCGCGTCGCACAGCTCCCGGCAGAGCGTGTCCTCGATGTGGGCGAACCGCTCGTGGTCGTCGGGACTGAGGGCGATGACGAAGTCGTTGGGCACGACGGTGCGACCCCTGACGTCAACCGAGCGGTTGTCGTCCATCTCGCGGGTGAGACGGCGACCCAGCTCGATGGGCCGCAGACCGCTGCGGAACACCCGGGCGAAGGCACCCTCGACCAGGTTCTCCAGCTTGCGCTCGAAGCCCTTCAACCCCACACCCGAACGATACCCGGGGACCGTGACGGTGCCCGGCCCGGCGTTCGTGAAGGGCGGCTCGGTCGGCTAGCCTGACAGGCCGTTCACTCGCGCGAGTGGCGGAATTTGGTAGACGCGCAGGATTCAGGTTCCTGTGTCCGCAAGGACGTGGGGGTTCAAGTCCCCCCTCGCGCACCACCCGTGTCGGCGGTCAACCGGTCGCTGAGCAGCTTCAGGCCCTGCCGCTCGAGCTGCGCCTCGTAGAACGCAGCGTGATCGGCGGCCATGCGCTGCATGGAGAAGCGCTCCTCCGCAGCCCGACGGCAAGCTGCGCGGTCGAGCTCGTCGACCCGCTCGAGGGCCCGGAGCAGGGAGTCCTCGTCGTTGCGCAGGAAACCGGTCACGCCGTCGTCGACGATCTCGGGCGCGGATCCGAACGGTGTCGCCACAACCGGGGTGCCGTGGGCCAGCGCCTCGATCATCACCATGCCGAACGGCTCCGCCCAGGCGATGGGGTTGAGCAGGCAGCGTGCGTCGCGCAACAGCTGACTCTTCGCCGCGCCGCCGACCTCGCCCACGTACTCGATGTCGCCTCCGAGCAGCGGGCGCACCCGTTCGGCGAAGTAGTCGAGCTCCGCGCGCTCCTGCATCTTGGCGGCGATCTTGAGCGGGATCCCCGCGCGTCGGGCGACGGCGATGGCCGTCGTCACGCCCTTGTCCGGGCTCATCCGTCCGAGGAACAGGGCGTAGCCACCTCGACCGTCCCCGACGTGGCAGCGCGACAGATCGATCCCGTGGTGGATCACTGCCGCGATCGGGATGGCCCTGGCCGTCGACGCCTGGTGATGGGAGATGGCGATGATCGGCACCCGCTGGCTCATCCGACGGAGAACGGCAGCGAGATCCCCTTCGAACGGCCCGTGGTTGGTGGTGACCACCGGCAGCGTCGGGTAGGTGTCGCCCCACGCGAGCCCGGTGATGGTGTGGTCGTGGACGATGTCGGCCTGCCAGTCCGCAGCTGCGTCGTAGGAGGCGATCACGTGCCGGAGCTCCGCTGCGGGGCTGATGGCGGCGGTGCCGATCGAGCGGTCGAACACCCAGTGCCGCTCGACCGGGCAGGTGCTGTCGCCGGTGGTGCAGAGCAGCACGTCGTGGCCCAGCTCACGAAGCCCGCGACAGAGCACGTCGAGGACGAGCTCGGTGCCGCCGTACGCAGTGGGCGGCACAGCCAGCCAGGGCGGAGCGATGACCGCGACTCTCACGAGCACCACCTCCTCATCAACGGGTCACGTGCGCGTTGGACACTCCTTGGTGCGTGGTTCGCTGCGGCATGCCGGCAGATCCGGCTCCACTGGGAGAACTACCAGGGTTGTCATCCGATGACAACGTGGAGGCGGGGCAGCTACCAGGGCTCGGAGAGCATCAACGCCCGCTCGACACCGAGCGACCGGAGCACGCAGTAGCGGTGGTTGCCGTCGAAGGGGGTGTGGGAGGTCGGGTCGCCCACCAGGGGCTCCCAGATGAACGAGGCCACGCAGTCGGCCAGCCAGGGGTCGGTGCAGCGCCGGGCGATCGCCGTCTTGAGCGCCGGGGTCGTCCACTCCACGCCGCCGGCGTCGCGCCACAGGTCGATGGCGATCTCCATCGCCTCGGCCCACGGGCCGCGATGGAAGTCGCACCGGTCGAAGTCCGCCTGCACGAGGGCCAGTGCGGTCTCGACGTCGGGTGCAGCAGTCTGCTCGAGCTCGTCGCTGAAGCTGCAGCGGACCAGCTCACGCAGCGCGCCGAGGTTCCCCAGGGACGCGACCACGAAGGCGTCGCGAGGAGCCAGCTCGGACGTGCGGACGTTCCCCCGGGTACGGACAACGAGTGCCATCTCAGATCAGACCTCCTCGGATGGGGCAGCCGGCGTATGCCGGCAAACTCGTATTGCCCGCAGCCAGGCGCCGGTTCCCTCATTCCTCGTGCATCCACAGGACGCGAGCGCCGGAAGCCGACGCCACCGGGTCACCGCCAGGGCACGTCTTGTCCGAACAGGCGACGATGCTGGTCCGCCCACCTCGAGCGCTCGACCGCGAGGAGGTAGACGTCCTCGTAGCGCCCGTCCACGTACTCGTGCGCCCGCAGTCGGCCTTCAACGTCGAAGAACCGACCGGAACCGCTGGCGAAGGGCGTGTAGTTGCCCTCGAGGCACTCGGCGTAGACCTTGCGCAGGTCGAACTGCGAGAACAGGTAGCTGAGGAAGACGGCGACGCCCTCGAGCGCGAGCCCGCTGCCGGCCCACTCCGGATCCTGCAGGACTGCCAAGTGGACGGTCCGGTTCCGGGGGTCCGGCTCGAACGCGGAGACCAGCCCGACCCTCCGTCCGCCGCCGCAGGTGATCATGAACTGGGCGAGCACCTCCTCCCACAGGAGACGACGGAGCGCGTCCGGGTTCGGGGTGCGCCCCCGGAACCGATACCGGATGAAGCCGTCGCCCCACAGGTGGAGGGCGGTGAGGTACGACTCGTCCTGGGCCAGCACCGGGCGGAGCGAGACGTTCGGTCCCTCCAGGCGCCCGGGAGCACCCGGGGCGGACGGCCGGGGCCCATCCTGGGCGCTCGTGCAAAGGTGGTGGTACACGTCGCCGAGGGTGCGCAGGCTGGCGATCAGGTCCTCGGGCCAGGGGGCGGCCGCCCAGCGCTCGGCGAGCACGACCAGCTCGATGAGCGCCAGCGAGTCGAAGCCGAGATCGTCGACCAGCAGCGACTCCTCGGAGGCGCCGTCCAGATCGACGAGCAGCTCGTTCGAGACGGCCGAGCAGAACTCGGCGAACGTCGGCACCGAGCTGCTCTCGGCCAGGGGACCTGCTGCGAACGTGGGATGCCCGCTCATGCGTAGTACTGGATCGACGTCACCTGTCCGCCGAGGGTGATCAGGGGGCGGAGGGTGCCGTAGCTGCCGGAGGTCGTCTCGGACGGCCCCTGCATCCCCCAATCGCGCCAGTGCTTCACGGTTCCGCAGCGGAGATGTCGGGTCGAGTAGATGCGGTCGTTCCAGTCCGATGAGAGATTGAGACCGCCACCGTTGCAGTCGTCGCCCACGACCACGATGTAGACGCCTGAGCCGCTGCCGTCCTCGTAGTGGGCGGCGAGAGCGTTGCTCGGCCACGACGAGGCCGACATCGCACCCGGGTCATCGACCACCTTCGAAGGCTCGACGCCGAGCGACTCGAGCAGCGAGGCGAACGAGTCGAAGCACACCGGAGCGGCCACCTTGCCGGCTCTGACCTCCACCTCATCCTGCGCCTCCACCCGGCAGTAGCGCTCGGGAGGGGTGGGACGCACATCGGAAGGTTGATCGGCGAGGGCGGCGGGCGGCAGGCCCGCCAGAGCCGCCAGCGTGGACGCAACCGCGGTCACTGATCGCATGGATCTCCACCTCCGTGCTGGTCGTCACGGAGGTGTTGCCCGCAGCGACCCCGCGGTTTCTAGGCCGATCGGACCTCTTGTGGCCCGAATGCCAACCAGCCCACCGTCCGCTGCCACGCGAAGTCAGCCGGACCGGGCACACGGATCGCCACCGCGAGCGGAAGGCCCGTGGTCTGGTCGATGACCACCGCCCACCCCCGTGGCACCGGAACGGCGTCCGGGTCACCGCCCAGCAGCAGCAGGCCCGGCCGGCCGAGCGGGTCGGTCGCCTCGCCGACGGGCTGGCCCCATCGGAGGAGGATCTCCACGGCGGCAGCCCGCACGTCGGGAGGAGCGACGGTCAGCGCCGCCAGGTTGGCCACCACCAGCGCTGCATTCTCGGTACCGGGTGCCAACCGGTGGAAGCGCTCCAGGTGCTCCTCGATCGCCGTGGGCGTCGTCGGCATCGTCCGAACCTCGTCGTAGGACAGCCCCGCGAACGCACCCCGGTTGGGCAGCAGCGGACCCACGGGATCGACCGGAACCGGCGGCAACGGCGCCTGCGGAGAGTCGATCATCCGGTAGTAGTCGTAGCTCTCGCCGTCGGGGGTGATCCACACGTCACGAACCTCGACCGCTCCCCCGTCGTCTGCGTTCGCCGCGAGCACCCGGGTGTACAGCAGCTCCCCCGGCCCGAGGGGCCGATCGGGGTGCAAGCCCGCGAGCCGAACGAGTTCCTGCGCTGAGCGCTCCGGCAGGCCGCTTTGCAGCTCCTGGGAGGGGTCTGCGCTGAAAGCCGCCACCACCGTGACGAGGATCAGCGCGACGAGCGCGACGGCCGCGAGTGGGGCCTTCGATCGTGGCGGTCGCAGACCCGATCCCGACATCCCGACCGGCTCGGTGAGCGTGAGGTCGATGGTGGAATCGGCTGGTCGCGCGGTGACGGGCGCTGACATCGCACCGACAGCTGACGGGTCGCGCACCGATCCCCGCGGCTCACCGACGGCTGCGGAGGCCTCGAGCTCGTCGATCAGCGCGAGGGCCCGTGCCCGCACGCGCGAGACCGTGGCCATGTCGGGCGCACTGATCGCCTCATGAAGTGCTCGGATCGCATCCAGCTCGTCCATCGTCTCTCGCCTCTGGTCGCTAGTGCTCCACGTCCAAGAACCCCCGCAGCGCGCTACGCAGTCTCGACCTCGCCCGCCTCATCCTCGACTTCACCGTACCTAGAGGTAGCGACAAGCTTGTAGCAATCTCATCGTAGCTGAGCCCGGCCACCGCGAACAGGTAGATGCAATCTCGATCAACAGCCTCCAGCTCGAGCAGAGCTGCAGCGACACGCGGCAAGGCCCCGCCGGCCACGATCCCCGCGAGCAGCTCGTCCTCGCCGCTGGAGACCTGCCCCGGCGGATCCAGGCGACTCAGGGCACGCCGCCGGCGATCCTCGCTGCGGTAGTGGTGTCGAAGCAGGTTGGTGGCGATGGCGAAGAGCCAGGTGGCCGGCGACCCTAGCGACGGGTCGTAGCGGTCCCGCTGCACCCATGCCTGGGCGAACACCTCGGCGGTGAGCTCCTCGGCGTGGCTCCGTCCCACCCGTCGGAACAGGTACCCGTAGATCGCCGAGACGTGCGCTTCATAGAGCGCGTCAAAGCACTCGATGCCCCGTGGCTTCGAGGTCGCCTCCCCCGGCATGCGCGCACCGGCCTCACCCGTCCGATCCAGTGACTCAGTCAGTGCCCTGTCCCTTCACCGCCACTTCCACAGCCAGTTCCCCACCAACCCGTCGGCAGCTCAGGCGGCGACCTAACCGCACCCCAGGTCAGCGGCCCACGAGGCGGTGTCCCCCGGGGCGCGGCTCCCCGGTAGGTCAACGGGATCGCAGCTCGCGGCCCGGGGCGCGAAGCGGGGTGGCCGCCGATGTCCCACGGGTGACCGGCGACCACCCCTGCGAACCCGTGGACCGGGTGTCAGTCTTTCGCCCGGAAGCGCTTGGCGGCGTCGTCGAGGGCGTCGCCGAGATCGCGCAAGGCTCGCTTCACCCCGTCACGGACCGACGCCAACGCCTCGCCTGCCGCGGTCTGGGCCTTGTCGAGCTGCTCTCTGGCATCGAGCCACTTGTTCCGCAGCTGCTCGATCAGAGGTTCCACCTCGTCGCGAGCTTCCATGGTCCCGAGGTGCATCTGCACCTCGAGCTGATCGATGCGGGCCTTCCACTCCTCGAGCTGGCCCTGCAGGACCTCCTCGTTGAGTCGCCGAACCTGCTCTTCGAGCTCGTGCACACGAGCTTCGAGGGATCGAGTGTCGCTGGTCTCGGTCATCGGTGGTCTCCTTGTCGGTGTCTGTCTTGTCGAGGTCTGTGTTGTCGGGGTCTGTCTCCGTCGTCCCGTCTCAGGGTCGTCGTCGCTCCTGCTCGCATGATGCCGCGCCTGCCGCTCACGCCAACGCCGCGTCGCTCAGCGCGACCCACGCCTCGGGCGACCACCCCGCGCCGACACCCGGGAGGCCTCGAGCAGGAGTCGCCGCTCTGCGCGGGCGATGGCGGCGCGGGCCGCGTCGACGGCGTCGGGGTTCACCGAGATCGACGTGATCCCGGCTCGGACCAGATGCTCCGCGAAGGCGGGGTTGTTGGACGGCGCCTGGCCACACAGTGAAGAGGTGATTCCCGCCTCATGGCAGGCCTCGATGATCCGGCGGATCGCGTCGAGCACCGCAGCGTCGCTCTCGTCGAACAGCTCCGCACACGTCTCCGAGTCCCGGTCGACACCGAGCATGAGCTGGGTGAGGTCGTTCGAGCCGATGGAGACCCCGTCGATGCCCATCGCTGCGTACTCCGGGATGCGGTAGACCACCGACGGGACCTCGGCCATCACCCAGGTGCGCAGGCCCCGCTGTCGGCCGAGCGGGCTGCGGTCGATCAGCTCCAGGCAGGCTTCGAGCTCCCAGGCGGTGCGCACGAACGGGATCATCACCTGCAAGTTCGGGGTCTGCTCCCGGACCCGGGCAAGCACCTCCAGCTCGAGGGCGAACACCTCCGGATCCCTGATGTAGCGGTAGCAGCCGCGGTAACCGATCATCGGGTTCGCCTCGTGCGGCTCGTAGTCCTCACCACCTTCGAGCTTGCGGAACTCGTTGGTGCGGAAGTCGGTCGTGCGGTAGACGACCGGACGTGGTGCGAAGGGGCGGGTGATCCGCAACAACGTCTCCGTCATCCGCTCCACGAACTCCCCTTCGCCCCCCGAAGCGAGCAGTGCCTTCGGATGCCGCCCCCCGAGCGCATCGGTGAGCAGGAACTCGGCTCGCAGCAACCCCACCCCGTCGACGCCGGGCTGTGCGGCGACCGCCTCGGCTCGATCGGCGAACGCCAGGTTGACGTAGAGCGCGGTGGCCAACGGCTCCAGCGCCGCAACGACCGCCGGTGGTCCCGGCGGCACGGCGGGCGCCGCTGGTGTGGGCTGCTCTCCCTCGGCAGGTTCGACCACGCCTGCCGAGACGACCCCTGAGGAGCCATCGACCGTCACCAGCTCCCCGTCACGCAGCACGGAGGTGGCGTGGCGTGCTCCCACCACCGCGGGGATCCCGAGCTCTCGGCTCACGATCGCGGCGTGGCAGGTCATGCCCCCACCGTCGGTGACCACCGCGGCCGCCCGTCGGATGGTCGGCACCCAGTCCGGGTTGGTCATCGGGGCCACCAGCACCTCACCGGCCTGAAGCTTCCTCCCCTCCTCCGGCGAGTGCAGGATCCGCACCCGGCCGTGACCGACCCCGGGGGACGCGCCGAGCCCTCTCACGAGAACCGGCCCATCGCCGCCCGCTTCTGTCGTGCCCGTCGCCGGGCCGGTGGCGGGAAGGGTGGTGATGGGTCGCGACTGGACGAGCCAGACCTCGCCGTCGGCGTCGATGGCGAACTCCATGTCCTGGGGTGTGCCGTAGTGCGCCTCCACCTGCAACGCCAGCTCGGCCAGGCGTAGCACCTCGTCGTCGGCGAGCACCCGGCGGGCTCCCTCGGACTCGGAGAGGTCGACTCGCTGATCGCGACCGTCCGCGCCCTGCACGATCATGAACGCCTGGTGTCCGACCCGCGCCTCGAGGAGACGCAGGTCTGGGCGGGCCACGACGTAGGTGTCGGGCTCGACGGCACCGCCGACCACCACCTCACCCAGCCCGAAGGCCGCCTCGATGATGAGCCGGGACCGGTCGCCGGTCGCGGGGTCCACCGAGAACATGACGCCGGAGCGGGCCGACGCCACCATCTGCTGCACCACCACCGCGATCGCCGGCTCCGAGGCAAGCCCTCGACGAGCCCGGTAGGCGATGACCCGCTCCCCGAACGCCGACGCCCAGCATCCGAGGACGGCGTCGATCAGCTCGTCGACACCGCGCACGTTCGTGAACGTCTCGTTCATGCCAGCGAACGAGGCGTCCGCGCTGTCCTCGCCGGTCGCAGACGAGCGCACTGCGACGGCGACATCGGTGCCGAGCGCCTGATATGCCTGCGCGAGCTGCTCACGGAGCTCCGCCGGCATGCCGGCTTCGCGCACCAGCCCCTGCAGTGCAGCCGACGCTCCGGCCAGCGCCTCGGGGTCGTCGGCGTCAAGCGTCGCGAGGATCTCGAGGATCTTCCTGCGCGCACCCGAGCGCTCCATCGCATCGACGTA
Organism: Acidimicrobiales bacterium; assembly: GCA_037478855.1. Classification (GTDB taxonomy): domain Bacteria; phylum Actinomycetota; class Acidimicrobiia; order Acidimicrobiales; family Acidimicrobilacustridaceae; genus Rhabdothermincola. The sequence continues at coordinate 4,602 of JBBFLY010000060.1, read as the reverse complement.
CGCCGGCGCGCAGATCGCGAAGCCGGGTGGGACGGGAAATCCGGCCCGGGTCAGCTCGCCGAGGTTCGCGGCCTTCCCACCGACGACCGCCTCGTCGGCCAGGGTCAGCTCAGAGAACCACCTGATGGGCTCGACAGCGCGCGCAGCTTCAGATGACATCGGACGAACGCTCCTTCCCCTGCTCTCGTGAACGTACGTGGAGACCGCGTCCCTCAACAGTGTCCAAGGTCCTGAGCGAGGGGGGACGATCGGGCGGGACCATCCGGCCCGACTACCCTCCCGCGGATCGCCCCGGACCGAGAGGCTCTGCTCGTGAGCACGATCGAGCTCGAAGCGGCATGCCGCCACTACACCACCGGCGCCGGAACGGTGAGAGCCCTCGACGGGGTCGATCTGACCATCGACGCCGGCGAGCTCGTGGTCGTGCTGGGACCTTCGGGCAGCGGGAAGACCACCCTGCTCAACCTCATCGGCGCGCTCGACCAGCCCACCTCCGGTGAGGTACGGGTGGCGGGCCGCGACCTGCGCCGCGCCCGTCGACGGGACCTGTTCCGGTACCGGCGCGAGACGGTGAGCTTCGTGTTCCAGAGCTTCAACCTGTTTCCCGGGCTGACCGCGTTCGAGAACGTCCGCTTCGGCGCGGACGTCGCCGGGGTCAGCGACAGCATCTCGACCGCGCGGACGGTCCTCGAGTCGGTCGGGCTCGGCGACCGAGCGAACCACTTCCCTGCCCAGCTCTCGGGAGGTGAGCAGCAACGGGTCGCCATCGCCCGGGCGCTCGCCACGGGCAACCCTGTGCTCCTCGCCGACGAGCCGACCGGGGAGCTCGACTTCCACACCGGGGTGCAGATCCTCGCTCTGCTCCAGGCACAGGCACGCGCCGGGCGAACCGTCGTCCTGGTCACCCACAACCGGGAGATCTCCCGCATGGCAGACCGGGTGATCGAGCTCAGCGCAGGTCGGATCCGCCGGGACGGCCCACCCGAGGGTGGGCGTCGCCCGGTTGAGGAGCTGCACTGGTGACCTCGTGGTGAACGGATGAGCTCCCCGGTGCTGTGGCTCCGCTGGTCATGGCGTGACCTGCGTCGCCGCTGGGTGCAGGTCGGCGCGATCGCGCTCGTCATCGCGCTCGGTTCAGGCACCTACGTGGGCCTCATGAGCTCGTCGAGCTGGCGGCGGACGTCCTACGACCGCAGCTACGAGGCCCTCGCCGCGCACCACCTGCTCATCTCGCTGGCGGAGGGCACCTACGTCGACGACGCACGACTGCGCGCCGCGCTCGCGTCGATCCCCGCGAGCATCATCGACCAGGCGACGATCCGCCTGGTCACCCCAACCCAGGTGGACGCCTCGACCGACGGTCGGACCATCCTGGTGCCAGGCGAGATCGTCGGCGTGGAGACCACCGACGGCGGCGGGCCGCCGGTCGACCGGCTCGACCTGCAGGAGGGGCGGATGTTCGCGCCAGCCGAGCAGGCGTTGCTGATCGACCGTCACTTCACCGACCGCCAGGCGCTCCCCCCCACCGGGGAGCTGACCATCAGCGGCGGACGGACTCTGCCGTACGTGGGGACCGCGCTCTCACCCCAGCACTTCCTCGTCACCGGCCGGGGCGGCTCGCTGCTCGGCGCCGCCGGCTTCGCGGTGCTCTGGGCGCCGCTCCCGGTCGCACAAGAGCTCGCCGGACGACCGGGGGAGGTGAACGAGGCCGGAGTCCGCCTCGCCGAAGGCGTGGACGTCGAGACCGCGCGGGCCACGCTCAGCTCCGCCCTCCAGGCCGCCCTCCCCGACACGGCGACCACGGTGACCCCGCTGGCCGAGGAGCGCGAGTACCGCATCCTCTACGACGACATCGAGGGCGATCAGCGCCTCTACAACATCTTCGCCCTGCTGATCCTCGGCGGTGCCGCCTTCGCGGCGTTCAACCTCACCAGCAGGATCGTCGAAGCGCAACGACGGGAGATCGGCATCGGCATGTCGCTCGGTCTACCCGCCGGCGGTCTCGCCGTGCGGCCACTGCTGGTGGCGTTCCAGGTCTCAGCGCTCGGGGTCCTGCTCGGCATGGCGGTGGGCACGATCGTCGGCTCGCTCACGTCGTCGGTCATCGAGCGGTTCCTCCCACTACCCGTCTGGGAGACGCCCTTCCAGTTCGGGATCTACCTGCGCGGCGCGCTGCTCGGTCTCGTGCTCACCTTCGCCGCCACCGTCTACCCCGTCTGGCGGGCCGTCCGTGTCACGCCGGTGGAAGCCATCCGCACCGGACCCCGCGTGACCGCGACGAGCGGCCTGAGCAGGTTGGCGATCCACCTCCCCCTCCCCGGTGACAGCATCAGCCAGATGCCGCTGCGCAACGTGCTGCGGGCCCCCCGACGTACCCTGCTCACCGCGCTCGGGATCGCAGCCGTCATCACCACCCTGATCGGGGTGATCGGCATGATCGACTCGTTCCTGTTCACCATCGACCGGACGGAGCGCAGCCTGCTGCGCACCAACCCCGAGCGCATGACGGTCGACCTCCGGGACTTCACACTCGTGGACGCGCCGGAGGTTCAGCAGCTCGCGGCGACGCCGGGCGTGGCCCGGGTGGAGCCCACCCTGCGGGTCGGTGGCCAGCTGGTGGGGGACGACGTCCGCTTCGACACGCTCATCGACTTCGTTCCCTTCGACAGCCGGATCTGGACCCCCGCCCTTCTGAGCGGCACCCTCGATCCGACGGTCGAACGGGGGGTCGTGATCTCGGAGAAGGCCGCCAGCGACCTTGGAGTCGCGGTCGGCGATCAGGTGACGATGCGCCATCCGGTGCGCCAAGGGCTCGGCTACCGCTGGGAGGAGAGCCCGTTCCGGGTCACGGCGATCCACGCCTACCCCTACCGCTTCCTCACCTTCCTCGATCTCCGGCAAGCGGCGGTGATGAACCTCGGGGGCGTCGTGAACGGAGCGCAGATCCTTCCCGCCGAGGGCGTCGACACCCGCTCCGTGCAGCGGGCGCTGTTCGCGCAACCCGCGGTCGCGGCCGTCCAACCGGTGGCCTCGATCATCGCCAACCTGAAGCAGACGATCAGCGAGCTCACCGACGTGCTCGACATCATCCGCGGAGCCGTGCTGCTGCTCGCGCTCATGATCGCGTTCAACTCGACCAGCATCAGCTTCGACGAGCGTGCCCGCGAGCACGCCACCATGTTCGCCTTCGGGCTTCCGACGCGCTCCGTGTTGACCGTCGCCATGGCCGAGAGCGCCATCATCGGCGTCATCGCCACCGTCGTGGGAGTCGCGGTCGGCGCCAGGCTGCTGGCGTGGATGACCGGCGCTCTGCTGCCCGAGACGCTGCCCGATCTGGCCATCGCGCGCCACATCAGCTCCACGACCTACCTCACCGCAGGAGCCCTCGGAGTGGTGGTCGTGGCGCTCGCTCCGGCTCTGGCGACCCGCAAGCTGCGGCGCATGAACATCCCGGCCACCCTGCGACTGGTGGAGTGAGCGCCGGAGGTTCAGCCACCCGCGCCAACGGATCGCAGCATCGTGCGCCAACCCAGCGCGAACTCAGCCATGTCGAGGTAGATGGCGAGCAACGACGGGCCGTAGTGGGAGGCGGACGCCCAAACACCGGTCAACTGGTTCCAGGTCTGACAGCAGCCCGCCGGACCCCGCAGCCGACGATCGACCAGGTCGAAGCGGTACTCGGGTCGCTCGAACACGTAGCTCTTGAGCAACTGGATCTGCGCCCGCACCCCTTGCTGCGGTGACGGGAAGCTCCAGCCCGTCGGACACGAGTCGCAGTGGCCGATGCCCGCGTAGTTGTTGAACCGCACCGTGTCGTCGTTGGTGAACCCGCCGGTCTCCAACACCGCCTGAGCGAACGCGACATCCCCTCGCAGCCCCTCCGCGGCACCTTCCTCCACATACCACCTGGCCAGGTCGGCCACCGGTGCGGCGGCTCGGCTCCGTCCGCCGACGTGCTCGAACCATGCGGTGAGCTCCTCGGGGGTCAGCACGCTCTCGCCGGCGATCGACAGCTGCCAGCGGTCGGTGGCGCCAGGGTCGTACGGCACCGGGACGTCGCTGGCCTGCGCGACGCGGAGCTCCCTTCGGGCACCGTCGAGCATCTGCTCGGCGAGCGCCACCGCCGCCTCCTGCTGCGCGACCCGGGCAGCCGACTCGTCGACCGCGGCCTGCGAGCGCTCGAGCCCGCGCCGCGCCGTTGCCAACGCCTCCTCGCTCTGCCGGACGAGCTCCACCCGGTTCTCCATGACCGCGCGGGTGAGCGTCCGCTCCTTCTTCCTCTCGTAGATCGTGAGCCTCGCGGTGGGGCTGCTCGCGCCGCCCGTCGCATACATGAACGAGCTCACGGCCACCTCGGCGAGAAGCTGGCGCGCCTGATCGAGGCGGCGCTCGGCGCCGATGACGGAAGCCTGGGCCTCGTCACGACGCCGGTTGTGCGCGTCGAGCTCCGCGCGGGCCAGCGTCAGCGTGTGCTGGTCGTTCGCGAGCAGGTCCTCGGCACGCATGATCGCGAGCTTCGCCAGCACCACCCGCAGCTGTGGTGACGGGTCGAGAGGCGGCGGCGTCGGGGCCTGCGGGTCGGTGGGCTGCTCCTGCTCGCCG
>JBBFLY010000059.1:0-19279 GCA_037478855.1 Acidimicrobiales bacterium | reverse complement strand
CTCGACGTCACCGCCGGCCCGCACGATGCCGACCGGACCTCCCTGCCTCCTCCCGGGGTGCGCTACGAGGACGCCATCGAGTCGCTCGATGTGACGGGGTTGCGAGTCGGCTGGTCGGCGGATCTCGGATTCGCGGTCGTCGACCCGGAGGTCCTCGACCTCACGCGCTCCGCAGCGGAGAGGCTGGCACGGGCGGCAGGTGTGGAGCTGGCCGAGCCGGTGGTGCAGCTCACGGATCCGATCCGGACCTGGTTGCAGGTGGGCGCGCTCACGCTGTGGCTGGACATCGACGAGCGGGAGCACTACCCGGAGCGGTTGGGGGAGCTCACGCCGTTCGTACGGATGAGCTTGGAGAGCAGCGCTGACCGGCCGGTTCGCAGCCTGGTGCCGGGTCTGCGGCGGCGGCTCCAGCTGGAGGCCGACGTGGCCCGCATCTTCGAGGAGGTCGACGTGCTGCTGACCCCGACCACCGCCGTTCCCGCGTTCGACGCTGCCGGCCCGTCTCCCACCACGATCGCCGGCGAGGATCTGATCGAGCGGTTCGGCCCGCTGGCGGCCGGGGCCATGAGCGTGCCGTTCACGATGCTCGCGAACCTGTGCTGGAACCCGGCCTGCTCGGTCCCAGCCGGTCTCAGCTCCGAGGGGCTGCCCGTCGGGCTGCAGATCATCGGCCGCCGGCACGCGGACGAGGTGGTGCTGCGACTGGCCAGGCTCTTCGAGCAGGTGCAGCCGTGGCCACGACACGCCCCGATGGGTCGGGATCAGGCCGACACTCGCGCGGCTCACTCCTGATCGCGCAGGAAGCGCTCGACCTCCTCGACGAGCGTCGAGCCGTCGTCGAGGAGCGTGGGCTCCTCCTCGTCGAAGCGCAGCTCGATCTGACGCACGTACTCCCGGGTCTCCTCGTCGTCGTCGACGAGCGAGCTCACCTCCTCCTCGTAGGCGCGCGCGGCCTGCTGCAGCTCCCGGAGATCGAGCGAGGCGTCGAGGAGACGCAGCGCCCGCTCGACCAGGGCAAGGGTGGCTTTGGGGGAGGGGGACGAGGGGACGTAGGTGGGTACCGCAGCCCACAGCGACGACGACTGGAGCCCCGCCTGCCGGGCGAGGACCTGCAGGACGCCCGTGACCCCGGTTGGGCCCTCATAGCGCGAGGGGAGCAGACCGAACTCGCGGGCCGTTTCGGGTTCGTGGCCGATGCCGAAGACCGGGACCGGACGGGAGTGCGGCACCTCGGCGAGCAGGGCGCCGAAGGTCACGATCCGCCGGGTGTCGAAGGCGCGGGCCACCCCGATGATCTGCTCGCAGAACGTTCGCCAGCGCAGCTGCGGTTCGGGTGCCATCACCAAGATGACGTCGAGGTCGGCGTCGGGGATCGTCGCCGCGGAGAGCTCGATCTGCGGCCAGACGATCTCGCGCTCGCCCCGGGCGTCGAACCGCACCAGCGGCCGGGTGGCGGCGAAGTCGTAGAAGACCTCAGGGTCGAGGTCGGCGAACGGGCGTGCCCGCCAGCGTTCGGCGAGCACCGAGATCGCGCCGCTGGCCGCATCGCCGGCATCGCTCCAGCCGGAGAGCGCGACCAGCATCACCGGGGCGAACAGCTGCGGTCGCCGGGACCAGCGAACGTGCTCCAGGTGGGGGCTCGGCCGTTGCGCATCAGCCATCACCTCACCGTACCGGGCGGTCGTGGCTCTCGGTGGATCGGACCGTTACGGTGAGCGCCGATGAGCATCGAGATCGTCGAGTGCGAGGTCGTCACGCCGGACGTGGTGGAGGCCTTCCAACGCCTGGTGCCCCAGCTCTCGTCCTCGAGCCCTCCCCCCACCGAGGAGGAGCTGGCCGAGATCGTGGCGTCACCGGCGACGGTGCTGCTCCTCGCCCGGTCCGACGGCGAGATCGTGGGGAGCCTGACCCTCGCGCTGTTCCGCATCCCGACCGGTTTGCGGGCGTGGATCGAAGACGTCGTCGTCGACCGGTCGGCCCGTGGCCGGGGGGTGGGCGAGGCCCTCAACCGCGCGGCGCTCGATCGGGCCCGCGCCCTCGGTGCCCGGACCGTCGACCTGACCTCCCGCCCGAGTCGGGAGGCGGCGAACCGGCTGTATCGCCGCATCGGCTTCGAGCAGAGGGAGACGAACGTCTACCGCTTCGAGCTGGAGCGGACCGGCGGCGGGAGCACCTGACCCGTGGCTGACCCCGGACGCGAACCGACGTCGCTCCCCGATGCTGTGGGGAGCGACGCCGGTCCGCTGGAGGGTCGGTTGTGGAGCTCGGTGCCTCAGCGGGTCGCCATGGCGTGCAGGCCGCCGGCGGAGACGCTGGCCCAGCCGCTCATGGTGCCGACCTGCTGCGGAGAGGTCTGACGGGCCGAGGTGTCGACCAACCAGGACTCGATGCTGCTCAACCCGGGCCCAGGGTTGCCGTTGCCGAGCTGGCCGGTGGGGTTCCATCCCCAGCTCCAGAGGGTCTCGTCGGAGCGGATGGCGAGGGTGAACCCGTACCCAGCGGAGACCGTCGACCAGCTGCCGCCGGTGACGACCGCCGGCTCGCTGCGCAGCCCGTCGCCATCGGCGAGGGAGGTGCCGAGGCCGAGCTGCCCGGCGATGTTGTCCCCCCAGGCGTAGAGGGTTCCGGAGCTGTCGATCGCCAGGGAGAACCCACCGTCGATCGGCGTGGAGCCGGCGACCACCGTCACCCAGTCGCTCTTCGAGCCGACCTGGACCGGGGTCGGCCGGGGGTCGTCCAGGCAGTGCCAGTCGGTGCCGTCGACGGGAGCGGTGCCCAGTCCGAGCTGACCCCGGCAGTTCTGACCCCAGGCGAACAGCCGGCCATCAGCGGTGATCGCCAGCACGTGCGTCGACCGGCGCCCACCGGCGGCCACGGCGCTCCAGGATCCGGGGATCTGGACCGGTGTGGGGTGAGGGTCGGAGTCGATGAGGGCCGGCGGCTCAGGAGAGGTGCTCCCCAGTGCGAGTGCGCCGGAGCGGTTGTTGCCCCAGGCCCACAGCGACCCGTCGTCCTTGAGGGCGAACGAGGTACCCGACGGGGTCACCACGACGCGACGCCAGTTGGTGTCGGTGCCGACCCGGGTCGGCACCGCTCGTGGCTCGGTGTCGCCGAGTCCGAGCTGGCCGTGGGTGTTGTCACCCCAGGCCCAAAGCGACCCGTCCTTGCGCAGCGCGAGGGTGTAGGTCTCGGTGGTCTCCACATCAGCCCAGCTGTTCCCACCGGGCAGCTTCACCGGGTACTGGGAGACTCTGACCTGGTTGCCCCAGCTGTCGACGACCCCGAGACCGAAGGGGTTGAAGCCCCAGGCCCACATCGTGCCGCCCTTGCGGATGGCGACCGAGTGGCTGACGCCGCTCGAGATGTCGGCCCAGGATGCGCTGCCCGGCACTCGGGTGGGTGAGGAGAGCTCGGCATCGAAGCCGGTGGGGTCCCCACCTGCGAACCCCATGCGGCCGTTGCCGAACTGCCCGAACGCGTTGTTGCCCCAGACGTACAGCTTGGGATTGGCCGACGCGGCCGATGCGACGGTGGCCGGCGCAAGCGCGGCGGCCGGCGCGAGTGCCATGGCGAGCGCCACTGCCGCTCGCCGCCATCGGGTGATCCGAACACGCATGGTGCGTACCTCCAGAACGGGGCAGTCGCCGAGGGTTGCGATGCCGGTGAGTTGCTCTGGAGGGGGGATCGACTCCGGGGATCGAGCGGTTCAGGCATGTTCCGGCGCGTTCGCGAGCGTTCTGCACAACTCGGAAACAGAATGGAAAACCCTCACGGCTCGAGCCACAGCTGCCGCATCGTCGGGGGGTTGAGCGGGAGAGGGGCGGGCCGTCCCAGGAAGTAGCCCTGGCCGGTCCTCACCCCGAGCGATCGGAGGGTGTACAGCTCCTCGACCCGCTCGATCCCCTCGGCGATGAGCGTCGCGCCGGTCTCGTTGCAGAAGTGCACGAGCGCGTTCACGAGAGCGCGCTTGACGGGAGAGTGGTGGATGTCGGCGATCAGCTCCCGTTCGAGCTTCACGAGGTCCGGCTCGATGGCGACGATCCGTTCGAGACCGGCGGCCCCGTCCCCGGTGTTGTCGACCGCAACCCGGGCTCCGAGCTGCTTCGCCCGCCGTGCCGCGTCCCGGAGGGACTCGTGGTCGCCCGACTCATCCTGATCGCAGACCTCGATCACCACCCGCGTCGGATCGAACCGCCGGAGCTCCTCGAGCAGCCGTGGGGAGCGCAGCGTCGTTGGCGACGCGTTCACCGCGAGGAATGCGTCGCCTGGCAGCGCAGCGGCATGGTCGATCGCTGTGCTGATGGCCGCCAGCTCCAGGTGTGTGAGCAGCCCGACCGATCGGGCGTCCTCGAACCACTCCTCGGGTGGGCGGACGGGCGTGGGGGTGAAGCGGGCCAGTGCTTCCGCACCGACGATGCAGGCCGTGGTCAGATCGACGATGGGCTGGAACACGATGGCGACTGATCGGCTCTCGATGATCTGCTCGATCTGGCGGGTCAGCCGCCGCTGCTGCTCGAGGCGCGCGTTGGCGGCGTGCTCGATGTCTCCGACCCGCGCTTCGAGCGCGCAACGCTCCCGTTCGAGGGCGACGTGCTGGAAGCGCGTGCGGAGGAGGTTCTGGATGCGCAGCAGCAGCTCCGTGTAGTTGAACGGCTTGGTGAGGAAGTCGTGGGCGCCACGTGTCAGCGCGGCTGTCCTGGCCTGGTCGGTGACGTCCGCGGTGACCACCAGCACCGGGAGATAGGTCCGGTCGTCGAGTTGGCGGTCGAGCTCGGTGAGGAAGGTGACGCCGTCGATGACCGGCATGTGGAGATCGAGCAGCACCAGGTCAGGTTCCAGCCGGTCCAGCTCGCGCAGTGCGTTCCGGGCATCGGTGAACGACACGACGTGGCGGTAGCCGGCCCGCTCGAGCATCCGGGTGAGCACGAGCACGTTGGTCGGCTCGTCGTCGACCACGACGATCCGGGCTTGTGCTGTGAACCCATCGGCTTCGGCGCCCGCTGGGCGGGGGTCGGCGGGCGGTGGTGGAGTGGGCCTTGCAGCGATGCTGGACGAACGGAACGACATGGTTCTCCCTTGCTCTGGTGCTGTCGGAGCCCCGCATCGAGTCTTCAGGCGCGCCGAGGCGTCGCGGTCCGTCCGCTCCCACCATCGGCACGCGACATCGTCAAACCAATGAGCCGATCGCCTCATCAAGCGATGACATCAGCCCGCCGAGTCACTTTCAGGGACGGAACACTGTCAGGGTCGGAACGTTGCGGGTGCTGATCGCTGGAGCTGCCGAGCATGGTCACCATCTCTGCTCACACGAGCACCACGGTGGGGTCCGCCGCGGAGACCCCGGGATCGTTCGCTCTGGAGCTCACCCGCTCGCTCAACCACGAGCTGCGAGGCGCGCTCCACACGGTCGCCGGGTTCAGCGGGTTGCTCGCTCGCAGCCCGCTGGCTGAGGACCAGCAGGCTGCGCTGGAGTGGATCCAGCGGGCGACCGGTCGGATGACGATCCTCCTCGAGGGGGTCACCGATGTGGTGCGGGCCGCCTCAACCCCCTGCCTCGGCCCCGAGACCGTCGACCCGCTCGAGGTCGTCTTCGAGGTGTGCAGCCGGATCACGCCGCTGGTCGAGGAGGCCGAGGTCACCGTCATCACCGCGATCGAGCGCGACGAGCCGGTGCTGGGCGAGGGGACGGCGGTCGTCGAGGTTCTCGAGCGGCTCCTGGTCAACGCCCTGCAGCACAGCGGGGCGAGCCGTGTGGTGCTGGCGGTCGGGCCCGGTACGCCCGGCACCGTGCGCTTCTCGGTGGAGGACACCGGTCGCGGGATGACCGAGCACGAGCTCAACAGGGCGTTCGATCCCTTCGTGCGCTTCGTCGACCCGGATCTCGAAGACGGCGCCGGCGTCGGGCTCACCGTCTGCCGGCTCCTCGTGGAGGCGATGGGGAGCAAGCTGGCGGCTGCGAGCCGGCCGGGTGAGGGCACCCGTCTGTGGTTCGAGCTGCCGATCCGTGCTTGAGTTGGGCTCGGCCTCGACCGATACAACGCCTGATGGACCTCGCTGGATCGCTGCGTGGGCTGTGCGTGGGGTCGCGGTCCCCGACAGGTCGCGATCGCTGATGGGTGCGACGGTGCTCGTCGTCGATGACGATGCGGCCGCTCGGGCGCTCGCTGCGCAGGCGCTGGGGGCCGACGGCTTCGAGGTGGTGGAGGCGGCGACCGCCTCGCGGGCGCGGGAGCTCAACGGCTCGCGGCAGTTCGACCTGGTGGTGCTCGATCTCGGCCTGCCTGACGAACAGGGTTTGGACTGGCTGGTGGAGCTCCGTCGGGTCAGCTCGATCCCGGTGGTCGTGCTCACCGGCCGAAGCAACGTCGAGGATCGGGTGGTGGGGTTGCGGCTGGGTGCTGACGACTACCTCGTGAAGCCCTTCGCGCCGGGTGAGCTGAGCGCCCGAGTCGCCGCCGTGCTGCGCCGGACCCAGCCGGCTCCGGTGAAGCAGCGGCTCGACTTCGGCGATCTGGTCATCGACGAGCTCGCCGGTGAGGTCCGGGTCCGGGGGGAGCTGGTGACGCTCACCCGCAAGGAGTTCGAGCTGCTCTGCCACCTCGCGTCGCATCCCCGGCAGGTGCTGTCTCGTGAGCAGCTGCTGGGGGCGGTGTGGAACTCGTCGTCGGAGTGGCAGCACCCCGCGACGGTGACCCAGCACGTCCGCCGGGTTCGCCAGAAGGTCGAGATCGAAGCCGGAGCCACCCCGAGGATCTCGACGATCCGCGGGGTCGGCTACCGCTTCGATCCTTGAGCGCTCGACTGGGCGAGAGTTTTCCGACTTGTTCTCAACCGGTCACCCCGGGTTGTCTCTGCCCCGTCACCATGGGTCCCGTCCCGATCGAGGTGACGCCGGCGGTGTCCACACAACGCCCCCGCATCCTTCCCGTCCCCCGCAGGCGTCACCTCGATCGGGGCCCTCGCACCCCGCTCGCAGGTGTGCGACCAGCCGTTCGTGGGCACGCAGTCGGGCAGGCGTCAGGTTGGCGAGACCTGACCCACCGGTGCCGGGCGACGCCAAGCCGTCATGACGGCCCAGAGCACCCACCCGAGGGCGCCGATCGGGATCTCCAGCAGGTAGGTGAACCCCCGGAAGAGGAACACCGCAGCGGCCGAGCCGGCTGGAGGACCGCCGAACGCGATCAGCGCCGCGACGGTGCCGGCCTCGACGAAGCCAACCCCGCTCGGGGTGATGGCGATCGTCGTGAGCAGGTTGGCGAACGTGAACGCGGCCAGCACCTCGATCCATCCGAGCTCCTCGGTGCCCGCACCGAGCGCCCGAACACAGGCCAGCAGCAGCAGGAACTGGCCGAGGTTGTAGATCAGCATCCACACCGTGAGGCGCTTCCAGCTGGTGCGCAGCAGCCCGATGCTCCGATGCCGGAACTCGACCATCACGGCCCGCAGATCCCGATGGGGACGTCGCAGCACGCGCGCCGCGAGCCCTCCCAGTCGGTCGACCAGGGAGCCGATGCGTTCAGCCAGATCGTCACTTCGCAGCACCAGCGCGAAGCCCCCGACCCCGACGACCAGCGCGGCGAGACCGAGCACGGTCGGGACGACGAGCTGGTTGGCGGTCTCCCCCTCCAGGACGAGCAGCACCAGCGCGAGGACCGGCAACCCGAGCTTGGTGAAGACGTTCCAGACGCCGGTGACGAGGATCGACAGGGTGATGGCAGCCGGGGTGAACCCCCACGACATCTCCATCGCGTAGGTCGCACCCACCCCCGCCGCACCGCCGAAGGGCACCACGTTCGACACCGCGCTGCCACCGAGGTTCACGACCAACGCCTGCCCCCGGCGGAGCCCCGGGAGCGCGGCCACCAGCACCCCCGTGTACGTCCACATCACCAGCCACCACAGCGCGAAGAGGGCTGCGAGCGTGCCGCCGCGGAGCTGGGAGAACTCGCCCCAGATCTCCGCGTAGTCCGTCTGGCTGATCGCCGGGATCGCGAAGGCGAAGATCCCCACCACTGCCGCCAGCGACAGCGCGAGCTCGGTGAAGCGTCGCAGCGGGCTCTTCGCCCCGAGCTCCTGCTCGACGAGCTCCGCGGGGACCTTCAGCGCGTCAAGGCCCTCAGCGGTCACCTCCGTCTCGTCGGGAAGCTCAGCCATCCGGGCGCGGGTGCTCGTCTCAGGATCCGCCACGCCGACTGGGTTCGGTGCTGAACAGGTCGCGTGCCGCGAGGCCCGGTCGGGATCGGTCGATGAACCACTCGGTGCTGAACGCCGCTGCGAACAGCTCGTCGGGTAGGGAGAGGAAGATCTGCAGGGTGCGGACCGTGCTGGTGGCGGCCGTGGTCTGGCTGGCGTGAGCCTCCATCGACGCCCGCTTCCGGTCGAGGAAGTCGCTGACGTCGATGGTGTGGGTGATCTCCTCGGGAGACGCGAACCACGCCGAGAGGTCCGGTGGCACCACGTCAGGGGGCAGGTCGAAGCCCATCGCGGGCGCCAGATCGGCAGCGAGGCGGAGCAGGTCCCGGTTGATGGTCGCCTCGAGCACCGACGGGGTTCCCGCCAGCTCGGCGGCGCGCCGACCCACTCGGTGGACGCGGACGTGGTCCGGATGCCCGTAGCCACCGTGGGGGTCGTAGATGGTGAGCACGTCGGCCCGCTCCTCCTGCAGGATCGCCGACAGCCGGCCGGCCGCCTCCTCCAGATCGGCGTCGACGAAGCAACCCGGCCCGGCGTCACCTGCGAGGCCGGAGTCCCGGTAGCCCAGGAACTCGAGGCGGTGCACACCCAGCGCCCTGGCGGAAGCCTCTGTCTCTCGGACCCGGCGGTCAGCGAGCGACTCCCCCCGGGCGAGAAACTCGGGCGACACCTCGCCGACCTCCCCGCAGGTGGCCACGACCAGCACGACCCGGTGGCCCTCCGCCACCGCCTTGGCCATCGAACCGGAGGTGAGAAGCGCCTCGTCGTCCGGATGGGCGTGGAACGTCACGAGCGTGCCCGGCATCCGCATCAGCATGCACCATCTCCCGCCGGCCCGTGCACCGCCGAGCGTGCGACGCGATCCACCCGGTGCAGCTTGGCTGGCTCCGACGACGGCTACGATCGGTTGGTCCCGGCCCGGAGGTCGCTCGTGACGCACACCGAACCGACGTCTCGCGACCCTGCCCCTCCAGATCCAGCGCTGCGCGTCGCTCTGGTCACCGACTGCTACCTCCCGCAGATCGGCGGCATCGAGATGCAGGTTCACGACCTGGCCCGGTACCTGCAGCGGGCTGGGCACGAGGTGATGGTGATCACCCCCACCTCGGGTGCTACGGAGGTCGACGGGGTGCCCGTCCACCGGCTTGACGTCCCGTTGCTGCCGTTCAACATCCCGTTCACCCCGAGGACCTTCCGACTGGTGTCGTCGCTGCTCGAGCGGGAGCGGGTCGATGTCGCGCACTTCCATGGCGGGATCGTCTCCCCGCTCGCCTACCTCGCGGCGGCATCAGCCCAGTCGCGGGGCATCCCGACGGTGATCACCACGCACTGCCTGTGGAGCTACGCCACCCCGCTGTTCGCGCTGCTCGACCGGGCGTTCCGGTGGTCGGAGTGGGACGCCGTGCTCTCTGCGGTGAGCAGCGTGGCGGCCGCTCCCATCCGCCGGATCGCAGGTGACGGTCGGGAGGTGCTCGTGCTCCCGAACGGGATCGATCACCGCTCCTGGCAGGTCGAACCGCTGGAGACCGACCCCGGCACGATCACACTGGTCTCGGTGATGCGTCTCGCCCCGCGCAAGCGTCCCCTGCACCTGGTGAAGATGGTGCGCAAGGTTCGCGAACAGGTTCCCGAGATCCGGGTGCGGCTCCTCATCGTCGGCGACGGCCCCGAGCGGGCCTCGCTCGAGCGCTACATCCGAGCTCATGGTCTCGCTGAGGTGGTGGAGCTCGCGGGCAGGAGGTCGCGCGACGAGATCCGCGAGCTCTACGCCACTGCCGACGTGTTCGTCGCACCGGCCAACCTCGAGTCCTTCGCCATCGCGGCGCTCGAAGCCCGCTGCGCCGGCTTGCCGGTGGTCGCGAAGGCTCGCACCGGGATCCGCGAGTTCGTGGAGCATGGGCGGGAGGGACTGCTCGCCCGCTCCGACCGTGACATGGTCGAGCAGCTCGTGCGGATCGTGCGGGACCGGGAGTTGCGGTTGCAGATCGCGAAGCACAACCGCGAGACCCCCGCGCCGGTCGACTGGGACGACGTGGTTGAGCTGAACCTCGCCGCCTACCGCTCCGCGATCGCTGGGTTCAACCGCAGACCCCTCCGGCCGGCCCGGGTGACCAGTCGGGCCAGCGCGTAGGCGACCGCGAAGATCGCCGCGCCTCCTACCGCGTCGAGGAAGTAGTGGTTGCCGGTGGCGACGACCACGAAGGTGGTGGCGATCGGGTAGGCCACGGCCAGGCATCGCATCCACCAGGTGCGCACTCGGGGCAGGAGCGCCCCCATGCCCCAGAACGCCCACCCGCAGTGCAGGCTGGGCATGGCTGCGAACTGGTTCGAGATCTTCTGCATCGTCGGCGACTCGAACGACCAGAACGTCGGGTACTTCACGAGGGTGTCGACGTACCCGAAGACCCGGCCGTCACCCATCACATCCAGCAGGCGTGGCGGCATGAGCGGAAAGGCGGCGAAGCCGATGAGGCCCATCATGGTGCCGATGGCCAGCGTGTTGCGCAGCAACGGGTAGTCGTCCGGGAAGCGCCGGTACAGCCAGACCAGCACGATGATCGAGACGGCGATGTAGGCGGAGCCGTAGAAGTAGTTGCTCGCAACGATGAGCGGTGTCCAGTTCAAGGCCCAGTCCTGGATCGCCTTCTCGTGGGCGATGTTCAGCGTCTTCTGCCAGTCGATGATGCGCAGGGCGTTCTGGAACGCGGTCGATGGCTTGCCCTCGGAGAGGTTGCGGATCGACGCATAGGCGACGTAGAGCGTGCCGACGATCACCAGCTCCCGCCACCAGTGGAGCGTCGAGCCGTCGCGCAGGATGGTGCCACGCCGGCGGAGGGCCGCATCCTCAGCCCGACCCCCGACGGGGGGTGCAGCCGCTGGGCTGGGCGCGGCGCGCGGCAGCTCGGATGCCACCTCGAGGGATCGGGCTGCGTTGTGCTCTGCCACCATGTCGTCCCCTGACGCGGGATGACCGCCGTTCGCTCACGCCCGTTCGATCCGGTACACGGTACCGGCGGTGGACAGCACATACAGCTCACCGGCGTGGTCCTCACCGAACGAGGACAGCGAGCGCGGGGCGACCGAGACCCCGAGCGCCCGTTCGTCGAGCACCACCCCGTCCGCGGCGAGCAGGCCGTGCAGCTCAGCCCGGCAGTAGTCCCCGAAGATGTAGGTGCCGGCCAGCTCGGGGATCGCCGTGCCCCGGTAGACGAACCCGCCCGTGACCGAGCAGCTCCCGTCGTCGTGGTCGTACTCGAAGATCGGGTCGACCAGGCCTTCCGGGGGTTCTCCCCGGAAGGTGCGGCTGCCCTCCTTGAACACCCAGCCCAGGTTCGCGCCCCGCCCGGTTCCCCCTGATGCGGGGAGCCAGTCGATCTCCTCGATCCGATCCTGCCCGACGTCGGCCACCCAGAGGTCGCCGGTCTGTCGATCGAAGCTGAAGCGCCAGGGGTTGCGGACGCCGTAGAGCCAGATCTCGGGTCGGCCACCACCTGCGGCGAAGGGGTTGTCAGCGGGGATCCGGTAGGGCTGCGGCTCATCGGGCGTGGGGTCGATCCGAAGGATCTTGCCGAGAAGGCTGTCGAGGTTCTGCCCGTTGTCCTGCGGGTCACCGGCGCCGCCACCGTCGCCCATGCCGATGTAGAGGTAGCCGTCCGGACCGAAGGCCAGCTGGCCTCCGTTGTGGTTGCGGTTCGGTTGCGGGATGCGCAGCAGCTCCTTCGCCCTCGAGGTGTCGGCTCGCTCGCCGGACATCGGGTAGGCGACGATGTGGGTCGAGTCGTCGTTCGCGTCCGTGTAGTCGACGTACAGCGTGGACCCGTCGGGGGAGAAGGCCAGGCCGAGCAGCCCCTGCTCGCCGCGGGCTCGAGTCTCGTCGCTCAGGTCGAGGACCGGCGTGCGGTCGACCTCGTAGTGAACCGCATCGTCGCGGCGGGTCACCCGGATGCGGCGTACGACGCCACCCTGTTCCGCCACGTAGAGATCATCCGAGCCGGGACGTGTCGCCATGGCCACCGGCGTGTCGACCTCCGCCACGGGCTGGAGGCGGATGCGTACGCCCTCGAGGCCGCTCTCCCCGCCAGATGGTGCCGCTCCCGCCGTGCTTCCTGGGAGCTCGCGGGTGGCCGGTGGGGCGGCGCCGTCGCCGCCCGAGCAGCCTGCCGCGAGCAGGGTCAGCGCGGCGAGGGCAGCGAGAGTGGAACGAGTGAGCCTCACCTGTGCATCACCCGGATCAGTCCTTCCTGCACCACCGACACGGCGAGGACACCATCACGGGTGTAGATCGAGCCGCGAGCCAGCCCCCGACCGCCGGAGGCCGATGGCGTGTCCTGCGCGTACAGCAGCCAGTCGTCGGCCCGGAACGGTCGGTGGAACCACATCGCGTGGTCGAGGCTAGCCATGAAGATCTCGTCGTCGAGCGCGCCCACCGCGTGGGGGAGCAGGGAGGTGTCGAGGAGGGTCATGTCGCTGGCATAGGTGACCACGCAGGCGTGCAGCACCGGATCGTCGGGCAGCACGCCGTCTGCTCGGAGCCAAACCCGCTGGTAGGGGGGCAGCGGACGAGTCCGGTCCGCTGGCTCCCAGTCGCAGTTGCGGGTGTCGATCGGTCGGTCCCGGTGGTAGTCGTCGCCCATCAGCTCCGCCCACGCTGCCCAGCGCTGTTTGAAGTCGGGGAGGGATTCGGGATCGGGCAGATCGGTGGGCATGGGTGCCTGGTGGTCGAACCCCGCCTCGGCGACGTGGAACGACGCCTGCAGGTTGAAGATCGCCCGCCCGTGCTGGATGGCGACCACCCGGCGGGTGGCGAACGACCGACCGTCCCGGATCCGGTCGACGTCGTAGAGGATCGGGATCGACGGGTCACCGGGGCGAAGGAAGTAGGCGTGGAGGGAGTGCACCGTTCGGAGCGGGTCCACCGTGCGGGCCGCGGCCACCAGGGCTTGGCCTGCGACCTGCCCGCCGAAGACCCGTTGGCGGGCCACCGCCGGACTGCGCCCGCGGAAGATGTTGACCTCGATCGATTCGAGGTCGAGCAGGCGGATGAGGTCATCGACGGCTTCCTGTCCCATGGGCGCTGATCATTCCACGGCCTGACACCCGCGGTTCACCGTCGCATCGGTCTTCGTTCACCACGGATTCGACTGGGGATGGTTGGGTAGCCGGCCATGGGTGTCGAGCGCGTTCCCCGCGTGGTCCGTGACGTCCCGAGCCGGGCCGACCGGCGCTTCGATCATCTGACCATGGCCGCCGGTCTGTCGGTGCTGGTGCTTCTGAGCCTGGTCGGGGTGTTCCTCCTGCTGCAGAGCCGTGAGGCCATCGAGATCACCGGTCCGTGGCAGTTCCTCACCCGGGAGGAGTGGCGCACCGACGTGCAGCCGCCCCGGATCGGGGTGCTGGGCCTGTTGTGCGGCACGGTGCTCGTGGCGCTGGTGGCGGTCAGCTTCGCGATCCCCCTGGGGGTGCTCTGCGCGCTGTTCATCACCGAGTACTCCACGGCGAAGACCCGCAAGTGGTTGACCGCGACGGTCGACCTCCTCGCGGCAGTCCCCAGCCTGCTCTTCGGTCTGTGGGGGTTCCTGTACCTGACCGACAAGATCGTCCCGGTCTCGCGCTGGCTGACCGACCACCTGGGGTTCATCCCGATCTTCGCCACCGACGAGGGATCGAACCTGACCGGATCGATCTTCATCGCCGGGATCGTGGTCTCGCTCATGGTGCTGCCGATCGTGACCTCCGTGGTCCGGGAGGTCTTCGCTCAGACTCCCCCGGGAGAGAAGGAGGCGGCCCTCGCGTTGGGGAGCACCCGCTGGGGCATGATCCGCACCGTCGTGCTGCCCTACGGGCGCGGGGGGATCGTCGGCGGGTCGATGTTGGGCCTGGGTCGGGCGCTCGGCGAGACGATCGCGGTGGCGATCATCCTCCCCGGCGTGCCGGTGGTTTCCTGGAAGATCCTGCAGAACGGCGGAGCGACGGTGTCGGGGTTCATCGCCAATCGAGCCGGCGCGGACGAGTTCACCGTCTCGGGGCTCATGGCCGCAGGCCTGGTCCTCTTCGTGATCACCCTCGCCACGAACATGGTCGCGTCGGTGGTGGTGGCTCGAAGCCGCTCAGGGGTCGGGGTGGAGCTGTGAGTGTGCTGACGACGCCTCGTACCGACCCCGGGCAGCGGCCCGGCAGCGGCCCGGTCCGCCCCGGCACGGTGAGCGCGCCATCGTTCCACCGCCGCCGGCCGCGGGAGCGCACGGCCACCGACGTGGTGACCCTGGTGGGCTCGCTGATCAGCGCCTACTGCGTCAACTGGCTGATCTTCGAGCGGATCCTGAGCGGCGTCGACCTGTTCGGGTTCGTCGTGTGCACGTACCTGACGTTCCTGGTGATCTTCGGGGTGGTCACCGCCGATCGCCTCGGACGGCTCGTGGCCACCGACCGCGTGGTCACCTTGCTCGTGGTGACCGGGGCCCTGGTGGTGCTCGTGCCGCTCGTCGTGCTGATCGGCTACATCGTGGTCGAGGGGCTCAGGGCGTTGCGCCCGAACTTCTTCGTCGAGGACCAGCAAGGGATCACCCCGCTCATGCCGGCGACGGCCGGTGGTGGGTCGCACGCCATCGTGGGCACCGTCGAGCAGGTCGGCTTGGCGTTGCTGTGGTCGCTGCCGCTCGGCATCGCGGCAGCGGTGTTCCTGAACGAGTCCCGCAGCCGCTGGCGGCGACCGGTGCGGGTCTTCGTCGACGCCATGAGTGGGCTTCCCTCGATCGTCGCCGGCCTGTTCATCTTCGCGGTGCTGATCCTGCCCTACGCCCAGAGCAACAACCCACTGTTCGGCTACAACGGCTTCATGGCCAGCCTGGCGCTGGCGATCACCATGCTGCCGACCATCACCCGCACCGTGGAGGTGGTGCTCCGGCTCGTGCCCGACGGCTTGCGCGAGGCGAGCCTGGCTCTCGGCGCGTCACGAGCGAGAACGGTCTGGTCGGTCGTGTTCCCCACCGCCCGGACGGGTATGACGACCGCTGTCGTGCTGGGCATCGCCAGGGCCGTGGGTGAGACCGCGCCGTTGCTGTTCACCGCCTTCGGCTACGACCTGATGAACAGCAACCCCTTCCGCGGGCCGCAGGAGAGCCTGCCGCTGTTCGTGTACCGCAACATCCGTAAGCCTGACGAGGCGGCGATCGCCCGAGGCTTCGCGGGGGCGCTGGTGCTCATGACCATCGTGCTCGGCCTCTTCGCCATCGCCCGTTTTGTCGGCCGAGATCGCTCTCGACGCCAGGCCCGGGCGGCGTCCATGCCACGTTCGACCGCAAGCTCATCAGCAAGGAGCTCGACCCCGTGACTGAGACGACCCTCGCTCGTCCCCTATCGAGACGGCCGACTTCACGTGCCCGCCAGGAATCGCCGGTCACTTTGGTGGGCGGGCCTCCGCCCGGGCCGGCCGAGCTCGAGGCTCGTGACGCCTGTGCCTGGTTCGGTGACCACCTCGTGCTCGAGGGGGTCAACCTTCGGATGAGAGCCGGTGAGGTGACCGCGCTGATCGGACCGTCCGGCTGTGGGAAGTCGACGTTCCTGCGTCTCTTGAACCGCATGCACGAGCTCGTCCCGGGATCGGCGCTGGCCGGCGAGATCCTGCTCGACGGCGAGGACATCTACGCCCCGGGCCGCCGGGCACAAGAGGTGCGCATGCGGATCGGCATGGTCTTCCAGAAACCCAACCCCTTCCCCGCCATGACGATCAGGGAGAACGTGTTGTCCGGTCTCAAGCTGGCGCGCATCCGCTGCGACGACAAGGAACGCCTCGTCGAGGAGTCACTCGAGCGCGCCGGGCTCTGGCGAGAAGTGAAGGACCGCCTGGACCGTCCTGGTGGCGCACTGTCCGGCGGGCAGCAGCAGCGGCTGTGCATCGCCCGTTCGCTGGCGGTGCACCCCAACGTGCTGCTGATGGACGAGCCGTGCTCGGCACTCGACCCGACCTCGACCCGCCGGATCGAAGACACCATCGCCGAGCTGCGGGGGCAGGTCACGGTCGTCATCGTGACCCACAACATGCAGCAGGCCCACCGGGTGTCGGATCACACGGCCTTCTTCCTCGCGGAGGAGAACCAGCCTGGTCAGGTCATCGAGCAGGGACCCACGGCGAAGATCTTCTCCACTCCCGACGATCCTCGGACGCTCGATTACGTGCAGGGGAGGTTCGGTTGAGGGCGGTGGTACGCCGCAGCCTGCGTCCGCACCGCGCCCTGCGGTGGGGGTTGGTGGTCCTCCTCGCGGCGATGCTCGCCGCTGCACCGCCGCACCGGGCTTCGCAGGCCGCTCCGGCGCCGATCAACGGCTCGGGCTCGAGCTACGTCGCGCTGGCGATGCAGCAGTGGGTCGCTGATGCCCAGACCAGAGGCCTGCGGGTCAACTACCTGCCGACCGGTTCCCCTCAGGGGTTGATGTCGTTCGCGCAGAACCTGGTCGACTTCGCGGCCACCGAAGCCGAATTCTCGGCCCTGCAGTCGGGGACCGACCCCCCGAGGGGTTACCAGTACGTGCCCAGCACCGCCGGCGCAGTGGCCATCATGTACAACGTCCAGGACAAAGCGGGCCGCAAGGTCGACTACCTCCAGCTCTCGAGGCGCACCGTGGCGCGCATCTTCACCGGGGACATCTCCCGCTGGAACGACCCGGCGATCACCGCTGACAACAAAGGTCTCGAGCTGCCCGATCAGCCCATCACGGTCGTCTACCGGGGCGGGCAATCGGGGACCACCGCGCTGTTCTACGACTTCGTGGCCAACGTCGCGCCCGACGTCTTCGGCCCGTGGGCGGCCCGGAACCAGTTCCCCACCGACGTACGGATCATCCAGCTCGACAGCTCGCCGAACTTCGCTCCCAGGACCCAGGCCTTCGGAGGCTCCGACCAGATCGCGCAGTTCATCGCCAGCCCCGGTGGGCTCTGGAGCATCGGCTACGACGAGTTCGGCTACTCGAAGGTCTACAACGCGCCCTCCGCCTACATCGAGAACGGCGCCGGCAAATGGGTGCTGCCCTTCGCCCGGAACATCTCCGCTGCCCTCGAGTCGGCCAGGTTGCGGCCCGACCTCAGCCAGGAGCTCTCCGGCGTCTACAACAGCACGAACCCGGAGGCCTACCCGATCTCCGCCTACAGCTACATCGTGACCCAGTGTGCGCCGGCGGCGGACCGCCCGACCTGCAAGGGCCCCTACGTCAATGGTGGGGTGGCCGAGACTCTGACCCAGTGGCTGCGCTACATCGCCTGCGAGGGCCAGATCGCCATGGCCGACATCGGCTACTCACCCCTTCCACCGAATCTCTCCCAGGAAGTGGCGAACTCGATCGCCCGGATGAACGGCACCGCACCCGAGACGCTCACGGCCGACAACTGCCCCAACCCGAGGTTCCGGGGTGACACGGGACCCGCGTCCCCACCGCCACCTCTGGACGCCGTCGACCCCGCCGGTCTCGGGGGTGGCGGTAGCAGCGCTGCCACCGCCAGCAGGTCGGCGGGAGCTGCCGGCGGCGGCACCGGATCCGACGCTGGGGGTGGAACAGAGGCGGCCATGGGGGCAGCAGGCCGCACCGGTTCGGTGCTGTCGGCCGGGGGAGGTAGCCGGGATTGGCGGGCGGTGGCGCCGGTCGTCTACGACCGTGTCGCCCCCGCGCTACCGGTCGCACTCCCGCTCATGACCCTGGTGGCGCTGTTGGTGCTCCCACCCGTGTTCATGGGGCACCGACGTCGGGGTGCTTCCCGCCCATGACCCGTCGAGGTCCACGGCAACGACGCCGGTCGGTGGCGGTTCGATGGGCAGTCGTCGGACCGGTGTTGCTGGTGGCTTCGCTACTCGCCTCGGGTTGCGGTGGTTCCGGGCAGTCCCTGCCGCCGGTTCACGGCGCCCCGGAGGACGCGTCGTTGTGGCAGGTGCCCACCGACGGTGTCCAGAAGGCGATCGATGCCCTCCCGGGGATGGCTCAGCGGGCGATCGAGGAGCTGGGTGTCCCCGGCATGGCGATCGCGGTGGTGCACGACGATCAGCTGGTCTTCGCGGAGGGGTTCGGGGTTCGCCGACTCGGCGATGATCAGCAGATTGACCCAGACACGGTCTTCCCCGTGGCAGATCTCTCGGTGCCCGTGGCCGCGACGGTGGTGGCTCGAGCCGTCGAGCAGGGAGGGGTGCGCTGGACGGACCCCGTTCGGAGCTACCTCCCGGAGTTCTCGCTCGCCGAGCCCGTCGCTTCGAACGCCACCACCATCGAAGACCTCTTCGCGCAGCGATCGGGGCTACCCGACCAGGCCGGTGTGCTCTTCGCCGACCTCGGCTACTCCGACGAGCAGGTCATCGAGATGCTGCATGCGTTCCCGCTCCGCCCGTTCCGCACCAGCTACCACTACACCGAGGTCGGTGTGCTCGCGGCTGAAGCCGCTGTCGCCCGAGCGAAGAACGCGAGCTGGGCGGAGCTGTCCCGGCAACTGATGTTCGTGCCGGCAGGCATGACCCGGACATGGGTCGGTGAAGGACCACCCGATGGCAACCGGGCATCGCCCCATGCGCGAGCCGGCGACGGATTGGCCCCGAGTGACCGCGAGGCACGGCCAACCGAGCTGTGGACCACCGCCCGTGACCTGGCGCAGTGGATGCGGGTGATGCTGAGTGCTGGTCGCCTGGGCTCCGACGAGGTGCTCGACCCCGAGCAGGTGCAGAACCTGATCACCCCACGGATGACCACCAACGCGCCGACCTCGACGGCGGGTCGTGCCGGCTTGTACGGGCTCGGCGTCGGCATCACCGTCGACGAGGCAGGAAGGGTACGGCTGAGCCACTCCGGCGGATCGGCCGCAGGGGTCTCGGCGAGCGTGGCGATGTTGCCCGCCGAGCGAGTGGGCATCGCCGTGCTCACCAATGCCGAACCCACCGGTGCACCCGAGGCGATCGTGGCGGAGTTCCTCGAACGGGTCGAGACGGGGGGAGCGCGCCGTCCGTGGCTGGAGGTGTATCGGTCGGTCTTCAGCGGTGCTCGCGAACATCCGGGATCGTTGCCGGACGCACCTCCGATGGACGCCAGGCCGATGTCGCCGCTGGCCGCGTATACC
>JBBFLY010000058.1:0-19409 GCA_037478855.1 Acidimicrobiales bacterium | reverse complement strand
CTCCCACCCCGCCCCAGGTTCTTCACTGGGCGGCAGGAGGAGCTGGCGGTGCTCGACGACCGCTGGCGCGCCGCGACCCGGGCCGGCTCAGGCGTCGTGGTGCTCTCCGGCGAACCCGGGATCGGGAAGACCTGGCTGGCGCTCGAGGCTGCGCATCGGATCGCCCAGGCCGGTGGCACGGTCCTACTCGGGACCTGCGACGAGACCGGCGTCCCGTATCAGCCGATCGTGGAGACGCTCACCAGCTCGGTCAACGACGCCAGCGACGAGGAGCTCACCGCGCTCGGCACCACCGCACAGGAGCTGGCGGTGTTGGTCCCCGCTCTTCGGGCCCGGCTCGACCAGCGACACGGATCCACCGCCGAGCACGAGCGCGGACCTCGAAGGGGAGTCGCCACCGGCCGCGACGACGAGCACGACCGGATACGCCTGTTCGAGGCGGTGGCACGCGCGTACACGACGATCGCCCGGCGCTCTCCGCTGGCGATCGTGCTGGATGACCTGCAGTGGGCGGGGCCCGAGACAGTGGCGCTGGTCCGGTACCTCCCCGGAGCGCTCCGGGGTGCCCGGATCCTGCTGATCATCACCTGCCGGAGCGGGATCGACACCGGCCAGCCGGTCTCGGAGCTGCTCGATGACCTCCGCCGCAATCCCTCAGTGACGACGATCCACCTCCGTGGCCTGCCACCGGAGGAGATCGCGGCGCTCGCTTCCGCTCTGGAGCCGACGCGCTCTGACCTCCAGCACGACGAGCTCGTCCGGCGAATCGACCAGCTCACCGACGGCAACCCGTTCCTCACGGTGGAGCTCCTGCGGAGCCTGGCTCGACAGCCCATCGGCGCCGCGGCTTCCGGCACGATCGAGATGCCGGGCACGGTCGCGGCCCACATCGAACGGCGTCGCCGCCAGCTCCCACCCGCTGGCGCCCGGTGCATCGTCGTCGGCGCGGCCGCCGGCACGACCTTCGACCAGGCGACGGTCTGCGCCGTGGCCGGAGTCGCCGAGGAGGAGGCGCAGGCCGGCCTGGAACAGGCGGCGCTCGCCCAGCTCATCCGTCCGATCGACGGGCCCGTTCCGCGTTGGGGGTTCACGCACGCTCTCATCCGCGATGCCGTGGTGCACGCGCTCGGCCCGACCCGCCGTGCCCGGCTGCACGCCGCCATCGCGGAGCTCTGGTGCCGCCGGCCCGACGCGCCGACCCGGGCAGGGGAGATCCTCCAGCAGCTCCTCGCGGCCGGTGAGCTGGCCGACCGGACCCAGGTCCACCATGTCGCCATGCAGGCGGGGCAGCTGGCGCTCGACGAGTGGGCATGGGAGACCGCGGAGCATCGCTTCCGGACGGCGCTCGCCCACGCTCCCGACGAGCGCTCCCGAGCAAGGGCGCACCTCGCGGTCGGCCGGTGCGCCGCGGCCCGTGGAGCGCTCGAGCACGCGCGCGCCGAGCATCTCGCGGCGATCGCTTCCGCTCGCTCCTGTGGCGATCCGGAGCTGTTCGCCTTGGCCGTGCTCGGCCTCAGCGGTGGTGGTGAGCAAACCTCCGCTTGGTTCGCGTCCGACACGGATCGTGACCTCCTGGAGGAGGCGCTGCGACGACTCCGCCCCGAGACCAACCACGCGTTGCACCTGCGCGTCATGGGCCAGCTCGCCTACGCCCTCCACCGTCCGCACGAGCTCGAGCGGCGGGTCGCTCTGGCCAACGAGGTGGTCGAGCGGGCCCGAGCGCTCGGCGACGAGCAGGTGCTGTGCAGCGCGCTCGTCGCCGGTCGCATCGCGTTCAGCCATCCGTCCCAGACCGAGCAGCGAATCGTCCTCGCGAACGAGGTGGCCAAGATCGCCAGCCGTCGGGGTGACAGGCGCACGCTGTTCGACGCTCGATTGGCTCGCCTCTCCGACCGCGCAGAGCTCGGTGACCGACGTGGCGTCGATCACGATCTCGCCGCGGCACGCTGGGAAGCCGAGGCGTCCGGCGAGGTCATGCAGCGATGGCGTGTAGCGGCCTGGCACGCCCTGTTGACGATCGTCGAGGGCGACATCGACAACGGTCGCCGGCTCTCAGATGAGGCGCTCGCCCTCTGGGACGGGGTGGGCAACGCGACCGCGCTGCGCACCTGGGGTGGTCACCAGCTCACCTGGATGACGGTGACCGGACGCACCGAGGAAGCCTCCATCATCGCCCGCGCCGGGGTGGAGCAGTACGGTCACGAAGTTCCCGGCTACCGCTGTGCGCTCGCGCTCACGCTCGCGCTGAGCGGTGCGCTCGACGAGGCGGCGCGGGAGGTCTCCACGTTCTTGCGGGACCCGGGGCTCGAAGGCTGGCGTGTGGACGCTGCCTGGCTGTGCGGCGCGGTGACGCTCGCTGAAGCGGTCGCGCTGGTCGGTGACCGCCGGTGGGCAGCCGAGCTGCTTCCCATGCTGCAACCACTCCGCTGGCGCCTGGCGTTCATCGGCGGGCTAGCAGGTCTGACGTTCTGGGGCTCCACCGCGACCGCGGTCGGTCTGCTGCTCGCCACCCTCGGGCGCACCGAGGAAGCGCTGACGGAGCTGCGCTTCGGCGCTGCGGCCTGTGGGAGGTTCGGTGCCACGCCGTGGCAGCAGCGCGCGCTCGCGGCTGCGGACGCGCTCCGCGCCGAGCGAGCGGACCACCGTCGGGAATAGCCGGCCCGTCTGCAGCGTCATAGCAGGTGCCGGGTTCACCGGTCACCGCATCTGGCGTTCGAGCAGACGCGAAGGAGGTGGTGAGAGATGCTGATGAGGTTCGATCCGTTCCGTGAGCTCGATCGCCTCACGCAGCAGGCGTTCTCCGTCGCCTCACGGCCGGCGATGATGCCGATGGACGCCTACCGTCAAGATGAGCACTACGTCGTGCACTTCGATCTCCCCGGCGTCGACCCGGCGTCGATCGAGGTCACGGTCGAAGACAACGTGCTCACCGTGACGGCGGAGCGTTCCTGGCCGCGAGGCGAGAACCAGGAGCTGATCGTCTCGGAGCGGCCGCAGGGTCGGTTCACCCGTCAGCTCTTCCTTGGCGAGGGGCTCGATGATGATCACATCGAAGCCAGCTACGAGGCTGGTGTGCTGACGTTGCGGCTCCCGGTCGCCGAACATGCCAAGCCTCGAAAGGTGCCGGTCGCCCTGGGTGGCGGTCGACCGAAGGCGATCGAGACCGCCTCGTCGGAGGTCAGCTCCGCCGCCGCATGATCACCCACCCGGTCGTCGCACTCGGCGAGCAAGCCGGTGCGCCACGCTCGCCGAGTGCGTCGACTTGGTCCCGCACCACCTGCGTCCCCCGCCACGCGGGCACGAAGGAGGTACCTGCCATGACTGTGCCGGATCGCCGAGTTCACGGTGACCGCACCGCGGTCGCTCGCTGGGAGCCGTTCGCGGAGCTCGATCGTCTCACCCGACAGCTCTCGGACCTCCTCGACACCTGGAACCGGTTCCCCCAGCTGTTGCCGGAGGGGTTTACGCCACTTGCGGACGTCGAGGAGACCAGCGATGCCTACGTGGTGGACGTGGAGTTGCCCGGTGTGAAGCGCAACGACATCAACATCGAGGTCGCCGGCAGGCGCCTGACCATCCACGGCGAGCGCAAGGAGCGAGAGCGCGTGGGGATCCTCCGCCGACGGGAGCGCACGGTGGGCCGCTTCCACTACGAGGTGACGCTGCCCGGAGACGTCGAGGAGGACGCGGTCGAAGCGCATCTCGACGAGGGTGTGCTCACGGTACGGCTCCCCAAGCCGGAGAGGGAGCGACCGCGACGCATTCCGGTTCAGACCCCGCCGAGGTGAGCCGCCGGCCCCGCTGGGCTGGGCGTGGGTGGGCTCAGCGCGGTCAGCTCGACCAGCTGCGACCGCTGCACCGTCGCTGCACCGTTGCTCAACCAGCCTCGCCTGCTGCCGTGGCCTCGGGTTCGCCATCGAAGAGGTGCTTGGCAGCGAAGAGCACCAGCGCCACGACCGCGGTGACGATGCCCGAGACGAGGAACGGGATCCGCCCAGTGTCGCCCCAGGCGAGCCCCGCCCAGAGTCCGGCCACGAGCAACCCCACGCCGGAGACCGCCGCGTGGATGCCGAGGGCTGTTCCCCGAGCGTGGGCAGGAGCGAGGTCAGCGACCCACGCGCGGCTCACCCCGTCGGTGAGCGCGGTGTAGGCCCCGTAGAGCGGGAACAGGAACCACAGCCCAGCCGCACGGCTCGTCAGACCGAACCCGAGGTACGCCGCGGCGAAGACGGCGAGGCCCATACCGAAGACCACCCGCCGGTTGAGCCGGTCGGAGATCGTCCCCGCGGGGTAGGAGAGCGCGGCATACGAGAGGTTGTAGAGGACGTACACGCCCACCACGCCGGCGAAGTCGAATCCGAGGTCCTTGGCCCGCAGCAGCAGCAACGTGTCGGGGAAGTTCACCAACGCGAACAGGGCGAGCAGGCCGATCAACCGCCAGTAGCGGCGCGGGAGGCTGGCGACGGACCAGCTCCGTTCCCGACGTCCACGGGGGTGCGGTCGTTCACGGATCAGCAGGACGAGCAGCACGCTGGTGGCCGCGGGGATCAGCGCGATCCAGAGCAACGGGCGGAGCTGTCGGCCGACCACCTCGTAGAGCGCCAGGCCGAGGAGAGGCCCGCACACCGCCCCGGCCGTGTCAGCGGCGCGGTGGAAGCCGAATGCGCGGCCCCGGTCGGCCGGGGTGGTGTCGTCGGCGATCAGCGCGTCACGGGGTGGGCCACGCAGCCCCTTGCCCACCCGATCGGTGAACCGGGCGGCGAGCACGACAGGCCAGGTGGCGGCCAGGGCCAGCAGGAGCTTCCCGAAGGCCGAGAGCCCGTAGCCACCGGCGATCAGCGGCCGTCGGTGGCGCAGGTCGGCGAGACGGCCCGAGACCGCCTTCATCGCCGAGGCGACACCATCGGCGAGTCCCTCGATCAGACCCAGCACCGCAGGAGGCGCGCCGAGCACTCCGGTGACGAAGAAGGGCAAGACCGGGTAGAGCATCTCCGACGCCGTGTCCTGCATGAACGACACCAGCGACACGACGCGGATGTTCCGGCTCAGCCTGGTGCGCTGCGGCGCGATGGAACTCGATGCAGGCTGACCGCTTGGGTTGGGGTTCATCGTCTGATCGTGCTCCGCGGCGATCGCCGGTCTCCGTGACTGCGACGCCTCGCGGTGCGAGCACCGGGAGCTCGGTGATCGAGTCGTCCTCCGTCCGTCTACGTGTCTCCAGCCGGATCAACGACCACCCTCGACTCCAGTGACGTCCCGACGGGAGCCGCCGAGGAGCCAACGTCGCAGCCGGGCACGCTACCGCCTAGACGTGCACCCCTCCGCGATCGGTGTGCTCCCCAAGCCGGACTCGTACGAGCCGGCCGGTCACGGCCGACCAGCCGGTCACGCTCGGCGGCGTCGGCCGACCGCGACGAGGGCGATGCCGACCCCCGACAGCAGCACGCCCAAGGCCGTCCACCGGGCCAAGTCGAATCCGGTGCGTGGAAGTGGTCCCTGCTGGGTCGGTGGCCGCACCTGTGTCACCCCGGCGACCGCCACGACCGGGGTCGTGGTCTCATCCCGGTTGTTCGACAGGTCGCTGTCCGGTTCGGCTCCGCTGACCTGCGCCGCGTTGGTCACCGACGGCTGCGCGGCAGCCCCGACGAGCGTCACGAGCCTGATCTCAACGGTGCCACCGACTGCGAGGGACGCTCCGGTGCAGGTCACCACGGCCGTGCCGGAGCAGACCCACCCGGCAGGTGCGTCGATCGACACGAGGGACAGACCCGCTGGCAGCGTGTCGGTGACGACGAGGTTCGTGGCGGTCGACGGCCCGTTGTTGGTGACCCGCAGCGTGTAGGTCGCCTGCTGACCGACCGTGAACGCCGCCGACGGCGTCTCCTTGACGATGGCCAGATCCGCCGACGGGGTGACCGGCGTCTGCTCGTCGTCCCCGTCGGTGACCGTGGTGTTGTCGTCATCGACGACGGTGGCGACCACCGTGTCGGTCACGGTCTGGCCACCTGAGCCGCTGACCCGGACCGTGAACTCGCAGGTGTAGAGCCCCCCGGGCTCGATCCGGGTCCCGGTCTCGCAGGTGGTCGTGAGCACCGGGTCGACCGCGGGCGCGGCCACGCTGAAGGCTGGCCCACCGTCGACCGAATCGGTGATCGACGTGACCGTCACCGCCTCAGGGGACGTGTTCGCGATCGAGACCGTGTAGGTCACCGCACCGCCCGGTGCGACGACGCTCGCTTCGCCATCGTCCTTGGTGACCTCGATGGTCGGGGGCACGTCGGTGATCGCGACCGAGGCATCGTCTCGATCACTGACGCTCGTGCCGTCATCGTCGACCACCGAGCCGACGACCGTGTCGGTTACGACATCGCCGGCATCACCTGACACCGGCAGTGCGAACGTGCAGATATACGTGGTGCCGGGCGAGATCGACACGCCCGTGGCACAGGTGGTTGCCGTGACCGGCGCCGCCGCCGACGTCACCGAGAAGGGTGTCCCACCCTCGACCGAATCCGTGATCGAGGTGACCGTGACGGACTCTGCTGACGTGTTGCGGATCGACACCGTGAAGATCACCGGAGCGCCCGGCTCGTCGACCGAGCTCCGGTTGGCGGACTTCGTGACCTGGACCGTCGGCGCAACGTCGTTCACCTGCACCACCGCGGCATCGGTGTCCGAAAGCTGCTCGCCCGTGCCGCTCGACCCCGATGCGACCGCCACGTTCACGATGGTGCCCGGCTCGAAGCTGAGCGGGCTCGACGCGCCGGTCGCGCTGGCCCCGGTCGCGAGGTCGTCGACCTGCGTGTCACCGTCCTGGTCGGTGAGCCCCGTGAGCGTCACCGTGAAGTCGTCACCCGGGTCGCCGGGTGTGCCGTTGTCATCCACGAGGGTCACGTCCACGAGCGCAACGTTCCCGAGGTTCGAGACGCGGTAGCAGTAGGTGACCGACTGGCCAGCCAGGATCGTCAGCGTCGTGCCGTCCACACCCGGGCAGGCCTGACCCTGGAGCACTGAGGTCTTCACGACCGTCAGCCGGGGTCTCACCGACACAGGCGTGGTGTCGGTCGCGGTGTTGTCCGAGAGATCGGAGTCGGGGCCCGCCGAGCTGTCGTAGCCGATCACGGCCGTGTTCGTGATCTGCGTGGTGTCGAACGGGACTGGGTTGTTGATCCGGACGGTGAACGTCACCGTCAACCCGGAAGCCCCAGCCGCGACGGTGCCCACCGCTCGGGTGCAGGTCGTGCCGGCGGGGAAGGAACCGCTCTCGAGGCCGTTGCACACCCAACCGTCGTTCTTGCCGTCGATCGGTCCCGTACCGAGATCCACCGTCGTGTTCACCGGCACGGTCTCCGTGATGACCGTGCCGGGTGCGGCGGTGTTGCCCTTGTTCCCGTAGCTAAGCGTGTAGGTCACCGTTCCGCCGGGCACGGTGGAGACCCCCCCGTCGGTCTTGACGATGCCCAGGTCAACGACCTGCTTCCTGTTCTTGAAGGTGCAGCTCACGATGTCGGTCGGCCCGAGGTCGAACCGCACACCGTTCGTCACCGCGGTGAGCTTCGGCGCTCGTCCGTTGCTGTTCGTACAGACCACCTGCTCGGCGAGGAGCTGGTAGCCGGCCTTCGAACCCGGGTTCTCGGTGAGCGTGACCTGCTCGGTCGAGGCAGAGGTGAGGTTGAAGTTGGCCTGGCCGTTGTCATCGGTGGTCGTGGTCTGGTCCGGGATCTGGGAGTTGCTCGGATCGAGCGTGAACTCCCAGCCGCTGGCGGGCGAGAAGACGCCGTTGCCCGGATCGGCCAGCTTCTGCACGGTCACACTGCCCCCACAGAGGGCGGTCGCGATGCGGCGCAACGTTGCTTGGAGGTCGTCGAAGTTCGTCAGCGCGTAGCCGGCGGTGGTGACGTTCGAGCCATCGAACGCGAGGTTGTTGGCGATCAGCGCGAGCGTCGTCGCATCGATGCCGGCACCGATGCCGACGGCGAAGATCCGGGTGCCGAGGCTCTTCACCAGGTTCGCCGTGCGGATGCCGCCGTCGACGTCGTCGTTGTTCGTCGTCCCACCGCTGCTGGCGTCGCCGATGTGCACGGTGGGCTTGCCGTCCGTGAGGACGAAGAGCACCTCAGGTGCCCGGCTGCCCGGCATGGTGCTCGCGGTGTGAACGGCCGCGAAGCCCGCTTCCCAGTTCGTCGCCACCCGCGAGACGATGGGGATGGAGTCGATGGTGGCTTTGAGGGACGCGACACCGGCCGGGCCGCTGGCCCCGCCGACCTCCGTGAGCTGCTGTGCCGGGTACGACGACGTGCCCGTCGCGCTGGAGTCATCACCGAAGCTCCACACACCGACCGCGGAGGGCGTACCCGCGAGAGCGTCGACGAGCGCCTTGGCCGACTCGCGCATCTCGGTCGCCTTACCGGCATCGGCGATCGACCCGGACCGGTCGATCAGGATCCCGATGTCGAGCCCGCAGGAGTCGCTCATGGCGGGGTTCGCTGCAGGTACCTGCCACGCGGAGCTCGCGTTCGGCGGCCAGGTGCCCGTGTAGACATCGTTCTCACCCGGCGCGCCAACGCTGTGTGCCGATGCCGTCGTGCCTGCCGGGAGGGCCAACGTCAGCACGCAGAGCATGAGCCCCGCGACACCGAGTGTGACACCCGCCCGCCGAAACCGCTGTGGACGCGACCTGATCGCTGCTCGTCCCATGACCGATCCCTCCATCACGTTCTCCCGAGGGGCCGGTTTCGCTCTGGCTCCCCGCAGGTGCAGCGACCAACTCAAACCTGCGGATCAATGCCTCCCCGATCGGCCGTATGTTGCGACCTCAACCGTTGTTAACACGCTGCGCGTTCGTCCCGCAATGCCTCGCGCCATCTTTCAGAAGAAGACTGCTCAAACACGACGCCACATCGCGCAGGAAGTGGCCTCCTGCGCGCGGTACGTCCGAAAACCGAACCGCACGGGATACAAAACCGCGCTGGGTGTCGAGCGACGCGACCAATGGGTTGGACTGTGCCCGCTGGCGCGGCCCGAACGGTGCCCGGTCAGTTCGGCGGCGGCTCCGGCGCGCAGGAGCCGTCCAGCAAGACCAGATCAGGGTTGTTCCTGGGACCGTGGCTCTTCTCGACCCCGTCATCGAGATGGCCGTCCTTGAACGACCGATCGGCCACCGTGATCACGACGTAGGCGTTCGATGGGCTCGCCGTCCCATGGCAGATCGTCACTCGAGCAGGTGGCGCTGCGCCGGCGACACCGCCACTCATCGACCCGAACACCGCCGCTGCCACAGCAACTACGAGCACCGAGGGATGCTTCCTCATGCTGGCTCCTCCCCTTGCGGTTTTCCTGTCACCTCGAACCTACGACGAGTGTCAAGCGCAGCAACGCGGCGAGACCACACACGCTGCGTGCCGGGACGGTGATCGCTGCACTCACTTGCACTCACTGCGAGGCCGAAACCCGGAAGGAGGAGCACCGTTCAAGACAGCCCAGAGAACAGAGCACACGTTGCAACAGGCCACACACGACAACGCGGCGGGACGCTACTGAGCGACGAGTCAGCTGGAGGTCGGTGACGGCGGTGGCGGGGGCTTGATGTCGTATCCGGCGTTGCGAACCGCGGCGTGCACCACCTCGTCGTCGAGCTCACCTTCAGCCGTCACAGTCAGCCTCCCTGTGGCCAGGTCGACGTCGACCACGGTGACACCGGGGATCAGGGAGACCTCCTCCCGCACCGAAGCCACGCAGTGCTCACAGGTCATCCCCTCGACCCGGAAGGTGTGCGTCGTGCTCATGATCTCGCTGCTCCTCTCTCGATCGAGACCCGGATGATCCCGGGCCAGGGTGCCGACGATCTGCCGGTGCTCAGCCGAGACATGCTCGGATGAAGGTGTCGAAGCCCTCCTCATCCGCAGTGACCCGGAGCCGGCCCTGATCGTCACGACTCACCTCCAGCGATGGGCAGAAGAACCCTCCGGCTGCGGTGAAGAAGTGAGGGGATCCGACCACCCCCCGTCTCCCACCCTCGGCCAGATCGGCACGCACCGACTCCCGGTCGCGCGCTTCGACGCGCAGCCCATGGCGGCCCGCGACCTCGTCGAGCACCACGTCCATCGAGACGTCGACGCCCTGTTCGAAAAGCAGGTCACGCAGCTCGAGGCTGACCGCCTCACCGGTCGCGGTGCTGCGCCGGTAGGCCGCGGCGGCCAGTGCCAGACCCGGAAGCGAGGTGGCCGGGAAGCGCTCCGGGGTGAAGCCACGGAACAGCTCGGGGGCCACGCTCTGGCGGAGCTCGGCGATCTCCTCGGCGACGAGCCGCGGGTCGAGTGGCACACCGTTGATCAGCTCGAGCGGCCAAGCGTGCACGACCAGGTCGACGTCGCGGCGGCCGAGGCGCTCACGCACCTCGACGAACCGGCGGAGCCCAACATGGGTGAACGGGCAGCAGAGGTCGGCGAAGACCTCGACCACCACCGGGGCCACGCTCACGACAACCTCCGAATCCGCACCAGGCAGTCGAGCGCCGGCCGATCCGAGCCTTCCACCGGTCGCTCCACCGTCTCTGCACGCTCGACGACGAGCTCGGCTCCCGTGGCGACGGCGTCCCCGACTATGTCATGAGGGGTGTAGAGGACGCCGGGGTCCTGCGGGCCGCCGGTGCCCTCCTCGAGGTTGCGGAGGTCGTGTCCCACGACCAGCAGCGTGCCTGCGGGACGGAGCAGGTCGACGGCGAGCCCAACCACCCGCTTGCGGACCGCGGCGGGCAGGTGCAGGTACAGCATCACAACCAGATCGAACGACTCGGCGGTGCTCCACGTGGAGAGGTCGGCGAGCTGCCACTGCACCTGCACGCCATGCTCGTCGGCCAGCCGTCGAGCCTTGGCCAGAGCGACGGCAGCGAAGTCCACCCCCGTGACGTTCCAACCCTGGAGAGCGAGCCAGACGGCGTTTCGGCCCTCGCCGCAGGCGAGATCGAGGGCGTCACCTGGTGGGAGGTCCTGGCACTCAGAGACCAGCCACCGGTTCGGCTCGACGTCCCAGAGGTACTCCGTTCCCGAGTAGCGAGCATCCCAGAAGGCCGCGTCCATGTACGCCCTTCTAGCCGCCTCTAGCCGCCTCGCGCACGGCCGGCTGACCCACGCGGGGGCGACCCCACCGCACGCCCACAGCAGGGCCCCTCACCGTCACGCTCCGGATGTGTTCAAGCACCCAATCCAGCGCGCCGATGCAGAGGGAAAGAAAAAAGAAGAAACGACGACAAGGACCCCGCTCTGCGAGAACGCTCATGGAACCGGTACCAGCTTCCGCCACCGCCATCCCCGCCAGACACCGCCGGTCGCTGGGCCTGCTGTTCGCGCTCGCCCTCCTGATCGGCGCGGTCTTCGCTGCGAGTCCAGCCAGCGCGGTCCCGCAGTCGAGCGAGGAGCTGCAGTTCCACATGCTGCTCAACCAGCTGCGAGCGTCCTACGGTCTGGCGCCGCTGTCCTGGGACGACGCGCTCGCCCAGACCTCGAGGGACTGGTCGGGCGTCATGGTCCAGAACGACACGCTCATGCACGACCCCAACCTGGCTGCGGCGCTGAACTGGGCCGTGCCTGGCTGGACCCGAGGAGGCGAGAACGTCGGCGTGGGTTGGGACGTGCAGAGCATCCATGACGCCTTCGTCAACAGCGGCCCCCACCTCGCCAACATGGTGGGCGACTACAACCGGGTGGGGATCGGAGTTCAGCGCAACGGGGGGAAGATCTTCGTCACCGTCCGGTTCGCGACAAAGTGGCCGGACGCACCCGGTTCGCTCCCCACCGGCTCGTTCGACGGCGTGAGCCAGACCGGTGAGGGAACGGCGACCGCCTCAGGATGGGCGTTCGATCCGGACACGACCGCCACCATCGACGTCCACGTCTACGTGAACGGGAGATGGGGAGGCTCCACCAGGGCCAGCAGCAGCCGGCCCGACGTCGGGAGGGTGTTCCCGCAGTACGGCCCCGACCGCGGTTGGACCATCCAGCTCGGCGGGCTCCCGGCTGGGACCCACCAGGTGTGCGCCTACGCCATCAACGCCCCCGGCACGTCGGGATCGAACCCGCTGCTCGCCTGCCGCTCGGTGACCATCAGGTTGCTGGGGAGCCCCTTTGGCTCCATCGACAGCCTCGTTCAGGTCGGACCGGGACAGCTGCTGGCCCAGGGCTGGGCGCTCGATCCGGACACGACCGACCCGATCTCGGTGGAGGTCTGGGTCGACGGGGTGAAGCGGGGCTCAGCTCTGGCAGACGTCTCGCGTCCCGACGTCCAGAAGGTGTTCGGGATGGGTGACCGCCACGGCTACCGGATCGTCGCGACCATGGTCTCCGGGGGCTCCCACCTCGTGTGCGTACGGGCCCTCAACGCGGCGTCCACGCCCGGATCGAGCCAGAACATCGGCTGCACCTCGGTGACCATGCCGTCATCGCCGATCGGGTCGCTCGACGCCGTGTCGAGCCCCCGCAGCGGGGTGGTGCGGCTCTCCGGCTGGACACTCGACCCCGAGGTGGCCAGCTCGATCGACGTTCACGTCTACGTCGACGGCCGATGGGGGACCGCCGCCACCGCCAACCAGAGTCGGCCAGATGTCGGCACGGTCTACCCGGCGTGGGGACCGATGCACGGCTACACGGTCGAGCTGAGCGTCTCGCGGGGCGCACACCAGGTCTGCGCCTTCGCCATCAACGCGGCGGGCACCGCCGGTTCCAACCCGCTGCTCGGCTGTCGCAGCATCACCGTCGGTTGACCGCGGGCCCACCCCGAGCCTTGCACGCCGGTGGCAGTCGGCCGCGCGCCGGTGCACCCGACAGCCCGGTGGGGTTACTGCGAGAAACGTTCGAGTGGCCCTTGACACACCGGCCAGGCGCGTCAATCATGAGGCCGGTCGCGCGGCCCTCGGGGGCCGAGGCTCACCGTCATCCGACGTCAACACGGCGGGCGGCGGTGGACCGAATAAGGGACGTACCGCCCGATCCGGGCACGATCGCCGGTTGACGGTCCCATCCTCACAAGCGTCCGGGTGCGACCACCGGACCTCATCCACCATCAAAGGGGGAATCACGTGAAGAAGCGTTCACGCGTTGCGGCCGTCGCCGCGGCGGCCGGCCTCGTCGGCGGCATGCTGGCGTTCGGCAGCGGCACATCCAGTGCGGTAACCGTCCTGCTCGACTGCGACAAGGTGCTCGGCAACGGCACCGTCTCGCCAGGCATCTCCAACCAATCGGTGAAGCAGGACATCTCGATCAAGAGCGCCAAGAACTACACCGCGCCCTGCACCGGCGCCCTCGCTGGCCAGACCGGCGACGCCATCGCGGTTAGCGCCAAGTTCACCACCGATCCTGACCCGAAGCAGCCGCTGATCACCGGCGGGTTCAGCTGCGACACCTCGGCGACCACGCCCGATCCGCCGTACCCGCCCTACGGGAAGCTGTCGACGAAGTTCGCCAACATCAACCCGCTGACGGGCAAGAACTTCGCCTCCTCGGCGTTCGTCCGTCTCGGCTCGATCCCGGGCATCCTCGACGGCGTCACGATCACCGGCATCGTCACGAAGGGCACCGGCGTCGGCGCGGATGTCTCCGGTAGCTTCCTGCAGCATCCGACCTGGAAGAACGGTGTGCCACCGCTCAGTGGGACCTCCGTCGGCGCGAGCGCCTCGTCGCTCGACCTCGTCAACGGTGAGGTCGTCGCGGGCTACGACTCCCTGCAGGCCGGTCTCGACTGCCTCAGCGGCACGGCCACGCTGACCGGTGTCATCTTCGGCACCGACGGCACCAGCCTGCTCAACTTCGTGTCGCCGCCGGCGACGCTCGACAGCTCGGTCGTGATGTCCTTCCCGGTGTGATCGGCTGATTCACCCGAAGGCCCACAGCTGGGTACTGCGAGATGGCCCGCCCGCAAGGGCGGGCCATCTCGCGTGCTCAGGCATCAACCCGCGAGCGCGAGCCTGGGCGCACCCGAGCGCGTCGCCGGCGGCGGCTAGGCTGCCCGACACCGCCCCACACCGGCGGACCCGGCCGCACCCGGAGGACACTGCCACGATGCTCGCACCCAGATCGACGACCTCCCGGCGCCTGCGCCAAGCCCTCCGGGGTCGGTCACGCATCGCTTCGCCGCTCATCGCTGCCGCGGCCCTGCTCGCCGCAGCCGGGTGCACGACCTCAGACGCGCAGCTGGGCTACGACCGCAAGGGGTGGGAGAACGCCTCGCTCGAGGAGATCACCCAGGTTGCGGAACAGGTTCGCACCGGTCCGCTGGGCTGTGAGGGCTTCGCCCCCGAGGACTGGAACGCCTACCGAGACACCTACCGCCGCCTCAAGCTGCCCATGCCCGCAGCCCAGGGCAACTGCGAAGGCTCCGGGGAGGATCTCACCTTCTACGGCTTCGCCGACGAAGACGCGAAGCAGCGCTGGGTGAAGGCCAAGGGGAAGAGCCTCTGTGCGCGGGGCTACGCGATCGACTGGCGGTTCACCCTTCCCTACGTCGACGGAGGTACCTGGATCATCGAGCCCGATTCGGACGAAGCTGCCAAGCGACTCGCCGAGAGCCTCGGGCGCGACCGGGCCGACATGTGCGAGGTGGCGGGCATTGAACGGCCGCCACCTCCGGACCGCGGCGACACCCCATCGACCGACGGGACGACCACCACGGCCCCCACCACAGCAACCTGACCACCTCGAACAGCCGCCTGGTAGCACCGCGCAGCCGCCGGGGCGGCAGGTCCCGCAACCCGGGCTGGGCGGTCGGGCTCGCAGGCGGGGCAGCCGGCCCCGAGCTCAACTCGGGCTCATCCCGGCAGACAGCTCCAGATCTGGGTTTGCAGGTTCGCGATCTCCTGCTCATCAAGCGTGAGCAGATCATCCACCTCGGTGATCGGTCCCGGCGCGCAGATCGCCGTCTGGCCGCCTTCGCCGTGCACGACCGCGAGCAGCCCGGGCCGCTCCAGTGGCGAGACCCACACCACCGTGCCCGTAGCACGGTCGATCTCAACGGGTGTCAGCACTCCCCCCGGCCCGGCCATCTCGACCGACGCGACGTCCGCTGGGAGCGCCAGCACCACCGCGTCGTAGGTGGTCTTCAACCCGTCCGCGTCGACCACGACCGCGATCCGCTCGTCGAGATCCAGCTCGGACGAGACCGTGGGTGTACCCACGCAGCGCCCACCATCCGGGAAAGGCGCGAAAGCCTCGCTGACCTGTGTCAGCGGCGGCTCCGCCTCGAACCGCCAGCAGACCCCACCGTTCGTCCCCGGGGCCCGAAGCAGCGTCCAGCGCACCCCCTCGGTCGTGCCGGCGCGCACAGGTTCATAGGGACCGGCAGGCTTCACCGTCGAGAGCGCCCGGGGATCCGCGGTCTGATCCGCGACCAGCTCCGCTGCGGGCACCTCCACGCTGAGGGCGGCACCCAGCTCGGTGACCGTGTAGTCAGTGGTACCGAAGGCTGGCGTCTCGGTCCGCACCCGCCGCAGCCGCAGATCGGCGTCGATCCACAGCTCAGCGGTGCTGGAGCTGCTCGCGCCTCCCGAGGCGGTCACCCGGTAGCGGGTGGTACGAACGCCGGCGATGTCCTCCTCGCCATCCGACTCCAGCCCGACCTCCGCCGTGACGAGGTTGTCGAGCAGCCGGAGCGGATCGAACGCTGCAAGCGCTGCACCCACGATCGTGTTCAGTCCGTATCGGGCCCACGGCCGGTCGCTCGGATCCCGTTCGAGGAGCGCAGCCACCGCGGTGGCGCTGCGGGTCTGAACCGGAATCCGCTCGATGTAGACCCGGTCGTCCAGCCAACGGATGGTCGCCGACTCGACGGCATCACCGGTGAAGACCGGAACCGTCACCTCACCCTGGCGGGGCTGCGCACCCGACACACCGGTGAGTGCTCCACTGCGATCATCACGAACGAGCGTGCCCTCATAGCGAACCGGGCCGGCGGCGGCCGTGGCGTCCCTGACGGCCGTCACCGTCGGGACGCCGGAGCCCCCCTGCAAGCTCGGTCGTGACCCCGAGCTGCACGCTACGGCAGTCGCGAGCAGGGCCACGAAGATGATCAGACGTTGCGGGGTCGTGCGCATGACGTGCGATTCTCGCGCAGGGTCGGTCACCCCCGGCCGCGACCGCGCCCGAAGATCGCTCGTGGTGAGCGGTATGCTGCGCCGCCCCGGTGATCGACGAGGTAGCCAGATGACGACCAACCGCAAGCTCCTCATCGGCACGCTCGCCGCGGCG
Source organism: Acidimicrobiales bacterium (assembly GCA_037478855.1). Lineage (GTDB taxonomy): Bacteria > Actinomycetota > Acidimicrobiia > Acidimicrobiales > Acidimicrobilacustridaceae > Rhabdothermincola. The sequence continues at coordinate 3,177 of JBBFLY010000058.1, read as the reverse complement.
GTCCTAGCCCTGCTGATCGTCGGGGTCATCGTCGCAACCCGCAACGGCTCGGAGCCACCGGAGCAGGCCGCGTCCACCACCTCGACCCTCGAGGCGACCGCCACGAGCGCCGAGGTCAGCACCACAACGTCACCGCCCGAGACGACGACCACCACCACACCGGCGGTCACCGTCTCCACCGACGACCCACAGGAGCTCGCGGCGCTGCGCGACGCCTACCGGCAGGGCTTCGAGCAGACCTGTCGAGCGATCTTCGGGCTCAGCCCCGACGGGGTCATGCACGACCCCGAAGACCCGGACTTCACCGCGACGCTCGATGACTGCCTGGCCGAGATGGACGTCACGACCGGCGAGATCTACCAGACGGTCCAGGACGCCTTCGACGCCGGCGTCGACGATGCCGAGTTCACCGCGGAGGGCTTCAGCTTCTCCGGCCGGCTCTGCTCGAACACGGGGCGCTGCTGGTCGTCCTGACCGGCGCTGGCCGCTCAAGGTCCGCCCGAGATCCGCCGATGGCCCGCGCGGGACCGGGAGACTCTGAGTGTCGCCGTCATCGCGAAAGTGGTCGAAGAGCTGCGCGAACTGCGACACCTGGAGGTGCTCGGCCTCCACGGCTTCGACTACCAGCTCGAGCTCACCCAACAGGGTCGCGAGGCAGCCCTGGAGCGAACGCAGCTCTGCCGGTAGGCAGGAGCTGCCCCCGGGGGCTCGATCAGCTTCGACCCCGTGATCCGCCAGACCCTCCCGACCAGCCGGCGGAGCTCGACCTGGTGCTGCAACGTGCTGCCGCCCGATACGGCATCACCATCGAACCCGGTGTGCAGGCCTACCTGCGGGAAGGAGGTGAGCCGACGAGCGGGTGGTCGCGATCCCAGCCTTCGCAAGTGGCGTCACTGCCTGCCTTGAGCACGACAGAAGCCATTCGTTAGCGTTCCGCCCATGCCCCGGCGCCCTCCGGGGGGCGGTAACCCTCCCGATCCCCCCGTCCCGGCCACAGGGATCACACCTGCGGCACGCAGCCAGCAAGCGCCGGCGTCCAGCTCACGAGGCCTCGCCCCGGTCGCGTGGGGTGGCATCGGAGCGATCAGCGCCGCGCTGGCCGCCACCGCACTGTTCGTCGGCACCCGTTACGGCTACCACCGCGACGAGCTGTACTTCATGGCCTGCGGACAGCGGCTGGCCTGGGGCTACGTCGACCAGCCCCCATTCACACCGGCCGTCGCCAGGCTCGCCGCCGAGGTGTTCGGCAACTCCCTCCCCGGGCTGCGGGTATTCCCCGCGCTGGCCGGTGTCGTGCTGCTGGTCCTCATCGCGCTGCTCGTCCGGGAGCTGGGCGGCAACGCGCGGGCCCAGCTGATCGCCGCTGGCACCGCGGCGCTGATCCCACTGTTCCACTCCCCCGCGATGGTGCTGAGCACCACCTCGTTCGACCTCGTCGCGTGGGCGGCGTGCCTCGTGCTGACGGCCCGCCTCCTGCGCACCGGCGACGACCGCCTCTGGCTGGCGATCGGTGCCGTGGCGGGAGTGGGGCTGCTCAACAAGCACGCGGTGGTGTTCCTCGGGATCGGTCTGGTCGCCGGCTTCCTGCTCTCCTCACAGCGGTCACTGCTGCTGCGCCCCACCGCGCTCGCCGGAGGACTGATCGCACTGGCCATCTGGACCCCGAACCTGTGGTGGCAGCATCGACATGGTTGGCCGGTGTTCGAGATGAGCCGGGCTCTCCAGGCGAAGAACGCCAGCATGCTCGACATGGCACTCACCCTCCCCGGCCTGTTGGTGCTCGCAGGGATCACCTCCGTCGTCATCTGGGGACCCGGCCTGTGGTGGCTGCTGCGATCCCCCGATGGGGTGCGCTTCCGGGCGCTCGGCGGCCTGGTGCTGACGGTCACGGTCATCATGACCTTTCTCGGGGGCAAGTCGTACTACCTTGCGCCGGCGGTCATCCCGCCGTTGGCGGCGGGATCCGTCCTGATCGCACGCCAGGACCTCGTCCTGCGCCGGGCCGCGGTCGCGGCCGCCGTCGCCGCCGGCCTGTTCACCCTGCCGTTCTCGGTGCCAGTGCTCCCAGCCGCCGCGCTCGGTCCCATCATCAGCGTGAACGGCGAGTTCGGCGAGATGTACGGCTGGCCGGAGCTGACCGACCAGCTCTCCGACGCGTACCGACGCCTCGCGCCGACCGAGCGGGCCCACACCGTGGTGCTCACCGCCAACTACGGCGAGCACGGGGCGGTGGTGCACTACGGCGAGAGCCGTGGTCTTCCCGAGCCCTACAGCGGCCACAACGACCTCTGGTGGTGGGGGCCGCCACCAGAGACCACCACCGCCGTGGTCGCCGTCGGCCTGCCACCGGAGACCCTCCAGGATCTGTTCCACTCGATTGAGGTGGTGGGCTTCGTCACCAACCCGGCCGGCCTTGACAACGAGGAAGCCGGCGAGCCCATCGCCATCGCCCGCGGTCCACGGGCCGACTGGGGCACCATCTGGCCGAAGCTGCGCCACTACGGCTGAGCGGCTGCGGACGGGTCAGCGCCGTTGGGTCAGCGTCCCGTCACCGACCAGTGCCAGAGCTCGCTCGGCAGGTTGAGGAACCCGAAGCGACCGGCGTTGGCTGCCAACCACTGGAACGCCGGGCTGTCGCGGCTCACGATGGCCCGCCCGTTCCACGTGAAGTCGACCGCCAAGCCCCGTTCGTGCATCGACGTCCCCGGGATGGCCGTGGGCGGCGAGCACAGGCTGGCCGGCATCTCATAGATCGCGTACGGAGTCGTGCCACAGTTCTGTCGCCGGAGCGCGATCTGCTGGTTGATGTCGCGATAGCCGCTTCCGCCGAGGGTGATCCCGTCCGCCGCAGCTGCGGCGAGCAGCGCCTCGAGCTGATCGGCAATCGACGCAGCCACCGTGATCCCCCGCACCGTCCGCAGCGGCGGCGCGCTGACCGGTGGTGGCGGACTGGCCGGTAGGGGGGAGACCGGCGGCGACGTGGTTGGCGGCGAGCCTGGGAGAGAGCTGGGTGGCGTCGGAGGGGCCGGGGCCGTGCCCGGCGGCGTCGTGCCCGGTGTCGTCGCGGGCGACGGGCCCCCGGGGCTCGCTGGCGGAACCGGATCCGGGTTCGCGGCCCGCAGGCGCTCCGCCATGGCGAGCTGCTCGGCCCGGATCTGGGCCGCGAGCTGCGCGTCG
>JBBFLY010000057.1:0-20280 GCA_037478855.1 Acidimicrobiales bacterium | reverse complement strand
GGTCCGGTCGTCGAGTCAGGCTCCGGCTGAGCCTTCGCTCCGCCCCCCACCAGCACCGCGGCGACCTCGCGCGCGCGCTTGCGCAGGTACCGCATTCGGTCGTCGTAGGGAAGCGGCAGGTTCTCGACGAAGAAGCCGTAGATCGTGCCCCGAAGCACCCGAGCCACCGTCGGCGTCTCAGCCGGGAGGTCACCCTCGAGGAGGTCGGTCAGCCACCGTTCGAGTGCGGTCTCGAACAGCGCGCTCAGCTCCGCCGCGGAGGCCAGCGCGGCGGGATCGGCGTGGAGGCTCTCACCCAGCAGGACCCGCCACATGTCGTCCTGGGTGGTCATCTCCCGCCAGATCCACTCGAGCAGCTCAGCCAGCCGCTCGCGCGGTGCGAGCGACCGATCCACGGGAGGCGCCTGGGCCAGCAGGTCGTCGTAGCTCTGGTGGGCGATGACCTCGCGCAGCAGGTCGGCCTTCGAGGGGAAGTAGTGGTAGAGCGTCGCCACGTTGAGTCCGCACTCCGCCGCCAGGCGCCGCATGCTCATGGCGTGCGCACCGCCGACAGCCATGAGCCGCAGCGCGGCTTCGAGGATGCGACCCCGCTGGTCCGGCTCGGGAGCGAGCGCCATCAGCTCGGCGCTAGACGGCCGCCGGGGGCTGCGGCGTGAAGACAGCGGGCAGGTGCTCGATCGCCAGGACGAGCGCGTTGTCAGCCCGTTGGAGCTGCGCGCCATCCTTGGCTCGGATGTCCCGCAGCCGCCGGAACAGCTCCTGGAACACCACCTTGATCTCCAGCTTCGCGAGGTTCGCGCCGAGGCAGTAGTGCGGACCGATCCCGAAGCCGAGGTGCGGATTGGGGTCCCGATCGATCCGGAACTCGTCGGGGGCGTCGAACACCCGCTCATCCCGGTTGGCCGACTGATACAGCATCAGGACCTTGTCACCCTCCTTGAGCTGCTTGCCGTGGAAGGTGTGGTCGGCGGTGACGGTCCGGCAGAAGCTGATCACCGGGGAGACGTAGCGGACGATCTCGTCGACCGCGAGGTCGATGAGCTCGGGGTGGTCGAGCAGCTTCTGCTTCTGCTCAGGGAAGTCGCTGAACGCCTTGAGACCGCCGGTGATCGCGTTCCTCGTGGTCTCGTTACCAGCCACCACGAGGATGCACAGGAACATGAGCAGCTCGTCGCTCGTGAGCTCGTCGGTGCCTTCGACGGCGATGGCGTCACCACCGTCGAGCGCACCTTCGTCGAACGCACCGGTGAGGATGGAGATGAGATCCTCACGGGGGTTCTGCCGGCGATCCTCGATGATCGGGATGAGGTACTCGACGTACTCGCCGAACGCCTGGGCGGCCGCCTGGAGGACCGGATCGTCGGGGTCGGTGTGGCCGTCGCCAGCCATCATGGCGTCACTCCAGCGGTACAGCCTCTGACGCCCGTCCGGGTCGAGCCCCATCAGCTCCGCGATCACGATCAGCGGGACGTGGATGGCGAAGTCTTCGACGAAGTCGATCTCGCCGCGGGTGCGGATCTCGTCGATGATCTGGTTCGAAAGGTCCCGGATGTGCGGCTCGAGCCGCTTCACCTGCCGGGGGGTGAACCCCTTGTTGATGAGCCGTCGCTGCCGCGTGTGCTCGGGCTCGTCCATCGAGATGATCGACATGGGCGCCGCCACCTTCGGCCGGACCCCGTACTTGGAGCAGTACAGCTCGGGGGTGCGGGAGATGTAGGCCACGTCCTCGTGGCGGGAGACCACCCACAGCTGGTTCTTCTCGTCCCAGTAGCAGGGGTCGTTGTCCCGCAGCCATCGGTAGGTCTCCCATGGGTCGTCGTAGAGGCGCCCGTCGTTGACGTCGATGGCCGGCCGGTCGTCGGCTGATCCTGCGGTCCGGTCGAGGGTGTCAGTCATGCCCACATGATCCCATCAAACGTTCGTTTGGTCAAGCTCGCGCGATCGCCCGCACGGCGCTCCGCCGGCCGGGGCGCGAGGGTCAGCCCGGGCACGGATCAGCGGCCGAAGCGTCGGGTCAGCCAGTCGAGGAGCAAGGCGTTGACCTGCTCAGGCTCCTCCTGCTGGACCCAGTGCCCGGCTCGGTCGATCTGGTGCATCTCCAGATCGCCGATGACGGCGGGCATCCCCTGAGCCATCGCCGGAGTGAGCACCGGGTCCCACTCCGCGGTGATCATGAGACACGGGATCCCGTCGATGCGGGCCCCGTCGAGCTCGGGCGTCCGCTCCCAGTTCCAGTCGAAGTTGCGGTACCAGTTCATCCCGCCCGTGAACCCGGTCTCCCGGAACGTGTCCACGAACACCGCGAGCTCTTCAGCGCTCAGCAGCTCGTCGCCGAGCACGGGAGCGTTCACCACCGCCTCCACGAAGTCCGACGCCCCCAGCTCACCAACCGCCTCACGCAGCTCCTCAGGCGGAACACCTCTGCGCATCATCCGGGCGAACAGCACCTCGACGTTGGCCGCGAACGCGGCATCGGCGACTCCGGGCTCCTGGAACCAGACGATGTAGTGGTTCTCGCCCCCGACCATCCGGAACAGCTCCGTGGGCTTCATCGGGAGCCGTGGCACATAGGGCGTGGTGAGCGACGCGACACCCGCGACTCGTTCGCGGTGCAGCAGGGGCATCTGCCAGACCACGAAGCCACCCCAGTCGTGCCCCACGAACACGGCCCGATCCACGCCGAGCGCATCGAGCAAGCCCACCAGATCGCCCGTGAGGTGGAAGATGTCGTAGTCACGGATCTCCTCCGGCCGGCTGCTGCCCCCGTAGCCCCGCTGGTCCGGTGCGACAGCGTGGAACCCGGCCTCGGCGAGCGCGCGCAGCTGATGACGCCAGCTGAACGCCAACTCGGGGAAGCCGTGCGAGAACACGACGGTCAGCCCGTCAGGATCGCCGGCTTCGTAGACCGAGAGCCGTACGTCCTCGAGCTCGACGTCACGACGGCGTGCTCCGGGGATCTCGTAGGGGGTCATCTCGCCACCCTAATCGTCGCCGAAGCGCAGACGGCTCACGCGGCCGAGACCTGCGAGCGGCGGTGGGCCGGCCCCGGCCCGGGAGGCAGCAGCGAAGTCGGTGGGGGACCGAAGCGACCCCGCAGGAAGTCGAGCATCCCGGCCACCCGCCCCTTCGCCGAGAAGATGAAACCCTGCGACGAGGGCTGCACCACACCACGTCCGAGCTGCCACAGCGCGATGCAGAAGCGGATGAACGCGTGGTAGAGGCCAGAGTGCTCACGAACCAGCAGCAGCGTGTTCCGGTGCATCAGGTAGTCCACCGCGGGACTCCCGGAGCGCATGGTGGGGTTCGTCACCCGCGCACCGCGCACCAGGCCGACCTCCCACCCCGCGGCCGTGGCCCGCAGGCCGAGGTCCGCCTCCTCGCAGTAGGCGAAGTACCGTTCGTCGAACAGCCCGATCTGCTCGAGACAGGCCCGGCGTGCGATCAGCAGCGTGCCGTGCGGGTAGTCCACCGACTCCCAGCCGGTAGCGTCGGGTGACGATCGGGCAGGAACGGTCATCCCCCCGAAGTACGGGTCGACCACCGGGACATGCCCGTCACCCACGTCCGCGCAGGCGAGCCCCGCCCGGGGTCGTCGGCTCGCTGCGTCGAGCAGCCGCCGGAGGGTGCCATCGTGCGGGAGCGCGTCGTGCGGAGCCAGGGCCACCCACTCCCCTAGCCCCCGGCCCAGCCACACCCGCAGACCGGCGTTGGCACCGGGGCCGAAACCCCGGTTCTCACCCAGCTCCAGCAGCTCGACGTTGAACGGCGAGCGCGACACCATCCGGCGGAGCCGGGCGAGCGCGGCTGGCGAGGAGCCGTTGTCCACGACCAGCAGCTCTGTCGACACGCCCTGGTGCTGGAACCGCTCGATCGTCTCCGCGCACCGTTCGGGCTGGTTCCAGTGGACGATGACGACGGTGATCGACCCGGACTCGTGGCCAGTCACGCCCGACCACGCTACCCGGCGCCGGATCAGGCGCCTGCTGAGGCCTTGATCAGGGCGTGCTGCACGAGCTCGAGCAACGCCATCTTGGTCTGTGCCCGATCTCGTGCGTCGGTGGTGATCATCGGCACGTCGTCGGGCACGGCGAGCGCTTCCCTGACGTCTTCGATCGCGTGGTACTGCTTCCCGTGGAACAGGTTGATCGCCACGATGAACGGCACGCCGTTCGTCTCCATGTAGTCGACCGCCGGGAAGCAGTCGGCCAGACGGTTGGTGTCGACCAGCACCACCGCCCCGATCGCACCCCGAACCAGGTCGTCCCACATGAACTTGAAGCGGTCCTGTCCCGGGGTGCCAAACAGGTAGAGGATCAGGTCGTCGCCGAGGGTGATGCGGCCGAAGTCCATCGCCACCGTGGTCGAGGTCTTGCCGGTGTTCACACCACCCGTCTCGTCGATCCCCTCGGCCACCTTGGTCATGGCCGCTTCGGTCGTAAGCGGCGCGATCTCCGAGATCGAGCCCACGAACGTGGTCTTCCCGACGGCGAAGCCGCCGGCGACGACGATCTTGACGGGAAGCGGAGCGTTGTCACTCGCCTCGGGTTCGGCAGAGGCCGGAGCCTCAGAGCGCTTGAAGGCCATCGAGCACCCTTTCGAGCAGTTTCAGGTCGGGACGTTCGCCAGTCGTGAAGTGTTGCGGCTTGTAGCTGGTGAGCAAGCCCTCCTCGGCCATGTCACCCACCAGGACGCGGGCCACGCCGAGAGGGACCTTCAGATGTGCCGAGACCTCGGCGATCGAGATCGGCGTGGTGCAAAGTGACACGATCTGCTTGCGCTCGAGCGCGAGTCGTGGCGCCGCCGAGACGCCTTGCGGGGTGACCTTGACCAGCGTCTCAAGCGGAAGGTCGGCGTTTGAGCGCGTGCGACCACCGGTCAGCACGTACGAACGTACGCGCAGCCCGGGGCCGTCGTCGTGCTCGTCGCCGTACATGGTCATCGCGGGAGGGCAGCCTGCAGCTCGGCCCGGATCTCGGGCGTCAGGACGGTACCGGCCTTCTCGACCAGGACAGCCATCTCGTAGGCCACCAGGCCGATGTCGCAGTCCGCCGTGGCCACCACAGCCAGGCACGAGCCGTCGCTGATGCCGGTGACGAAGATGATGGCGTTCTCCATCTCGATCATCACCTGGTTGACGGCACCGCCACCGAAGCGACCTGCCGCGCCGAACGCCAGGCCGATGAGGCCGGACGACATCGCCGCGAACCGGTCGGCGGCATCCCGGTCGAGTCCCGCTGAGGTGGCGATGGGCAGCCCGTCGGCGGAGACGACCACCGCCTCGTTCACGCCCGGCACCTTCTCAGCGAAGTTCTGAACGAGCCAGTTCAGGTTTCTGGCTTCCGAGCTCAGTTCGGTCATTGCTATGTCATCCTCCGCGTTGGACGTACGGGGCGGTCGTCGTCAGTCCTTGTTCTGTCTCTCCGAATCGGCACTTGCACGGCCTTTGTTGAGGCCGGAGCGGTACCGGGAGAGCATCTTTCGCACTTCCTCAGGGGAGCGCTGCGTCTGGCCGGTCGAGCGCAAGGGAGTCGAGGCGGCGGCTGCGGCCCCCACCGCATCGGCCGCCCGCTTCTTCGGCGTGCGCCTCACCAGACCAGCCGCGGTGAGGGTCTCCGCAGGAGGTGTCTGCGTCTCGGCGGGCGCCGGCGCCGGTGGCTCCTCGACGACCGAGGGAGCGGCAGCGGTCGCGACCTGCTCCTCCGCCTCGACCGTCGCGACCGACCCGTGCGCTCCCGACCCACCCTCGGGCTCTGCCGGTGCCGCATACTGGGCGCCCGGCGCGGGCGGCTCCACCGGTCCCGGGGCGAGCTGCTCCTCGACGAGCGACTGCAGCCCCCGGTCGAACTCGTCGCCCTCGGGGACCACCTTCTCGACGAGCTCGTCGAGCAGGTCCTCGGACCTGACGACAACGGGCTCCGCCTCGGTCTCGGGTGCTTCGGGCTCCGCCTCGGACACCTCGACCACTTCGTCTGCAGCCGGTGCACCCTCGACAGCGGTGCGCGCCTCGTCGGCCGGAGCCGCCTCCAGCGCGGTCGCCGTCTCGCCAGGCTCGGCCACCGTCCCGGTCGGCTCCTCCGACTCCTCACCCGGGTAGGTGACGAGATCCGGTGGGAGCGTGACCAGAGCGGTCACACCTCCCGACGGGGACGCGGTGAGCTTGACCGAGATGCCGAAGCGCTGCGCCAGACGGCCGATGACGATGAAGCCCAGCGAGCGGGACATCGCCAGGCCGACGAGCGGCGGCTTCGCCAGCTGCCGATTCGCCTCCGCGAGCTGATCCGCGCTCATGCCGATGCCCTGATCCGACACCGAGATGATGTAGCCCTCGGCGCCAGCCCGGTGGCCGACGATCTCGACCATCGTGTCGGGCGGCGAGAAGTGCGTCGCGTTCTCCATCAGCTCCGACAACAGGTGCGCGAGGTCGACGGCGACGTTGCCACCGACCATGGCCTCGTCGAGCGCGAGGAGCTGGATGCGGGCGAAGTCCTCGACCTCACCGATCGCGACCCGCACCACGTCAGCGAGGGCGACGGGGCGTCCACGCCGACGGGGCGGCTCGGCGCCGGCGAGCACCAGGAGGGACTCGGCGTTGCGCCGCATCCGGGTGGCCAGGTGGTCGAGCTTGAAGAGGTTGTCGAGCTGGTCCGGGTCTTCCTCGTTGGCCTCGAGCTGATCGATGAACTCGATCTGGCGGTCGAGGAGCGACTGATTCCGCCGGGCCAGGTTGATGAAGATGTCGCCGATGCCCTTGCGGAGCAGCTGAGCCTGCTCCTCAGCCACCTCGACCGTCACCTGTTGGATGGAGTTGAAGGCATCTGCCAGCTGCCCGATCTCGTCCTTCGAGTTGATGTCGATGGGTGTGAGCGACGCGCTGAGCGGCTCGTCGGCCTCGTCAGGGTTCCGCAGCCGCTCCACCAGGCCCGGCAGCTTGTCGGTCGACAGCGTATAGGCGGCGCTGGTCAGCTTGCGCAGCGGCACCGTGGTCGCCCGGGCGACGAGGAAGGCGACGACCAGCGCGACAGCGATGGCGCTCACCGCACCCACGAGGTAGAGGCGGGCGGCGCTCTCCGCCGATGCGGCCAGGTCGTTGGCGGTGGCGACCACGTCCCGGATGAAGCCCTGCTCTACCCCGTAGAACGCGTCGATGGCTTCGAGCGAGGCCTTGATGACCTGATCCGGCGGGACAGTGATCACGTTGCTGTCCGCGCCCTGCTCAAGGATGTCCTGCTTGATGTCGTCGAACCGCAGCCCGGCCTCGACGTCACGCTTGGTTGTCTTGGCGGGACCCGAGGCGTACTGGTCGAAGCTCTCACTCGCCTGGGCCTCGTCGTTGCTCGCTGAGAGGACCCGCTGGTACGAGACGCAGTCGTCGGCATCGACCGAGCTGCACGCCGTGCCCTCCTTGTTCGTGAAGGCACCCGAGACCGCTACCGAGCTGAGCAGGGCGGCTCCCTCGGCACGGTCGTTCTTCACCTGCTCGAAGTTCGTGACCGTGCTCAGCCCGAGCAGCAGCTTTGCGTCTGACGCCTCCTGCACGATCCGAGCGTTGATGCTGATGAGGTCGCCGGTCGTGTTCGCGAGCTGCTCCACCGCGCCCGATGGAACGGTCTGACGGTTGTCGACCGAGTTGCGATTGATGCGCAGGTTCGTCAACCGGTTGTTCGCCCGTTCGATCGCGTCCTGGATCTGCGGGTTGTCGCGACCTGGTTGGATCCGCTCGAGAGCGGAGCGGAAACGATCGAGCGCGGCATCCGTGGCCTGCCGTTGGGTCTGCAGCTCATCGCGGTACCTTGAGCCCCCGCTGGCCATGAACGACGCCGACCAGACCGACTCCTGCTGGAGCTGGTTGATGAGCTCCGCGTTCACAGCGACGAACTCGGTGAGTTGCTCCACCCGGTTGGCATCGTCGGCCTCGGCCAGTCGGCCGGTCACCCCGACCACCGCCAGGATCACGAGCACAAGCACGGGTGCCGCGAGCACCGTGACGAGCTTGGTGCCGACCTTCATGTTTCGCAGCATCAGAAGCCTCAGATGTCTCGGTTCAACACTCTTCGCGCCTTGACCCCCGGGGCCGCGGTCCGCTTCTCCCGCCGCGGCACCCGACTCCCCCCGTGCGCCACACCTTCCCCGGGTGGTGCACCGGTATCAACTTCCAATCGACCACCTCACCCGGTTCTTTAGGCTGTCCCCCGAAATCCCCGACGGCCAAAAGGTAGCGTCGCGGCGATGCGCACCCGCGGACCCGCCCTCGAGGGGACCCTGGCCGACCTGCCGCTGCGCGACGTGCTCACCCTGCTCGCCACAAGCCGACAGACCGGCGTGCTGGAGCTTCGCGGCGCGAACCCCGGGATGGTCGCGCTGAGCGAAGGTGAGGTGACGATCGCCCTGTCTGAGATGGGCCCGACGCTCCAACAGGTGTTCCTCGGCTCCGGGATCACCGACACCGACGGCTGGGACGAAGCGATCACCGCGGTCGACCGGGGTGTGCCGCTCACGGAGTCGCTCATCCGACAGGGTTGTGAGATCGCCGCCCTGCGCCGGGTTCTCTACGACCACACGGTTGGAGCCGTCTTCGAGCTCATGCTGCCGAGCAGCGACGCGTTCGCCTTCCTAGCCGGCGAGCGGCATCCGATCGGCACCACCTTCACCTTCGCAGTGGCCAACCTGCTCGAGGAGGCGGACGCGCGTCTCGACGCATGGAAGCAGATCGCGGAGGTGATCCCGTCGACCGCGATGGTGATGCGGCTCCGCCGATCACTGCCGACGTCAGAGGTCACCATCGGCGCCGACGAGTGGCACGTGCTCTCCCGCCTCGATGGCCGGACGACGATTGCGGAGGTGATACGTGAGCTCGGCATGAGCGCCTTCGCTGTCTGTGCCGTGCTGCACCGCTTGGTCGAGCTCGGAGCGGTCGAGGCGATCGACGATCCCTCCTAAGGGCAACATCCCGTCACCGGAAGAAGTCCATCGCTAAAGTGCCCCCGCGACAGCACGTCGCACGCCTTCGGCGCACGTCCGGAAGCAGGAGGACCGACATGAGCGACACCCCACAGGGACCTGGCTGGTGGCAGGCCTCTGACGGCAAGTGGTACCCACCCGAGCAAGCGCCAGGCGCGCAACCCGCGGGCTCCGGCGGGGCAGCCGGCGACACGGACGTCGGCTCGACCCTCACCTACGCCTGGAACAAGTTCGTCCAGAACATCGGTGAGTGGATCATCCTGTGGCTCATCTTCCTCGCCGTCGCCGTGCTGTTCGCCGTGCTTGCGTTCACGCTGGCAGTCGGTGGAGCGGTGACGACAAGCATCCGTTTCAACGCGACCGGACTCGTCCTCGGGATCATCGGCGGTGCGGTCCAAGGCGTGCTGCTGGTGGTCCTGGCACGCGCAGCTGTCATGGCGGTCAACGGTCAGCGCATCGACGTCGCTGCGGCCTTCAAGCTCACGAGCAACAACATCCTCGCGGGCGTTGTGTTCGGCTTGATCTACGGCGTGTTGAACAGCCTCTGTGGCGTCCTCGGCGTCGTCGCCTTCCTGTTCCTCGGCTTCCTGCCAGTGTTGTCCGCGCTCGATGACAAGGGCGCGGAGGCGCTCGGTGAGTCGCTGAACCTCGCGACCGGACATGCATCTGAGGCGATGGTGTTCTGGCTCATCGGGTGGGTGATCACTGCGTGCACCTGCGGCATCGGCAGCCCGATCGCAATGCTCGGTGGCACCTACCTTGTGAAGCGCTACCGCGGCGAACCCGTCGCCGCCTGAGAACCGGCATCCCAGACCGTCCGCTTCCTCATGGCTAGGGTGCGCGTCTGAACCCGCGTCCGGATTGGTACGCGGCGCACGTACGGGAGGACCGACATGAGCGACACCCCACAGGGACCTGGCTGGTGGCAGGCCTCTGACGGCAAGTGGTACCCACCCGAACAAGCGCCAGGCGCGCAACCCGCAAGTACCCCAGCCGCCGCGGGAACCGGAGGGTTCCCGGAGGTCGGCGAGGCTTTCTCCTACGCGTGGGCGAAGTTCCAGGCGAACGTCGGTCAGGTCATCGTGGCGACCCTCGTCGGCTTCGCCATCACGGCGATCCTGACGCTGATCGGGTACTTCCTGATCATCGCGAGCGTGATCGGGGCCTCGGGTGGCTGTGAGTTCAACCGCCGGGGCGAGTACGTCTGTGACACCGGACCAGGCTTCCTCGGCATCCTCCTGGCCTGGGCGGTCTTCCTCGGCCTGATCTACTTCGGTCAGTTCCTGTTCGACCTGCTGATGATCCGCGTCGGTCTGCTGATCACCGCAGGCCGGCCGCTCGAGCCCAGCAGCATCCTCAGCACCGAGCGCGTCGGACCGTACCTGATCGGGTCGCTGATCATGGCGGCACTGGCGACGCTCGGCTTCTTCCTGTGCTTCATCCCCGGCATCCTGGTGCTCCTGTTCGGCAGGTTCTTCGGCTTCTACGTCCTCGACAAGAGCCAGTCGCCGGTTGATGCCATCAAGTCCAGCTTCAACCTGGTGAAGGACAACTTCGGCACGGTCATCGTGTTCCTCCTCGCCGTGCTCGTGGCCAACTGGCTCGGTGCGTTCCTGTGCTACGTCGGCCTCATCGTGACCATGCCAGTCACCGCCATCGCCACCGCCTACTTCTACCGGCGGGCTGAGGGACAACCGATCGCCGCCTGAGAACCGGCACCCCGTTCATCCGCCTCCACTGACTGCAGTCCTGGGCCGTCCGGGGCCGGCCCAGGACTCGGGCTGCCGCAGGGCCCCGGCGCGTACGGGAGGACGAGCGTGAGCGACACTCCGCAGGGACCTGGCTGGTGGCAGGCCTCTGACGGCAGGTGGTACCCGCCCAGCCCACCCCCTGCCACAACACCGCCATGGGCATCGTCGCCCCCCGGAGCGCCGGGGCCGACTCCGCCCGGCTACAACTGGGGTCCTCCCCAGCCGCGCACCGAACCCCTCGCCATCTGGTCGTTCGCGCTGGCCATCGCGGGCATCCCGCTGCTCTGTGCCTGCTACATCGGTCTGGCCGGCACCATCGCGGCGATCCCGCTCGGGATCGCCGCCCGCACAAGGATCCGGAGCTCCGGAGGGACGCTCACCGGCGACCATCTGGCGCTCGCTGGCATCATCATCGGGGCCATCGCCACCGCGCTCGCGGTGCTGCTCTTCGTGTTCACGGTCGCCGTCGAGTTCTCCGACTCCTCTGGCGTCTGAGGCGCGGGCGCCAGGGCCGTCAGCGCAGCGGCGCGCTGGTGGGCTCGATCGGCGCCGGTAGCAACGTGTCACCGGTCAACCACCGGTCGACCGCCGCCGCGCATGAGCGCCCCTCCGCGATCGCCCAGACGATGAGGCTCTGGCCCCGACCCATGTCCCCGCAGACGAAGACCCCGTCGACCGACGTCGACCAGTCGTCGCCCCGGGCCACGTTGCCCCGGGTGTCGAGGTCCACGCCGAGTTCCTCGAGCAGGCGGGAGCGTTCCGGACCGATGAAGCCCATCGCCAGCAGCACCAGCTCGCAGGGCAGCTCGAACTCGGTCCCCTCGATCGGCACGAACGTCGGGCGACCATCGACCAGCTGCGTCTCGACCTTCACCGCGCGCAACGCCCGGACCCGGCCCTCTTCGTCGCCGAGGAACTCGACGGTGTTGACCGAGAAGACACGCTCGCCACCCTCCTCATGGGCTGAGGAGGTGCGGTACATCAGCGGCCACGTCGGCCACGGGGTGCTCGGGTCACGCTCATCAGGCGGCCGGGGCATGATCTCGAACTGGTGGACGAGCACGGCTCCCTGCCGATGGGCGGTGCCCAGGCAGTCGGCTCCGGTGTCGCCTCCCCCGATGATCACCACCCGCTTGCCGGCGGCGGTGATCGGTGGCTCTTCGAGGTCGCCCTGCTGCACCCGATTCGCGAGCGGTAGGTATTCCATGGCCTGATGGATGCCGTCCAGCTCACGTCCGGGGATCGGCAGGTCGCGCCACGCGGTCGCTCCGCCCGCCAGGACGATCGCGTCGAACTCACGGCGCAGCTCATCGGCGGTGACGTCAACCCCGACGTTGACGTTGCAGCGGAACTCGGTGCCCTCAGCCACCATCTGCTCGAGCCGGCGGTCAAGGAACCGCTTCTCCATCTTGAACTCCGGGATCCCATAGCGGAGCAGCCCGCCGGGACGGTCGGCACGCTCGAAGACCACCACGTCATGGCCAGCGCGGGTCAGCTGCTGCGCCGCGGCGAGCCCGGCGGGTCCTGATCCCACGACCGCCACCCGCTTGCCGGTCCTCACCGCAGGGGGCAGGGGCCTCACCCACCCCTCGGACCATGCACGCTCGATGATCTCGACCTCGACCTGCTTGATCGTCACCGGGTCCTGGTTGATCCCGAGGACGCAGGCCGCCTCGCACGGGGCGGGACAGAGCCTGCCCGTGAACTCGGGGAAGTTGTTCGTCGCGTGCAACCGCTCGATCGCCTCACGCCAGTGGTCGCGATAGACGAGGTCGTTCCAGTCAGGGATGAGGTTCCCCAGCGGGCAGCCGTTGTTGCAGAACGGGATGCCGCAGTCCATGCATCGGCTGGCCTGCGTGCGGATCTTGGAGATCGGAAACGGCTCGTAGACCTCGCGCCAGTCGCGCAGGCGAACCGGGACCTCACGCCGGCTGGGCGTCTCCCGGCGGTGCTTGAGGAAGCCCGTCACGTCACCCATGAGCGGCCGCCATGATCGCTTCGAGCACGTCTTCTCCCTGCGCCTCGGCCCGACGCTGCGCCTCGAGCACCCGCTTGTAGTCCTTCGGCATCACCTTGCGGAACTGCTCGACCCAGGTGTGCCAGCTATCGAGCAGCCTCGCTGCGACGACCGAGCCGGTCTCGTCCAGATGCCGCTGCACGATCTCGTGGAGCCACTCCCGATCAGCGTCGTCGAGAGGATCCAGATCGACCATCTCGTAGTTGACCCGCTCCGGGAAGGTGCCGTCGACATCGTGGACGTAGGCGATGCCACCCGACATCCCGGCCCCAAAGTTCCGACCGGTCGGTCCGAGCACCACCACCCGACCGCCGGTCATGTACTCGCACGCGTGATCGCCCACGCCCTCGACCACAGCCGTCGCCCCGGAGTTGCGCACGCAGAACCGCTCCCCCACGATGCCCCGGAGGAACATCTCGCCTCCCGTCGCGCCGTAGAGGATGACGTTGCCGGCGATGATGTTCTCCTCGGCCGCGAAGGGACTTCCCGCCGGCGGCCGGATGATGATGCGCCCGCCAGAGAGCCCCTTGCCGGTGTAGTCGTTCGCATCGCCGTCAAGGCGCAAGGTGATGCCCCGGGGCACGAAGGCACCGAAGCTCTGCCCTGCGGATCCGGTGAAGTGCACGGTGATCGTGTCGTCCGGCAGGCCGGCGCCGCCGTAGCGCTTGGTGACCTCGTGGCCGAGCATGGTGCCCACCGTGCGGTTCACGTTGCGGATGGGCATCGCGATGTGCACGGGCTCGCCCCGCTCGAGCGCCGCCTGCGCAAGCCGGATCAGCTCGTTGTCGAGCGCGTGCTCAAGACCGTGGTCCTGCTCCCGGACCCTGTGACGGCTCGCACCCGGGGCGAGCGCGGGCAGGGTCAGGATGGGCGTCAGATCGAGCCCGGACGCCTTCCAGTGCTCGACGGCCTTGCGCGTGTCGAGCATCTCCGTGTGGCCGATCGCCTCCTCGAGGCTCCGGAAGCCCAGACGGGCCAGCAGCTCGCGAACCTCCTCGGCGATGAACTCGAAGAAGTTCACGACGAACTCGGGCTTGCCGCTGAAGCGCCGCCGCAGTTCGGGGTTCTGCGTCGCGACACCCACCGGGCAGGTGTCGAGGTGACAGACCCGCATCATCACGCAGCCCGATACCACGAGCGGCGCGGTGGCGAAGCCGTACTCCTCCGCGCCGAGCAGCGCGCTGATGACGACGTCGCGCCCGGTCTTCAGCTGGCCGTCCACCTGCACCACGATGCGGTCACGCAGGTTGTTGAGCAGGAGGGTCTGCTGCGTCTCTGCGAGGCCGAGCTCCCAGGGCCCACCGGCGTGCTTGATCGAGGTGAGCGGCGCCGCGCCGGTGCCGCCGTCGTGACCGGAGATGAGGACGACGTCCGCGTGTGCCTTGGACACCCCGGCCGCCACGGTGCCGACCCCGACCTCCGCGACCAGCTTCACGTGCACTCGGGCCTCGGGGTTGGAGTTCTTCAGATCGTGGATCAGCTGAGCGAGATCCTCGATCGAGTAGATGTCGTGGTGCGGTGGCGGGCTGATCAGCCCCACCCCCGGCGTGGAGTGCCGGGTCGCTGCGATCCACGGATAGACCTTGTGCCCCGGGAGCTGACCGCCTTCCCCCGGCTTGGCGCCCTGGGCCATCTTGATCTGCAGATCGTCGGCGTTGGTGAGGTACTCCGCGGTCACCCCGAACCGACCCGACGCCACCTGCTTGATCGCGCTGCGCTTCGAGTCCCCGTTCGGCAGTGGCACGAACCGCTCCGGGTCCTCACCGCCCTCGCCCGTGTTCGAGCGCGCCCCGATGCGGTTCATGGCGATCGCGAGGGTCTCGTGGGCTTCCGCGGAGATGGAGCCGTAGGACATGGCCCCGGTGCTGAACCGCTTGACGATCTCCGAGACCGGCTCGACCTCCTCGAGGGGAACCGGCTCCCGCAACCCTTCACGGAACTCGAACAGCCCGCGCAGGGTGGCCAGTCGACGGGACTGATCGTCGACGAGCTTCGTGTACTCCTTGAAGATCTCGTAGCGACGGGTGCGCGTGGCGTGCTGCAGCTTGAACACCGTCTCCGGGTTGAACAGGTGGTACTCGCCCTCGCGGCGCCACTGGTACTCACCCCCGACCTCGAGGGTCCGATGAGCCCGCTCGGTCGGATTCTCGGGATGCGCGAGACGGTGACGGGCCGCCACCTCGGCGGCCAGCTCGTCCAGCCCAACGCCGTCGAGCCGGCTCACAGTCCCGGTGAAGAACTCGTCGACGAGGTCGCGCGAGAGACCGATCGCCTCGAAGATCTGCGCCCCGGTGTAGGACGCGACGGTGGAGATGCCCATCTTGGACATCACCTTGAGGATCCCCTTGCTGCAGGCCTTGATGTAGTTGCGGATCGCCTTGTTCGGGTCTTTGAGCTCGCTGCGCCCCTCGGCGATGAGGTCCTCGATCGTCTCGAAGGCCACGTACGGGTTGATCGCGGCCGCTCCGTACCCGAGCAGCAGGCACATGTGGTGGACCTCACGGGCCTCGCCGGTCTCAACCACCAGGCCGACCCGGGTTCGGGACTTCTCCCGGATCAGGTGGTGGTGCACCGCGCCAGTGGCGAGGAGCGCGGGGATCGGCGCGAGCTGCGCGTTCGACCCCCGATCGGAGAGGACGAGCATGGTGGCGCCCTGCTCGATGGCGTCACTCGCCTCCTGGCGGATGCGGTCGAGCGCGGCCCGCAACCCGGCGCCCCCTTCCGCGACCGGGTACAGGCAGGAGATCTCGACGGTCTTGAAGTCGTCGAGGCCCGGATAGGTGTGAATCGCTTTGATCTTGGCCAGCTCGTCGTTGTCGATGATCGGGCGTGGCAGGTAGATCTGGCGGCAGGAGCGGGGCCCGGGTGCGAGCAGGTTCCCCTCCGGGCCGAGGGTGGCACCCATGGCGGTCACCAGCTCCTCGCGGATCGCGTCGAGCGGGGGGTTCGTGACCTGCGCGAAGAGCTGGTGGAAGTAGTCGTAGAGCAGGCGCGGTCGCGAGGAGAGCACCGCGAGCGGTGTGTCGGTGCCCATCGAACCGATCGGCTCGGCGCCCGTGCGCGCCATCGGTTCGATGATCAGCCGCAGCTCCTCGGTCGTGTAGCCGAAGGTCTGCTGGCGCTCCACCACCGAGCCGTGGGAGGGCAGCTCGTGGGAGCGCTGGGGCAGCAGCTCGAGCTCGACCAGGTTCTCGTCGAGCCACGCCTGATAGGGCCGCGAGCGGGCGAGCTCACCTTTGATCTCGTCGTCACCGATGATGCGCCCAGCGGTGGTGTCGACCAGGAACATGCGGCCAGGTTGCAGGCGACCCTTCTGGACCACCTTCTCAGGTGGGATGTCGAGCACACCCACCTCGGAGGCCATGATCACGAGGTCGTCGCTCGTCACCCAGTAGCGAGACGGTCGCAGGCCGTTGCGGTCGAGCACCGCGCCGATCACCGTGCCGTCGGTGAACGCGATCGACGCCGGACCGTCCCACGGCTCCATCAGAGAGGCGTGGAACCGGTAGAAGGCCTTCTTCTCGGGCGACATCGACTCGTGCTTCTCCCACGCCTCGGGGATCATCATCAGCACGGCGTGAGGCAACGGGTACCCACCCAGGTGGAGCAGCTCGAGGACCTCGTCGAAGGTGGCCGAGTCGCTGGCCCCCGGGGTGCAGATGGGGAAGATCCGCTCGAGGTCGCCCGGGAGCAGGTCGCTGGCGAGCAACGCCTCGCGGGCCCGCATCCAGTTGCGGTTGCCCTGCACGGTGTTGATCTCCCCGTTGTGGGCGATGTAGCGGAACGGGTGCGCGAGCGGCCAGGACGGGAAGGTGTTCGTGGAGAAGCGCGAGTGCACCAGCGCCAGCGCGGACTCGACCCGCTCATCGGTGAGGTCGGGGAAGAACTCGGGCAGCTGTGGTGTCGTGAGCATGCCCTTGTAGACGAAGGTGCGACTCGACAGGCTCGGGAAGTACGCGCCGCTCACCCCGTTGACCGGGCCGAGCTCGTGCTCGATGCGCTTGCGAACGATGTACACCCGACGCTCCAGCGCGAGATCGAGCAGGCCGTCACCGGCGAGGAACACTTGGCGGAAGCTCGGCTCGACGGCCCGGGCCGACTCGCCGATCATCGAGTCGTCGTGCGGCACCTCGCGCCAGCCGAGCACCCGGAGCCCCTCGCTCGTGGCGATCTTCTCGATCTGGGAGGCGACCTCGTCAGCCTTGTCGCGATCGCGTGGCAGGAAGGCCATGCCGGTCGCGTACTGCCCTTCGGCGGGCAGGTCGAAGTCGACCTCCTCACGGAGGAAGCGGTCTGGGACCTGCAGGAGGATGCCGGCGCCGTCGCCTGTGTTCACCTCAGCGCCGAGCGCTCCACGATGCTGCAGGTTGCACAGGGCGCCGATCCCCATCTGCACGATCTCGTGGCTGCGCAGCCCCTTCATGTGCACGATGAAGTTCACGCCGCACGCGTCGTGCTCGAAGCGCGGGTCGTACAGCCCCTGGGGCGCAGGTAGGCCCGGGACGTAGGGGTACCCGCTGGGGAGTGGAGACTGCTCCGGCTGGTCGTTGGGATGTGAACGCATACGTCTTCCGGACTCGAGGCGTGGTCGCTCCACGCGCAGGGAACGGGCTTCGCTGCATCCACCTGGACGACGCTGGCCAGGTAGCGAAAGGGTGCCGAATCGTACACGCAGGCCATCGAACCGGCCATTTCCGCCCATCTCCCGCAACGCAGGTCCCCACCGCGCAGCACCCCGTGAGCCCGCTCAGCTGCCGTCGCAGGGTTCGCGGCGGGGGGATCGCCTCACACGAGACCCGAGCGGATGGTCCGGCGCCCGCCTCGGAGACCGGCACTAACCTGCCCGCCGTGCGAGACCGCGCCGGGGATGCTCGAGGGCTGATCGAGTTCATCGACGCCTCGCCCTCACCGTTCCATGCCGCTGAGACCGCCGCCCGGATGTTGCGCGAGGCCGGCTTCGAGCAGCTGGACGAGACCGCGGACTGGCCACGTGCGTCGGGTCGCCGCTTCGTGGTGCGCGGGGGCTCGCTCGTGGCCTGGGTGCAAGACGACGAGCACCGGGTCACCGACGGCTTCCGGATCATCGGCGCGCACACCGACAGCCCGAACCTGCGGATCAAGCCGAACCCCGACTGCGGGGCGGTCGGCTTCCGTCAGCTCGGTGTGGAGGTCTACGGCGGCGCGCTGTTGAACTCCTGGCTCGACCGTGACCTCGGGATCTCAGGCAGGGTGTCGCTGCGCACGGAAGGTCGTGTCGAGGTGCGCCTCGTACGCGTCGACCGGCCGCTACTTCGCATCCCACAGCTGGCCATCCATCTCGACCGCGGGGTCAACGACAGCGGCCTCAGGTTGAACCCGCAGGAGCACCTGAGACCCGTCTGGGGGCTCGGAGATGGGCGTCAGGGCACGTTCGCGGGATTCCTGGCCGGTGAGCTCGGCGTCGAGCCCGATCACATCCTGGCCTGGGAGCTGATGACCCACGATCTGACGCCGTCGTGCCTGCTCGGGGTCGACGGGTCACTCCTGAGCGCGCCACGGATCGACAACCTCGCGTCCTGCTACGCCGCCGTCCGGGCCCTCTCGGAGGCACTCCTGCGCAGCGAGTCCGGCCCGGTTCCGGTCGTCTGTCTCTTCGACCACGAAGAGATCGGCAGCCAGTCCAGCGAAGGGGCCGACAGCACGCTGCTGCCATCGGTCCTCGAACGGATCTGCCTCATCAGCGGCGGTGACCGCGAGGCGTTCCATCGAGCGCTCGCGAGGTCCCTGTGCGCCTCGGTCGACGGCGCTCATGCGACCCATCCCAACTACGCCGACCGGCACGAGCCGCAACACCGGATCCGGATCAACGGCGGGCCCGTGCTGAAGGTCAACAGCAACGTGCGCTACGCGACCGACGCCGTGAGCGCCGCGGCGTTCGCCCTCGCCTGCGAGCGGGCCGACGTTCCCCTCCAGCGGTTCGTCACCCGCACCGATCTCCCGTGCGGTTCGACCATCGGACCGGTCACCGCCGCGCGCCTCGGTGTGCCAACGGTCGACGTGGGGATGCCGCAGCTGGCCATGCACGCAGCCCGCGAGCTGTGTGGGTCGGCCGACCCGGCGCTGCTCGTGCGCGCGCTCACCGCCTTCCTGCGCGTTCCCCGTCCGTGACGGGGCGGCTCGCCACCTGCGACCCGGTCGAGGGGAGCGATACCGCCGTCTGCTCCCAGCTGGTCCCAGCCGCCACCGAGGCCGTCATGCGAACCGGTCGATCCGACGGTCAGATGCGCCGATCGCGGTCACGCCAGTAGCGGTCGCGCAGCTGGCGGACGAACAGCTTGCCCGTCGGGTGCCGTGGCAGCTCCGGCTCGAAGTCGATCGACCGGGGAACCTTGTAGCCGGCGAGACGCTGCCGGGCGAAGTCGAGCAGCTCCCGTTCGAGCGCGGGAGTCGCCTCGACCCCCTCCGCCACCTCGACCGCCGCCTTCACCTCCTCCCCCCATTCCTCGTTCGGGATGCCGAACACGGCGACGTCGGCCACCGCGGGATGCTCGATCAGCACCGCCTCGACCTCCGCCGGATAGATGTTCACCCCGCCGGAGATGATCGTGTGCGCCGCCCGGTCCGAGAGGTACACCCAGCCGTCCGCGTCGACGTAGCCGATGTCGCCGATCGTGTAGGTGCCCGGCCCTGCGTACGCCCGGTCCGTCGCCTCGGGCGCGTTGTGGTAGCGGAACACCTGCTTGCCCGTGCGGCTGCGACACCACAGCAGCCCTTCGGTGCCAGCGGGGAGCGGGTTGCCCTCGCGGTCGCCCGCGTACACCTCATACGTCGGCAGCGCCCGGCCGACCGTGCCGGGATGGGCCAGCCACCCGGCCGAGTCGACGAGCGTCACGACGCCACCCTCGCTGGCACCCCAGTACTCGACCAGGACCGGTCCCCACCACTCGATCATCTGCTGCTTCACGCTCGGGGCGATCGGGGCCGCACCGTGCAGGACCACGGACAGCGACGAGGGGTCGAACGCCTCCCTCCTCGCTTGGGGAAGTCGGAGCAACCGCACGAACATGGTCGGAACCAGGTGGGTGTGGCGGATCGAGCGGTCCTCGATGAGCTGCAGCGCGGCCGAAGGATCCCATCTGGGCATGAGCACGACCGGGGCACCGTTGAGCAGGTCCATCACCGCGAACCCGAGGGGCGCGGCGTGGTACAGCGGTCCGGTGACCAGGTGCGGGCCGCTCCCGTCGAGACCCAGAGGGTGCCCTGAGCGGGCGAGGAACCGCAGCTGCTCGGCGACGGTGGGCTGCACCGCCCGCTTCACGCCCTTGGGCCGCCCTGTCGTCCCTGATGTGTAGAACATGTTCCCGCCAGCTGGGCTGGCGCCAACTGGGCCGCCGCTGGTGCGCGAGCCGAGCGCACCGAGCGCCCGGTCGAGCTCCTCCCCCGCCATCACCACCGGTCGCTCCCCCGCGGCCGCCCGCCCCAGCGCCTCGAACTCCGGGTCGACCACGAGGAGCCGGGCGTCAGCGTCGCCGACGATGAAGGCGGCCTCGTCGGGCGTCAGGTGCCAGTTGACGG
>JBBFLY010000056.1:0-20589 GCA_037478855.1 Acidimicrobiales bacterium | reverse complement strand
AAAAGAGTTATCGTTCTCGTACTGTTCACCTTCTGGGCAGGTCGGGGGCTGCACGCCGGGGCAGTTCGCTCAAGAGGTACATCGGGGGCCGAGTCGA
Organism: Acidimicrobiales bacterium; assembly: GCA_037478855.1. Lineage (GTDB taxonomy): Bacteria > Actinomycetota > Acidimicrobiia > Acidimicrobiales > Acidimicrobilacustridaceae > Rhabdothermincola. The sequence continues at coordinate 20,492 of JBBFLY010000056.1, read as the reverse complement.
ACCGCTCAGTGGTCGACTCCGGGATGGGAGGAGCGACGTCGGGTGCGATCGCAGCTGGGGCACTTCCTGGAACGCCACCGGACAGCGCTCCAGGTCGCGCTCGACTGTCTCGCCTGGATCCTGGCTGTCCCGCTCGCGCTGATCCTCCGCTACGAGCTCGAGACCACCGCCTCCCCGTGGGGACCGTTCACCCTCAAAGGGGTGCTCGCGCAGACCCTCATCGCCTGTGTGGTGCAGGCCACGCTCGGTCTGGCCTTCGGCCTGTACCGCGGGCTGTGGCGCTATGGCTCGTTCGACGAGGTCGCCCACCTGGCCCGCTCGACGGTGGTGGTCACGGTCTGCCTGGCGGTCATCAACGCCATCGTCTCCAGGCAGCTCGTCCCGATGAGCGTCGTGTTCGTGGCCGGGGTCGTGGCCCTGGTGCTCATGGCTGCCGTCCGCTACCTCTGGCGCCTGTCGCTCGAGCGGGGCAACCGGCCGAGCGAAGAACATGCCAGGCCCGTTCTCATCTTCGGCGCCGGTGAAGGGGCCGTGCAGCTGCTGACCTCGATGCTGCGCAACCCGAAAAGCCCCTACCTCCCGGTCGGGCTGCTCGACGACGACCCCGCGAAGCGCAACCTGCGGATCATGGGCGTGCCCGTGCTCGGCAACCTCTCGAACATCGAGGAGGTCGTCGGTCGCACCGGGGCGACCACGCTGATCCTGGCCATCCCGAGCGCGGGACCCGAGCTCGTCCGCCAGGTGAGCGAGATCGCGCTCGACCTCGCCCTGGACCTGAAGATCCTCCCGCCGCTCGAGGAGCTGCTCGACGGCGTGGTCGGGATGGGAGACCTGCGCCCGGTCACCGAGTCCGACCTGCTCGGGCGCCACGCCATCGAGACGGACATCGACGCGATCGCGGGCTACCTCACCGGTCGCCGGGTGCTCGTCACGGGAGCCGGCGGCTCGATCGGGTCAGAGCTCTGCTTCCAGATCGCCCGGTTCGCACCCGAAGAGCTGGTGATGCTCGATCGCGATGAATCAGCCCTCCACGCGCTGCAACTGCGCATCGAGGGCCGGGCGATGCTCGACACCCGCAACCTCGTGGTGTGCGACATCCGCGACCGCGACGCGCTGGATGCGGTGTTCAGCGAACACCGGCCCGACGTGGTCTTCCACGCCGCGGCCCTCAAGCACCTACCGCTGCTCGAGCTGCACCCGAAGGAGGCGGTCAAGACCAACGTGCTGGGCACGCAGAACGTGCTCGATGCTGCGGAGCAGCACCGGGTCGGCCGGCTCATCAACATCTCCACCGACAAGGCGGCCGACCCCACCAGTGTCCTCGGCTACAGCAAGCGGATCGCCGAGCGTCTGACTGCTGAGGTGGCACGGCGCACGGAGCTTCCCTACCTGAGCGTCCGATTCGGAAACGTGCTCGGGAGCCGGGGCTCGGTGCTCACCGCGTTCCGGGCGCAGGTCGAAGCGGGTGGGCCGATCACGGTCACCCACCCCGAGGTCACCCGGTACTTCATGCTGGTCGAGGAGGCGGTCGAGCTGGTCATCCAAGCCGGCGCCATCGGCCGGCCCGGTGAGGTACTGGTGCTCGACATGGGCAAGCCGGTCCGCATCGACGACGTCGCCCGGCGCATGGCCTCCCAGGCCCCCCGACCGATCGAGATCGTCTACACCGGCCTGCGGCCCGGCGAGAAGCTGCACGAGGTGCTGCACGGGGCCGACGAGCAGGTCGATGAGCGGCCGATCCACCCGCTCATCTCGCACGTGGCGGTGCCGCCGCTGGACGTCACCGCGATCGACGTGCTCAGAGCCGATCTCCCCGACGTCGAGGTGGTGACGACCCTGGCCACGCTGTGTGCCCCGAGTCCACGCCGCCCTTCAGAGGCCCCTCGCCCTTGACCCCGGTCGACCGTCGGTGACGCTCGACGCGCTCAACACATCGTATGCGCTGTTCGGGGTCGGAGCTGGGTTGGTCGCCTCGCCCCTGCTCCTCCTCAGCCGTGTCCGTCCACTGGCGTTCGTGGTGGGGGTGCCCGTGGCCTGCTCAGCAGCCCTCATCGCCCGCGGAGCAGCCGACGCTCGCCTGGTGCTGTGCGTTCTCGGCCTGGGCGCCGTCGCCCTTGGAGCTCCCCGCCGGGGTGCGGCGCTCGCGGTCATCGTCGCTGCGGTGCTGGTCGGGTCCGTTCCCACGTCGGTACCCCTACCGTTGCGCTGCTGGCTGATCGTGGTCGCCGTTCTCACTTCATGGGGTGCGCAGCGGGTGGGCTCGGTCGCACCTCGCTGGCTCGCAGCGGCAGGGATCCTCGGCGTCGCGACCGGCGTCTGGTTGGCCGTCCCGGACACCGAGGCCGCGGTCCTCGTCCTGGGGACCACCTTGGTGGCCTGCGCAGCCTGCGCCCCTCACGCCGATGTGCCCCTGCCACCCCTCCCGACCGCGGCCTGGGCTGCGGTGATGATGCCGATCCTGTGGGCAGGGGCATGGGGGGCGCCTGGACGCCCCTCCGCGCTCTGGGGCGCGCTCGCCACTGGTGGACCTCTCCTCGTTCTCGGGCTGGTGCGGCTTCCCCTACGGCTCCCGCTCGCTCGGTCCACGGTCCTCGTCCTGGCGCTGGGCCAGATGACGGCTGTCGCGGCCGGAGCACGCTGGGCGGCGAGAACGCCCTCGATGGGTGTGGGGATGCTGCGATCGGCCGTCATCCTCGCCGCCAGCGCCGGAACGGTCCTGGCCGCGTACGAAGCCCAGCATCGGATGCTGGGCGACGACGAGTGAATCCCACCACCGCCTGTCCATACTATCTTCCCCGTCTTCCCCATCGTCCCTGGAGTCGCCTCCTCCATGATCGTCTCTCACCAACACCGGTTCATCTTCATGAAGACCAGGAAGACAGCCGGGACGAGCGTCGAGGTGTTCTTGTCGAGCATCGCGGGGGACGACGCCATCGTCACCCCGTTCGGAGTCGCCGAAGGCATCGACCACGCCCCCCGCAACTGGCAGCGACTCTTCAACCCGCTCAGTGAGACCATCGGCCCGATGCGATACCGGTCCCGGGGGATACGAGGACGCGGCTGGTCGAGAACAGCGAAGGACCTCCTCCATCGCCGGGCCTTCGAAGAGCACCTGACAGCCAGGCTGGCGATCGCACGGCTCGGCCGGCGGACCTGGCGCGACTACTTCACGTTCTGCTTCGAGCGGGACCCCTGGGACAAGACCCTCTCCTGGTACTGGTGGTCGACCCGCAACCTGTCGCACCGTCCACCACTCGCGGAGTGGATCATGACGGCCCAGCTCCCGAGTGACTGGAGCACCTATGCGATCGGTGATGACCTGGCCGTCGACTTCGTCGGACGATACGAGTCACTCGAAGAGGACCTCGCGCTCGCCTTGCGCACCCTCGGCATCGACGTACCGGTCGAGCTACCCCGCGCCAAGGCCCAACACCGCCCTTCCTCCGGGGAGGAGACCTTCGAGCCCTCGGCACACCGGAGGATCGCCGAGGTGTTCGCCCGTGAGATCAAAGCGTTCGGCTACGAGGATCGCAGCGTGGCCTGCTGATCCTCGACCGGAGGCGCCACGGGTCGCGCCGGCACACCGACGACGGTCTCCCCCGGGTCGACGTCGGCCGTGACCACCGCACCGGCGCCGATGACCGCCCCGTCTCCGACCTCGACGCCTGGCAGAACGATCGCGCCGGTCCCGAGGAACACCCCGTCACCCAAGGTCACGTTCCCGTTGACCAGCACCCCGGGACTCAGCGTGACGTAGTCGCCGATGACGCAGTCGTGGGAGACCACCGCGTTCACGTTCAGATGGGTGTGCCGGCCGAGCGAGACGTTGGTGGTGACCCGGGCGCCTGCAGCCAGGATCACACCGGGAGCGAGCCGCAGGTCTGAGCCGAGCGACGCGAGCGGGTGCACCAGGACGCACGCTTCGCGGCCGTAGCTGGCGATAGCCGTATCGATCCTCCTGCGAACCTCCGAGGCGCCGATGCCGATCACGTAGGTTGCGTCGTGGAGCGCGAGCCACTCCACGGTCCCCAGCAGGCGGGCCTGGCGCCGCTCGAGCAGCGCCGCGTCAGCGCTCTCGGCGAGGAAGCCCTGGAACTCGTAGGTCGGCGCGACCGCGTTGACCGCCTCGACGACGTCGAGCGTCTCACGGCCGTGGCCGCCAGCCCCGATGATCACCAGGGGCTTCATCGTCGGGACGGTACCGATCGCATCGACCACCGCCTCGACGGTCAGCCCGGTACCCCGGGATGAGGCGGGGGCTGGGCGAGCGGGTCATCGGTGGGATGCCCTTCGGCACCTTCCCCCGAGATCGCCACCCAGACGGTACGGGCGATGATGCGAAGGTCGAGCAGCGGCGACTGCGTGCGCACGTACTCCAGATCGAGCTCGATGCGCACCTCCCAGGGCAGCGCGTTGCGGCCGTTGACCTGGGCGAGACCAGTGAGACCGGGGCGCACATCCAGACGGTGGCGTTGCCACGGCGTGTAGCGCTCGACCTGGTACGCGAGCGTGGGTCGAGGTCCGACGATGCTCATCTCGCCCCGCCACACGTTGATGAGCTGCGGCAGCTCGTCGAGCGAGAACCGGCGAAGCCACCTGCCCACCCGGGTGATCCGGGTTGCGTCGGGGAAGACCGGGTTGTCACCCGTCACCATGGTGCGGAACTTGTAGACGGTGAACGGGCGACCCCCCATCCCGACACGCTCCTGAACGAAGAGCACCGGTCCGCGCGAGGTGAGCTTCACTGCGGCGGCGCAGACCACACCGACGAGGAGCGCGGGCAGCGACACCAGCGCGGCGATCGTGAGGTCCAGAACCCGCTTGCCCCGATACGGCGGAAACGACTCACCCACCGGGCACCCTCCCCGAGCGGAACCAGTCGATCGTCGCGCGCAGGCCTGCTTCGAACTCGACGGCACGCACGCTGGGGAACAGCTCGAGCAGCCGGCCCGCGTCGGCCTGGGAGTGCCTGACATCACCCGGACGGGGGGCCTGATGGTCGACCTCGACCCGATGCCCGAGGACTCCCTCGATGAACCCGATCACGGTGAGCAGGTCGATGCGTGAGCCGAAGGCCAGGTTCACGGGGCCCTCCGAGGTCACCCGCCGCAGCAGCGCCTCGGTGAGCACCTCGGTGACGGTGCCGACGTAGGTGAAGTCGCGGGACTGACGACCGTCACCGTGGACGGGGAGCGGCCTGCCCGCGAGGGCGGCGTCGACGAAGGTAGGGATGACCGCCGCGTAGTCGTGGCCCGCGGGTTGCAGGGGACCGAAGACGTTGAAGAACCGGAAGGCGAGCACCGGAAGGCCGAACGAGCGCTGGTAGGCCAGCGCGTAGGCCTCCGCAGCCAGCTTGCTGGCCGCATAGGGGCTCACCGGCATCGGGACGAGCTCTTCCCGCTTTGGCAGCTCGGGGTTCGCGCCGTACACGGAGGACGACGACGCCACGATCACGTGCACCCCGCCGGCACGCCGCGCGGCCTCCAGGACCTCGACGGTCCCGCTGACGTTGACGGCGTGCGTGCGAACCGGATCGGCCAGCGAGCGTGGCACCGACCCGCGGGCGGCGAGATGGACGAGGGCGTCCGCTCCCGTGCACACGGCGTCGAGCGCGTCCGCCTCGAGGATCGACGCTTCGACGAGCTCGACGTCGAGACCCTCGAGATTCTCCCGTGAGCCGGTCGAGAGATCGTCGATGACCGACACGGCACGGATCTCCGGACAGCTGAGCAGGCGCCGGCAGAGGTTCGCGCCGATGAAGCCCGCTCCGCCGGTGACCACCACCTTCACAGCTCGTATCCGTACCGCTCGGCCATCCTCGCCAGCCGGTCGCGCATCGCGCCGGCGGGAAGGTCGTCGAAGGTCAACGCCGCACGGGCCCTGGTGTTGGTGGTGGTCGGCACCGCAGCGAGCGCCCGCTCGATCCGCTCGGGCTCGACCGTCACACCGACCAGGGAGAGGATCTCACCGATGCGATCAGGGACCTGCTCCACCTGGTAGCGGAGCGCGGCATGGGGCTCACAGCGCTCGTTCCACTCGACGTACCAGCGGACCGAGTCCGCCACCTCGTCACCGGTGATCTCGAAGTGCCTGGCGACGAAGGCGATCGACCGCTTGGGATCGAGGGTCTGAGAGAAGCGGTGCACCCCGACGAACGAGTTGATCGTGGCCATCGGGTCACGGGTCTGGTGCAGCACCACACCCCGGTAGCTCCCGAGATACGGGACCGCCAACCACGAGGCGTCGCCTTGCAACGTGCGGCTGGCGGTTATCCCGCGCTTGGAGAAGACCGCTTCGTGACCGCAGGCCACACCCATCTCCCGGAGGAGCTTCGCGATGTAGGCGGTCCCGCAGCGGCCGGTGCCCACGATGACGAAGCTCGGCAGCATCGAGCGGGGGAAGCGCAGCACCACCTCGCGTGGCAGCGTTCGCGAGGCCTTCCGGGCGACGTCGACCAGCACAGACACCGCTAGGAACCTCCGTGGAGGAGATAGATGGGCCGGCCGTGACCGGCTGTCCCGATCTGGGAGTACCCGGTCAGGCCCGTCTCCTGCTGGACGAGCTTGCGGAACTCGTCAGGTCCGGGGTTGCGATAGGCGCGCTGCATCTGACGCTCGTCGGGCAGGTGGGGCTCGAACACCAGGTAGCGCGCCCGCAGACGCCGCAGGAGGGTGAGCAGCTCGAGGTAGCTGCTCTCGCTCTTGAGGAAGTGGTGGAACACGTTCAGAGCCAGCACGACGTCGAACTCGCCGAGATCCTTGACCTCGGTGATCGAGCCTCCCCAGATGTCGAACCGCCGCTCGAGCGCATCGCGCAACCCGGTGAGGAAGTAGAGCTGCTTCTCCGAGCGCTCCGACGCGACCGGCGTGAAGCCGACCTCCTCGAACCGGTGACAGAAGTACCCCCAGTTCGCACCGATGTCGAGCAGCCTGCCCTCGCGCACCGGCAACGCATCGAGGATGAGATCGAAGCGCTCCCCGTCGTGGCTGAAGGGCACGTCGGCGAGATCGGGATGCAGGAGCGGCTGGTAGGCGCGACCTCCCTGGACCTCGTTCACGTACGCCCGGACCTCGCCGCTGAAGCGGTACCAATCCTGGTGACGGACCGCGACCCGAACAGGGATCTGCTCGACCCCGAGCGCCCGGGCGATGGCGAACCGGTGCACCCCCTCCACGAAGATGACCCGCCCGACTCGGTCGAAGGCCACCAGCACCTCCTCCCACGGCTTGCCGGTACCCAGCTCATCCTGGGACCGGTAGCCCTGGGTGCGGATGTGGTCCGCCAGCTCGTCCCACCGCTTCCCGAGCCGGGCGATGTCCTCCGGGGTGCGGTACCGGTGCTGCGGCCCCTCGCGCTCGATGCGCTCCCGCATCTGCGCAGCGAAGTCGGTGTCATCCCACGCCTTGCCCTCGACGTAGCGCTCCCGGGCTGCCGCGATGAAGGGATGGGCGTCGATCGGCTCCACATCGCGGTCCCAGTCGCCGCCGAGCACCTGACCGATCGCGCTGCGGGTCGACCCCGGGATGAGCTCCCTGACCGCCGCCGACCGGAGACGCCAGTGCACCTTCGCTGGGTCGACCCACAGCAGACGGCTCGGATCCACACCCGCGTGGCTCTGCGCCACCTGCCGTCGCAGATGTCGACGCCACAGCGCCGCACCGGCACGGCTGACCAGCGGCTCGACCACCGGCCAGCGACGCACGACCCGACGGATCCGCCGGGCGCGCTTTTCGAACTTTGAAGCCATGCTGCAGGACTCCCCGACGAGCTTCGGCAGTGGCGGGCCCGGGGCGGATAGCGCTCCACCCGGAGGCCGGTCACTGGGGCTGCACTACCCTACTGCGCCCAATGGCACGGATCTTCCTGTCCCCACCCGACCTGGGTGCGGATGAGCGCGAGCTGCTGCTCGACGCGGTCGACTCCAACTGGGTGAGCCCTCTGGGGCCGCACGTGGACGCCTTCGAACGCGAGCTCGCCGCATACGTGGGTGTGGAGCACGCCGCCGCGCTCTCAAGCGGAACCGCGGGTCTGCACCTCGCGCTCCTCCTGCACGACGTCGGGCCCGGTGACGAGGTCCTCGTCCCGACGCTCACCTTCGTCGCCACTGCCAACGCGGTCGTCTACACGGGCGCCACGCCGGTCTTCGTGGACGCAGACCCCACCACCTGGTGCATCGATCCCGCGCTGGTCGAGGAGACGTTCGCCGCGAAGGCACGAGCCGGTCGTCCGCCGAAGGCACTGATCTCGGTCGACCTCTACGGCCAGTGCGCTAACTACGACGCGATCGAAGCGCTCTGCGACGAATACGGCGTGGTGCTGATCGAGGACGCCGCCGAAGCCCTCGGCGCCCGGTACAAGGGGCGCGCGGCCGGTACGTTCGGGCGGCTCGGGGTCTTCTCGTTCAACGGCAACAAGATCATCACCACCTCGGGCGGCGGGATGCTGGTCTCCGCGGATGCCGAGCTCGTCGCACGGGCCCGGTTTCTGGCGACGCAGGCCCGGGATCCTGCTCCCCACTACGAGCACTCGACGATCGGGTTCAACTACCGGATGTCCAACCTCCTCGCCGCGGTCGGGCGTGGACAGCTCCGCCACGTCGACCAGAAGGTGGCCCGCAGGCGACAGATCAACCAGCGCTACCGGGCCGCGCTCGGGGATCTGCCAGGCGTGGGGTTCCTGCCCGACGCTCCCGACGGCGAGCCCACCAACTGGCTCACCGTGATCACCCTCGATCCCAGCGAGGCGTCCGCGACCCCAGACGAGCTGCGCCTCGCGCTCGAGGCCGCCGACATCGAGGCCCGGCCCGCCTGGAAGCCGATGCACCTGCAGCCGGTCTTCGCGAACCGCGAGTGCATCGGAGGGGAGGTCGCCGAGCGCATCTTCGCCACCGGCCTGTGCCTCCCGAGCGGGTCGAGCCTCGGCGAGCAGGATCAGGAGCGGGTGATCGCCACGATCCGCGCGGTGCTCACGGAAGGCTACCGGGTGCCGGCGTGACCACGCGGGTGCTGTGGCTCGTCAAGGGTCTCGGGCCGGGCGGCGCCGAGCAGCTGCTCGTCAACCAGGCACGAGTGCGCGATCGGGCCCGATTCGACGTGCGAGCCGCCTATCTCGTGCCCTGGAAGAACCACCTCGTTCCCCGTCTCGAGGAGCAGGGCGTTCCGGTCACCTGCCTGGAGAGCCGCCGGGAGTGGGACCTGCGCTGGGCTTGGCGGCTGCGCCGTGACCTGCGGGCGCGCCCGGTCGACGTCATCCACAACCACTCCCCCCTGGTCGCGTCGATCACCAGGGTGCTGGTGCGCACCCTCCCCCGTCGGGACCGACCGGCGCTGGTGTACACCGAGCACAACCGCTGGCCCCGCCACAACCGCTTCACGCGCCTGGCGAACCGCCTCACCTTCCGGCTCGACGACCTCCAGCTGTGCGTCTCGGAGGACGTCCGCGAGACCCTCCCACCTCGGCTGCGGGAGCGGGTCCGCGTGCTCGTCCATGGGGTCGACGTCGACGCGATCCGCGCCCACCGGGCGGCACGCGAGCAGGTGCGACGCGAGCTCGACGTCGGGGAGGAGGAGATCGTCATCGGCATCGTGGCCAACTTCCGACGTGAGAAGGCCTACGAGGTGTGGCTGGACGCTGCCGCCACGGCTCTGCGCTCCTCCCTCCCGCTGCGCTTCGTCTCCGTCGGACAGGGACCGCTCGAAGCGGAGATGCGGGCCCGCGTCGCCACCATGGGCTTGGGGGATCGGGTCCAGCTGCTCGGCTACCGCGAAGACGCCGTACGGGTGATGAGCGCGTTCGACATCTTCACGCTCTCGTCCCGACACGAGGGCCTTCCGGTCGCGCTGATGGACGCGCTGGCGCTCGGACTGCCTGTCGTCGCGACCGCGGTCGGTGGCATCGGCCAGGCGGTGACCGACGGGGTCGAGGGCCGCCTCGTCCCAGCTGACGATCCCGCGGCCCTCGCTGCGGCCTACGTCGAGGTGGCGAGCGATCGACGCCGCTTGGGCGAGATGGCCGAGGCCGCGGCGAAGCGGGGTCGCTCGTTCGGGATGGAGGGCCCCGCCCGCCAGCTGGAGGCGCTCTACGCGTCCGCTGCCGCGAGCAACCGGCGGTAGACCTCGAGCGTGATGGCGATCACGCGTCCCTGGTCGAACTCCCGTCGCGCCTTGCACCGGCCGGCGATGCCCATCGCTTGCCGCTGGCCGGGATCGGCAACCAGCGCCGAGAGCGCCTCCGCCAGGGCGCCGACCTTGCCTGGTGGCACCAGGAGCCCCGTGACGCCGTGCTCGACGACCTGCCGGCATCCACGGATGTCCGTCGCGACGACCGGCACGCCCATGGCGGCAGCCTCCATCGCCGAGCGTGGAAACCCTTCACGGCGCGAGGCGAGCACGTAGATGTCCATCGCCGTGTAGAGGCGGTCGACGTCATCGCGGTGCCCGAGGAACTGCACGCCGTGCTCGCGCTCGGCCCACTGCAGCAGCTCGGGTGTGAGTGCGTCGGCCTTCTGCGGGTCACCCGGCCCGACGACGATGAGCCGTGCCTGCGGACGCCAACGCCGCACCAGCGAGAAGGCGTCGAGGAGATCGACGTACCCCTTCTCCTCGACCAGTCTCCCGACAGCACCGATGAGCACCTCGCCGGGCCCGATCCCGAGCTCGGCGCGCAGCTGCTCGCGGGTCGCGCTTCCGACGGTCCCCGGATCGAAGCGATCGAGGTCGATCCCGTTGCCGAGCAAGTGCAGTCTCGCTTCGGGAACCCGCAGCCTCCTCAACACGGGCAGGTCCTCCTCGTTCTGCAGCAGCTCCGCATCCGAGCAGGAGGCGGCGAGTCGCTCGAGCCCGTACACCGCCGCCCGCTTGGGGAGCGGGTCCCCGGGAAGGGCGTAGAGACCGTGGACGGTGTTCACCACCACCGGCACGCCGGTGAGCCTGGCGGCGAGACGCCCGTAGATGCCCGGCTTGGGGTTGTGGGTGTGCACGATGTCCGGCCTCAGCCGCCGGAACACCGAGACCAGCTCGGCGAGAGCTAGAGCGTCGCGATGGGGGGCCATCGCTCGGGTCGCGTGGCGCAGCGGCACGTGACGGATGCCCATCGCCTCGAGCCGGTGCACGTGCGGGCCCGGCGCGGACGCACCGAGGACCTCGAACCCCTCGTCCGCGAACGCTCGCAGCTGCGGACCGAGCAGCCAGTCGAGGCTCATGTCCGTGGTGGTGACGTGGATGAGCCGCGGTCGGCTGCGCACTCGACGCCTGGTCACGTCGTGGCCCCCGCGTAGCGGCGCCGGTTGAGCACGCCTCGCAGGGCATCCTCGAAGCCCATGCCGCCGCGCACCTTGCGTTCGAACCACCGCATGCCGTCCGCCACCTGGACCGGCGAGCGAGCGAGGCGATGCAGGTCAGCACGCCCGGGGACGTTGGCTCTCGTGCCCGCCAGCGCCGCCGAGCGGAACCGCCTGCGGACCTCGGCATCGGCCTCGGGCGACGGTGCAAGCGCCTTAGGGTAGGCGAAGTGGTGCACCTCGACGCCGACGCGCTCGCCGATGAGCTCGACCGACCGGTCGAGCTCATCGGCGATCTCGCCGCTAGGCAGCCGATCGAGCAACACATGTGAGTGGGTGTGTGAGCCCAGCGTGATCAGACCCGTGGAGACCATCTCGCGCAGCCCCTCCCAGGACAGGGCACCGGGGTCGCCCCAGATCGAGCGGGACGCGCCCACGAACCCCGTGGCGACGTAGAGCGTCGCCGGTAGGCGGTAGCGCTCGAGGACCGGCAGGGCGTGATCGACGAGGTCGGCGGTGCCGTCATCGAAGGTCAGCACCACCGCGTCCGACGGCAGGGGACTTCGAGCGGCCAGCACGTCGAGTGCGGCATCCAGGTCGAGCACGGTCGCGTGCTCGGCGAGGAAGGCGACCTGCTCCTCGAACAGCCCGACCGGCAGATCCACCGAGGTCGCCCGACCACCACCGACGCAGTGGTAGATGAGGATCACCACACCAGGCGGACGACGACGCACGGTGTCGACCGTGGCGGCCGCGTACTTGACCAGCTGACGAGGAAGCGACGACATGGTGAGTGTGGCGCAGCAGTGTAGGACCTAGACTCACGCCCCCATGGATCCCCCGTCCCTGCGGATCCTCCAGGTCATCACCGACACCGACCGCCGGGGGGCGCAGGTGTTCGCGACCGACCTCGATCGGGCACTGCGCCTGCGAGGGCACGATGTCTGCACGGTCGCTCTCGCCCCCGGGCGCAACGCCGAACGGCTACCGGTCGAGGTCCTCGGACCCACGAAGCTCGGCCACCAGACCCTCAGCGAGCTCCGCCGGCGGATGCGCAGCGCGGACGTGGTCGTGGCCCACGGGTCGTCGACCCTGCCCGCATGCGCGATCGCGAGCGCCGGTGCCGGCACCCCGTTCGTGTACCGCCAGATCAGCGACTCGCGCTTCTGGGCGCCGAGCCGAACCCGTCGGCTCCGTGTCCGGCTGCTCATGGGGCGGGCCGCGCGGGTCGTGGCCCTCGCCGAGCATGCCCGCCGGGACCTCGTGGAGTGGATCGGTCTGCCCGCACACCGCATCCGCATCATCCCCAACGGCGTGCCAGAGGAGTCGTTCCCGCTCCTGGACCCGGCCGCCGCGCCGGCCGCCCGAGCCGCGCTCGAGGCGCCCGAGGGGCCGACCGCGCTCTTCATCGCCGCGCTCGTACCGGAGAAGGGCGCGGATCTGGCCATCGAAGCCGTGGCCAGGACACCGGGTGCGCGGCTGATCGTGGCGGGCGACGGCCCTGAACGGGCGGCGCTCGAACGGCGGGCCGCGGACCGGGCTCCCGGGCGGGTCACCTTCACTGGATCGCTGCGCCAACCGCTGGACGCGTACGCGGCGGCCGAGCTAGTCGTGTTCCCCAGTCGAGGGGGCGACAGCATGCCGGCCGCCCTCATCGAAGCCGGCCTCTGCGGCCTCCCGGTCATCACCACCCCGGTTGGGGCCATCACGGACATCGTGATCGATGGCCGAACGGGGATGGTGGTGCCTGTCGGCGACGTCACGGCGCTCGCGGCGTCGCTCGGCGCGCTGCTCACCGACCGCGAGCGCCGACGGACCCTCGGCCTGGCCGCCCGGCGACACTGTCTGGCTCAGTTCGCGATCGGCGTGGTCGCGGCGCGCTGGGAGGCCACGCTCCTCGAGGTCGTGGGCGCCGGCCCGGCGCAGCCTCTCGCCGGCGAGCGCATCGCCTAGGCTTACACCCTTGCCCCGGCTCTCACCCGCGCGCCTCCCATGAGCACCAGACCCGTCGCCGCGTGGAAGCGGCCTCTCGCACATCTCCCCGGATCACGGTGGAAGATCGTGGCGCTCGCTGCGATCTCCGGCGCGTCCGGCCTCGCCGATGCCGCCGCCCTCGTCCTCGTCGTGAAGGCTGGGTTGGCGGCGACCTCCGGTGACACCGAGGTCACCATCGACATCGGCCCCCTCCACGGCCTCCAGCTGACCATCTCGAGCCTGCTGGCCGTCGCCGGCGCTCTCGTCATCGGGTCCTTACTGCTCTCGGGCCTAGCGGACTGGGCGAGCGCCCGGCTCACCGCCGCCACCCTCTTCACGACCCGGCAGCGAGCGGTCAACGCCTACCTGAACACCGAGTGGGCCGTCGCCTCACGCGAGCGCGAAGGGCACCTGCAGGAGCTGCTGAGCACCAACGTCAACAAAGCCGCGAACGGCATCAGCCTGCTGACGACCGGTGTGGTCAGCCTGTTCAACTTCCTGGCGCTGTTCCTCACCGCCTTCGTGGTCAGACCCCTCGTCGCGCTCGTGCTGGTCGGAACGATGGGCGCCATGATCATGCTGCTGCGTCCGCTGCAGCGCCTGCAGCGCAAGTACGGCAAGCAGCGGGCGCGCGCGGGCATCCACTTCGCGAACGGCGTCTCGGAGGTCGTGTCGCTCGCACAGGAGGTCACGCTCTTCGACGTGAGCGATGAGGTCGCGGCACGGCTGGCGGGACGGGCGAGAGCCGAGACCCGCCCCGCGACCCTCATGTCGTTCTACGGCAGCTTCGTCGCCGAGATCTATCAGGCCGCGGCGCTGCTGTTGGTCCTCGCGGGGCTGGCCTTCATCTCCTCGGCAGCCAGTGGCCAGATCGCCACCTTGAGCGTGGTCGTCCTCGTCCTGCTGCGCTCGGTCACCTACGGCAAGAACCTCCAGCGGATCAACATTGCGCTCGAGCAGACCGTTCCGTACCTCGACCAGATGGAAGAGGTGCTCGACCGCTACGAAGCCGCCCGGGTCAAGCGATCGGGACGGCCGATCGAGCACATCAGGTCACTGGAGTTCGAGCACGTGTCGTTCACCTACGACGGCGCCCACCCGGTGCTCACCGACGTGAGCTTCCGGGTCGAGTCCGGCGAGGCGATCGGCATCGTCGGCCCTTCCGGAGCGGGCAAGTCCACCCTGATGCAGATCCTCCTTCGCCTCCGCACACCCACCGGAGGCCGCTATCTCGTCAACGGTGAGGACGCGCAGAGCTTCGACTTGGACGACTGGCGCAGCCGGATCGCGGTGGTCACCCAGGAAGCCCGTCTCTACGACGGCACGGTGGCCGACAACATCCGGTTCTTCCGAGACCACTTCACCGAGGACGACCTGCGCCGCGCAGCCAAGATGGCCAACATCGAGGCGGACATCGAGCACTGGCCCGACGGCTTCAACACCCAGGTCGGTGGACGCGGCTCGCAGGTCTCCGGTGGCCAGCGCCAGCGGATCTGCATCGCCCGGGCGATGATCGGCGAGCCGGACCTGCTCTTCCTCGACGAGCCCACCAGCGCACTCGACATGCGGTCGGAGTCGCTGCTGCACGAGACGCTGCTCAACCTCAAAGGACGGGTGACGATGTTCATCATCGCCCACCGTCTTTCGACGCTGCAGGTCTGTGACCGGATCATCGTGCTGAACAAGGGACAGCTCGAGGCGTTCGACTCCCCGCGCGTGTTGGAGAAGACGAACGCGTTCTATGAGGAAGCAACCCGCCTGTCCCGGTTGCCATGATCGTCTCCCATCGCCACCGGTTCGTCTTCGTGAAGACCCGCAAGACCGCAGGCTCCAGCATCGAAGCCGCGCTGAGCCCGCTCGCCGGTCCGGATGCGGTGGTCACCCCCCTCCTCGAAGATCTGTCCGACCATCAGCCACGGAACTGGCGTGGCAGCTTCAACGCCCTCCCGGAGCTCCTCGCGCACCCGAGAGCTGCACCCTGGACCCTGAAGCAGTGGCGCAAGCGGATGGCCTTCTACAGCCACTTGCCCGCGGATCGGGCTCGCTCGCGCCTTGGTCGGCGCCGGTGGGACGAGTACTTCACCTTCTGCTTCGAGCGGAACCCGTGGGACAAGGACGTCTCGATGTACTTCTGGAACACGCGAGACGAGCCGTCTCCACCGCCGTTCGAGAGCTGGCTCCACCACAAGCGGCACGATCTCAGCGACTGGTACCTCTACACCTCCCGCGGGCGGATCATCGTCGACTTCGTCGGCCGCTTCGAGCACCTTGACGAGGACCTGCGACGGGCGCTTGGCCGTGCCGGCGTGACCTGCGACGTCGTGCTCCCCCGGCTGAAGACCGGGACCCGACGCGGCCCGGTCAGCTTCACACGCCGCTCCCGCGACATCGTCCTCAGGGCCTTCGCCCGCGAGTTCGAGACCTTCGACTGCCCGGCGGAGCCTGAAGCCGCTCGATGATGACCGGCACCGCACGTTCCATGGTCGCGGTGATGCCCCGACCCAGCACCGCCTGGGCCAGCGCAGCCGGGCTCTGGGTCACCGCAGCTGGCTGGGCCGCGGCCGGCGAGCGACGCTTCGGGCGAGCGTGGGTGGTCACCCCCGACGCGGTCGCCTCGCCCGATGAAGCCGTGGGCTTCGCCACCGCGCACTACTCCTCAGCTGCGCACCAGCATCGGCGTCGTCAGCTCGTGCCGTCGCTGCTGCGCACGGCCGCGAAGGACGCGCTGCAGTACCGCGCCGTCCACCGCTTCCGGGTGGGAACGGGCCCGTGGGATCAGGTGCCACCCGCGCTGGTCTGGCAGCACCACGAGATCTGCCATCGTGCAGGCATCGAGCTCGCCCATCGCCTCGGTTGCCCGTCCGTCGTCTTCGTGCACGCGCCCCAGGTGTGGGAGGCTCGGCAGTGGGGGGTGCATCGCCCGGGCTGGGGAACGCTTCTCGAGCGACTGGGGGAGAGACCGGCGCTGCGCAGCGCCGACGCCGTGGCCTGCGTGTCCGACGAAGTAGCAACGCTCGTGGTGGACCTCGGTGCCGACCCGGGAAAGGTGGTGGTGACGCCGATGGCGGTCGACCCCGCCCGATTCCACCCGGATGTCTCCGGCGACGCGGTCCGCGAGCGCTACGGCCTCGGCGACGCTCCGGTGATCGGCTGGTGCGGCAACTTCCGGAGGTTCCACGGGCTGGAGCAGGCGGTGGCGGCCTTCGCCCTCGTGCGCGAGCAACGACCAGACGCGCGACTGCTGCTCGTCGGCGACGGACCCGAGCGTGCCAGGATCGAAGCGATGACGGACGAGCTCGGCCTGCACAACGTCACCTGCTTCACCGGCGGCGTACCCCACGTCGAGATGGCCGAGCACCTCGCGGCGATGGACGTGGCCTGGGTGCTGGCACAGACCGATGGCGCCTTCCACTACTCGCCCCACAAGATGCGCGAGTACCTGGCCTGCGGGGTGCCGGTGGTCGCGCCGGCGATCGGCGACGTCGCCAGAGTCATGCACCACGACGTGGACGCCGTGCTCTACCCCGCAGGCGACATCGCCGCGCTGGCCTCCGCCACCCTCGAGCTGCTGGCGGATCCCAACCGCCGGCGCCGCATCGGGTCGGCGGGCCGTGAGCTCATGCTGCGGGAAGGCACCTGGGACGTGCAGCTCGAGAAGGTAACCTCGCTCCTGGGTCTCGCCCCCACGACGCCATGACCGACCCGCTCACCGTCGCCCGGCAGCTCGCGCGCCGCCTCGACACCCGCCCCCGCTACAACTACACGATCTCCCGCCGACACCGGTTCGTGTATTACCGGGTGGCGAAGGTCGCGACCCGTTCCATCTCCGCATGGCTGCGCGAGCAGCTCGATCCCGAACCGGTGTACCTCTCCGGTCGGCCGACGCCCCTCGACCCCTTCCACCGCCTGTTCCGCTTCGGCTTCGTGCGCAACCCGTGGGACCGGCTGGTCTCCTGCTGGCTCGACAAGGTGGTAGGACCCACCGACTACTGGAGTGGCACCCCGCTCAAGGGTCTCCCCTTCGACGAGTTCGTCCACCACATCGCGACCTGGGATCTGGACACCTGCGACCGACATGTCCGCCGACAGAGCGCTCTTCTGCCACCGAGAGGGCTCGACTTCATCGGGCGCTTTGAGCACCTGGCGGAAGGCATCGAGCAGGTCGCCGATCGGCTGGGCATCCCGGCGGAGCTCCCGCAGCGCAACACCAGCGCGGACCGCGACACCTATCACGCGTATTACACCCCCGAGCTGGCCGAGCTGGTGAGCCGGCTCTACGCGCCCGACGTCGCTCGCTTCGGCTACCGCTTCGAGCAGTGATCCCTCCACTCTCGGGCCACCGGGCCCCGCAGCGTTGACGTATCCTTCGCCTCGCCCACCCCAGAGAGGAACCCCGGTGGTGTTCGATCCAGCACGGCTCCAGGTACTCGACTGCACCCTGCGGGACGGCGGGTACTACAACGCGTGGGACTTTCGTCCGTCACTGGTCGAGCGCTACCTCGCCGCCGTCGACGCAGCGGGCGTCGACGTGGTCGAGATCGGCTTCCGCAACCCACCTCAGCCGAAGTTCCTCGGTCCGTTCGCCTACTCGACCGACGAGTTCCTGGCCACCCTCAAGCTCCCCAGGGCGACGATCGGCGTGATGGTGAACGCCTCAGACCTCCAGGGTGCGCACGCCTGCGCGGTCGACGAGCTGTTCCAACCCGCCGACAACTCACCGGTGTCGCTGGTCCGGGTCGCCGCCCACCTCCATGAGGTCCCCGGCTGCCAGCAGGTCGTCGACCGCCTGCGGGAGCTGGGCTACCGGGTGGGGCTCAACCTCATGCAGGTCAGCCGCTCGAGCGCGGAGCAGCTCACCGAGCTCGCCGCGACCTGCGAGTCCTGGGATGCGCTCGAGGTCCTCTACTTCGCCGACTCGCTCGGGAACATGACTGCGAAGGACATCGCCGCCTGCATCGACGCCCTCGCCGCCGGCTGGAGCGGGCCACTGGGGATTCACGCGCACGACAACCGGGCACGGGCGCTCACCAACACGCTCACGGCGGCGGAGCTCGGCGCCACCTGGCTCGACGCCACCATGCTGGGCATGGGGCGCGGGGCCGGCAACGTGCGCACGGACTTCCTCCTGTTCGAGCTGGCGCAGCTGGGATGTGAGCGCTACCGCCCCGAAGCGCTGCTCCCCGTCGTGATCGAGGACTTCAGCCGCCTCCAGGAGCGGTACCGCTGGGGAACGAACCTGCTGTACCTCATGTCCGCGGCCTACGACATCCATCCCACCTACGTACAGCAGATGATCGGGGATGGGCGCTACGAGACGTCCGACATCGTGGCCGCGCTGCGGAAGCTGCGCGACCTGGAAGGGCACTCCTTCAGCGTCGAGCGCCTCGGTCGAGCCGTCGCAGCGAGCGAGGGCGAAGGGATCGGAACCTGGGACGCCAGCGGCTGGCTGGCCGGACGTGACGTGCTCATCATCGGCGCGGGGCCGAGTGCGGAGGAGCACCGTGAGGAGCTGAGCAGGTTCATCGCCCGCGCACGGCCGGCTGTCCTCTGCCTCAACACGAACACGGTCGTCAGCGACGAGCTGATCGACGCGTTCGTGGCGTGCAACCCGTCGCGCATCATGCTGGAGTCGAGCCGCCTCGCGGCGCTCCGCAGGCCGCTGCTCGCCCCTCGACCGACGATCGAAGCACTCGTCGGCAGCGACACCATCGAAGGGGTCGACATCCTCGACTTCGGGCTGCGGGTCGAGGCCGGCCGTTTCGAGGTGGACCTGAAGGGATGCGTGCTGCCCGCCCGGCTCGCGGTCGCGTACGCGATCGCGGCTGCGACCGCCGGTGGAGCCCGCAGGATCCTCCTCGCAGGGTTCGACGGGTACCACGCGGGCGACCCCCGACAGGAGGAGATGGTCGAGATGCTCCGCGCGTACGAGCAGTCGGGGCGGGCCGTTCCCCTCATCGCGGTCACACCCAGCACGTACCCGGTCCAGCAGAGCTCGCTCTACGCCCCCACGATCTGAGCCGTGGCCCGAACGGTCATCGTCATCCCGGCCCGGTACGAATCGACCCGGTTCCCCGGGAAGCCGCTCGCCCTGCTCGACGGCCGGACCCTCATCGAGCGCACCTGGCGGCAGTGCACCCGAGCCCTCGGACCCGACGACGTCTACGTGGCCACCGACGACGACCGGATCGCATCGCACTGTCGACAGTTCGGGGCCCGGGTGGTGCTCACACCGTCCAGCTGCCCGACCGGCACCGATCGGGTGCACGCGGCGTCCCGCGAGATCGACGCGGACGTCTTCGTCAACGTCCAAGGTGATGAGCCGCTCATCGATCCCGCCGACATCCACGCGGTGATCGACGCGGCGGGCGCCCATCCGGACGAGGTCGTGAACGCCATGTGCCCGATCGAGGACGAGGCGACCTTCCGCAGCCCGAACGTCCCCAAGGTGGTCAGCGCCCCCGACGGTCGGTTGCTGTACATGTCCCGAGCGGCCGTGCCCACGGACAAGGCCCTCAGCTTCCGTAGCGCCTGGCGGCAGGTGTGCGTCTACGCGTTCCCACCCGCGGCGCTGGAGCGCTTCGCCGCCCATGGGGGCAAGACGCCGATCGAGCAGATCGAGGACATCGAGATCCTCCGCTTCCTCGAGCTCGGCATCCCCGTGCGGATGGTTCCGGTCTCCTCGGCGTCGCTGGCGGTGGACGTACCCGACGACATCGGGCGGGTGGAAGCCGAGCTGCGGCGTCGGTCCCGCGCCGCGAGCAGCTCATGACCGCCGCCGCCATCTACCACGTCCAGACCCCCTACCACGCCCTGCAGGCGCTGGCGCTCGCCGCCGTGGACGGGGTGCCGTCCCAGCTCGTGGCCGTGCCCAGCCACCCGTCCCAGGGGATCCTGCTCGACGCGCTGAGCTCGCTTCCCAACTCGCCGTTCGATGCGGTCCACCGCCTCGACGCGGTGCGCCCAGCTCTGCGCCGCCTTCCCCAGTCGCACGCACGCCGGCTCTCGGCCGTACGCAACGGCCGTGACCTGCGTCGGCTGGTCACGGAGGCCCCCGAGCCCGTGGAGGTCCGTACCGCCAACGTGCAGACGGTCGAGGGCCGCATGCTCGTCGCCGCAGCCTCGGCAGCGGGAGGCCGCGCTGCCGTGATCGAAGACGGCCTGCTCACCTACGAGAAGCGCTACGTCGCAGCGCCTCCGAGCCGGGGCGTGCGCCGTCGCCTCGCTGGCTGGTCCCGCCAGG
>JBBFLY010000055.1:0-21059 GCA_037478855.1 Acidimicrobiales bacterium | reverse complement strand
GGTACCAGATCGAAACCGGTCCGACCGTCCTCACCATGCCCCAGCTGGCCGACGCCTGCTTCGAGGCCACCGGCCACGCCCGGGAAGACTTCATCACCTTCAAGCGGGTCGATCCCATGTACCGGGCCACCTTCGCGGACGGCACCGTCCTGCACGTCCGCCACGGACGGGAGGCCATGGCCGCGGAGATCGAACAGGTGTGCGGACCACGCGAAGCCGCCGCGTTCCACCGCTTCTGTGCGTGGCTGACCGAGCTCAACGACGTGGAACTCCCCAACTTCATCAACCGCAACTACGACTCGGTGCTCGATCTGGCGCGCCCCCTGCGAGCCGGGCTGCGGCTGGCCCGGCTGGGCGGGTTCCGCCGCCTCAGCACGAAGCTGGAGCAGTTCTTCGCCGACGAGCGGCTCCACCGGGTCTTCGGCTTCCAATCCATGTACGCGGGCCTCGCACCCTACGAGGCCCTCGCGCTCTACGGCGTCATCACCTACATGGACACCCTCGCCGGGGTCTTCATCCCCGAAGGCGGGATGCACGCCCTACCCCAGGCGCTGGCCCGAGCGGCCGAGAAGGCCGGCGTGGAGCTGCGCTACCGCGCGGCGGTGGAGCGGATCCTGCTCGCGCAGGGCACCAGCGGCCCGGTGCGTGGGGTGCGTCTCCACGACGGTGAGGTCGTGTCCGCCGATGCCGTGGTGTGCAACCCCGACCTGCCCGCCGCCTACCGAACCCTGCTCCCCGGCCTGTCTCCGCCCCGCGCCGCACGACGAGGCACGTACTCCCCGTCATGCGTCGTGTGGCACGTGGGGGTGCGCGACGAGCTCCCAGTCGGCACGGCCCACCACAACATCCACTTCGGCGCCCAATGGGAAGGCGCTTTCCGGGCGGTGATCGAAGACGGCGTCCGGATGCCGGCTCCGTCCATGCTGGTGACCGTCCCCTCCCTCGACGAGCCCGAGCTCGCGCCGGCCCACGGCCACACGCTCTACGTCCTCGAGCCGGTGCCCAACCTCGACGGTCGCGTTGACTGGCTGCGCGAGCGGGAGCGGGTGCGTGCCGACCTGCACGCCCGGCTGGCATCGCTGGGCTACCCCACCGACATCGAGGTCGATTCGCTGGTCGATCCCCTCGACTGGGAGCGGCAGGGCATGGAGCGGGGCACGCCGTTCGCGCTGTCTCACACCTTCTTCCAGACCGGCCCGTTCCGCCCCGCGAACGTCGACCGGCGCGCACCCGGCCTGGTCTTCACCGGCTCGGGCACGGTCCCTGGGGTCGGGGTGCCGATGGTGCTGCTCTCCGGCAAGCTCGCCGCCGAGCGGGTGTCCTCCCTCGGGGTGCGACGGTGACCACCCTGGAGGAGTCCTACGCTGCGTGCCGGGCGCTCAACCGTCGCCACGGCACCACCTACTACTGGGCGGGGTTCGTGATGCCCCGGGTGACCCGGCATCACGTGTGGGCGCTGTACGCGTTCTGCCGGTACGCGGACGAGATCGTGGATGCCCCAACGTGGCCGTCGGTGGAGGCCCGTCGCGTCGCGCTCGAGCGGTTCTCCGATCGGTTCTTCACCGATCTCGCGGCCGGGCACTCGGACCATCTCATCCTGCGGGCGGTGGTGCACACGGCCCGCGCGTTCGATCTCGGCGCGGACCTGTTCCGCCGCTTCCTGCGCTCCATGGCGATGGACCTGACCACGACGCACTACGAGACCTACGACGACCTGCGGGTCTACATGGACGGTTCGGCCGCGGTGATCGGCGAGATGATGCTGCCGTTGCTCGAACCGTCAAGCGACGAGGCCGTCGAGTCCGCGCGGGCACTCGGCGAGGCGTTCCAGCTGACGAACTTCCTGCGGGACGTCGGCGAGGATCTCGGACGTGGTCGGGTGTACCTGCCCCGAGAGGACCTGCGGGCCTTCGACGTCGACCCCCGCTCACGGTGCGTCGACGACCGTTGGCGAGCCCTGATGCGCTTCGAGATCGACCGGGCCCGCTCGCTCTACGCGCGGGCCGAGCGCGGGATCAGGTGGCTGCCACCGTCGTCGACCCGCTGCATCCGAACCGCCAGCCGGCTCTACGGTGGCATCCTCGACGAGATCGAGCGCAACGACTACGACGTGTTCCGCACACGGGCGCGGGTTCCCGCACGACGCAAGGCGTCCGCGGTTGCGCTGGCGATGCTCGCCCGTCGCTGAAACGGTCGGGGCGACGCTGCACGGCTTCAGCGCAGGCCACGCTGGCGGGCCCACTCGAGGGTGAAGCCCGTGAGCACCGGTGCCCGGTCGCGCAACTGCTCCGGGGTGCGGGTGCCGGCCAGCAGCATCACCACCCGCAGCTCCTCGAGCACCCGCTCGAGCCGCTCCACGAGCGACTCGACGCCGTGGACCGCCTCCTCGATGGCGATCCGCCCCACCCCCACCGCGGTTGCGCCGAGCGCGAGCGCCTTGGCGGCGTCAACGCCACTCCGGACCCCTCCGGTGGCCACCACCGGCACCCCCAGGCCGCGGACCTCGAGCACCGACGCGGCGGTGGGGAGTCCCCAGTCCGCGACGACCCGCCCCAGCTCCGCGCGGCGCTGGTCGCCGGCGAACGCCGCCCGGGCGCCCTCGATCCGGGCGAAGCTCGTGCCACCTGCACCGCCGACGTCAAGGCCGGCGACACCGGCCGCCACCAGCAGCGTCGCGCTCTCCCGGGTCATGCCCGCACCGGTCTCCTTCACGAGCACCGGGACGGGCGCCCACTCCACCACGGCCGCGATGGCATCGGCGAGGCGGGTCGTGTTGCGGTCGCCCTCCGGCTGGAGAAGTTCCTGCACCACGTTGAGATGGACGCTGAGCACATCGGCGCGAACCATCTCGACGATGCGGTGGATGTCGTCCCGCCCGAGGACGCGCGCGCCCCGCTGATCCACGAGCTGGCAGATGCCGATGTTGGCTAGCACCGGCGCGCTCGGGCCATGTCGGCGCACCGCCGCGAACGTCGACGCCAGGGCGGGTTCGATCAGCGCCGCCCGCTGGCTGCCCACTCCGACCGCGAGCCCGAGGCGCTCGGCGGCCTCACCCAGCACCGCGTTGATCCGGGACGCCTCCGCGCAGCCACCGGTCATCGGCGCCAGCACCAGCGGTGCAGCCAGCCGGTGCCCGAGCAGGTCGGTCGCGAGATCGACCTCATCGAGGGAGCGCTCGGGCAACGCGGCAGGGACGAGATGCACGTCATCCCAGCCGGGGTCGCGCGCCGACTGGGAGCCGGGGCTCAGCGCCAGCTCGAGGTGGTGGGCCTTGCGGGCTTGGACGGCTTCGGCGCCCTCGACCGCGTTCAGCATGTGCATGGGAGCTCCTCGCGCTGGACACCTGATTTAGCGCTAAAGTTTACGGGGTGACGGCGCGAACGAGACCTGAGTGAGCAGCGAGCCCATCAGCCTCGACGAGGCGGCCCGGCGGCTCGGCGTGCACTACATGACCGCCTACCGCTACGTGCGCACCGGCCGGCTCCCAGCGGCGAAGACCGATGGCACCTGGCGCGTCGACCCCGCCGATGTCGAGCGGCTCCGCCGACCACGCGAGCGGGTGCGAAGCAGCGCCGCGCCCCGACGACGCGACTACCCGCGGCGTCTCGCAGACCGGCTCCTCGCCGCCGACGAGCCCGGTGCGTGGACGGTGCTGCAGGACGCGCTGGCGGCGGGGATGAGTGCCGACCAGCTCTACACCGACGTCATCGGCCCTGCACTGGTCCGCATCGGCGACGGTTGGGCAGCAGGCACCGTCAGCGTTGCCCAGGAGCACCAGGCCTCTGCAGTCGTGCTGCGCCTCATCGGCCGCCTCGGCCCCTTGTTCCGGCGCAGAGGCCGGACCCGGGGCACGGTGGTGCTCGGCGCACCCTCGGGCGATCAACACGCCATCCCCAGCGCGATCCTGGCCGACCTGCTCAGAGCCCGCGGCCTCGCGGTGATCGACCTCGGCGCGGACACACCCGCCGAGTCGTTCACCGACGCGGCCGATCACGCCGAACGCCTCGTGGCGGTGGGCATCGTGGCCACCACCACGGGCAACGACGAGCAGATCCGCGCCGCGATCTCGGCACTGCGGCAGCACGGCAGGGGGCCCATCGTGCTCGGTGGAGCGGCGGTGACCTCAGCGGAGCACGCGCGGCGCCTCGGCGCCGATCACCACTCGACCTCCGCGGCCGAAGCTGTCGAGCTGTTCGAGCAGCTCTCCCTCCAGGCCGCCCGCGCCCGGTCCAACAGCACCCAGGGGTCCTCGTCGCCCACCGGGCGGATCTCGAAGGTCACCGGTCCGCGATAGCGGCCTGCGAGCGCTCGGGCGTGTGCCGTGAGCGTGCCACCATCGACTGCGGAGCCGGGACAGCCGAACGGGGGATGGCGGTCACCGAGTCGCACCGGCGCATCCGCGGCGTCGGGGTCGACCACGCAGTTCGAGACGTGGAAGAGCGCCAGCAGCTCCACCACACCGTGCAGCTCCGCGGGGCCCTCACCGTTCTCACGCAGGTGCGCGGTGTCCAGCGCGAGCCAGACGTTGGTGGCGCCCTCCCGGCGTGCCCGTACCACCACCTCGGCCGTCTCCGCGACCGGCCCGAGCAGCGCACCCTTGTACGCACCGGGCACGGCAGCCGGCGAGGGTTGACGGTCGAATGCCATCACCGCGAGGTCCAACGCCGTCTCCGAAGCCAGCTCGATCAACGACCGGGTCATCGCGTCACGGTGGCGGGCCCGGGCCTCGGGCACTGCGGACCCGTGCAGCAACGGGTCCCGCCCCGACATCAGCCCGACTCGGCAGGCACCGAGCTGCTCCGCCTCCCGGACGCAGACCCGGAGACGTTCGACCGCGCGTCTCCGCTCACGCTCGTCGGGGTGTGACAGGTCGAAGGGATGCAGCCGCTCGACGTTCAGCAGCTGGGTCACGTAGGCGCCGAACGTCACGTCGAGACCAGCGACCACGGCGGCGACCCGGGACCGCACCTCGGTGCCGTGCATCCGGGCCAGCTCCACGGCGCCGAAGCCCTCCTCCACCAGCCGCTCCAGGTTCGGCAGCAGATACTCGACGCTCACGTCGCCGACAAGCGTGGAGCCGTCGTTTCCCGGTCCACAGAACAGCTGGGGCACCATCACCCCGAGCGGGTTGACGACCGTGCCGCCGCTCACCCGAAGGCCTCCACCTCGACCGGCGTGAGGGGAGGCCGGCCCGCGAGCACCCCGATGATGTTGTCGCAGCAAAGCTTCACCATCGCGGCCCGAGCCTGGGTCGTGGCGGAACCGATGTGGGGGGTGAGCACCACGTTCGGCAGCTCGGCGAGCTCGGCGGACAGACGCGGTTCGCGCTCGAACACGTCGAGCCCAGCGGCAGCGATGGTGCCGGCCCGCAGCGCCCGGACGAGCGCCTGCTCGTCGACGAGCGCTCCCCGGGCGGTGTTCACCAGCACCGCGGTGGGCTTCATGGCCGCCAGCGCGGCCTCGTCGATGAGATGCCTGGTCGTGTCGTCGAGCGGGGCGTGCAGGGTGACCACGTCGCTGATCCGCAACAGCTCGTCGAGCGGAACCCGGCGGGCACCGGTCTCGGCCTCGGCGCGCTCGTGCCGTCGACGGCTCGCGTAGCGAACATCCATGTCGAAGCCTCGAGCCCGGCGGGCGACCGCGGTGCCGATGCGGCCCAGACCGACGATCCCGATCGTCGCCCCGTGAACCGGCACCCCAAGCAGCTGGGTCGGACTCCACCCCGACCAGCTCCCGGCTCGCACGAGCCGGTCGCCCTCACCGACCCGACGCGCCGCTGCGAGCAGCAGCGCCCAGGTGAGATCGGCCGTGGCTTCGGTGAGAACGTCCGGGGTGTTCGTGACCACGATCCCCCGTCGAGTGGCCTCGGCCACGTCGATGTTGTCGAAGCCCACCGCGAAGTTGGCCACGATCGAAAGCCCCGGGGCGGCGTCGAAGACCTCTGCGTCGATCCGGTCGGTCAGCATGCACAGCAGTGCGTCGACCCGGCGCACGGCGCGCAGCAGCTCGTCACGACCCATCGGTGCATCCCTGCTGTGCTCCACGACCTGCAGCCCCGCTTCACGCAGCGAGGCCGTACCCGGCGCCGGCAGGGGGCGGGTGACGAGCACGGATGGCACCCCAGGAGTCTGGTCCACCGCGGGGGTCACCCGGCGAACTCGACAGGAGCTGCGAAGGCCGCCCGGCGGCTCGCCCGACGCAACGCCTGCAGCACGGGGCGGCCCGCGACCACCACGAACAGGGCGCAGAACACCGCCCGGGGGATGTCGAAGCCCAACGAGGTGGCGAGGTGGAAGGCCCAGAACCGCCCCAGGTTCTCGGTGAGCGGCGCGCCGGGAGCGAACGATAGGCCCGTGTCACCACCGGTCACGAACGGCCAGAACCACAGGTTGAGCAACAGCCCGTAGAGCAACGACGACACCGCCGCGTACATCGCCAGGAGCACGATCTCTGTCCGACCACGGGCCGGCGGCAGGCACCCGGCGAAGAACCCCATCCACGCGGCGCCGAACATCTGGAACGGCAACCACGGCCCGATCCCGCCGGTGAGCAGCGCGGAGGCGAGCAGCGTGAACGCACCGAGGACGAAGCCGAAGCCCCGACCGAGCACCCGCCCCGCGGGGACGAGAAGGAAGAACACCGGCTCGAACCCCGCCGTGCCACCGGCGGGCAGCCGGAGGGCCGCGCCGCACGCGGCCAGCACACCGAGCAGTGCCACCGCCCGCGCGTCGAGGATGCCGTCGGCCAGCTCGCTCACGACGACCGCCAGCAGCAGCGGCAGCAGCAGTGCGAAGACCCACGGCGCGTCGCCCGCGTGCGCGAGGTTCTCGCTGCCACGTGGGGTGCTGAGCAACGGCCAGCAGAACGCGGCGATCCCGATACCGGATGCCACCAGCAACAGGATCCACGCCCGCGGTCGCAGCCGCAGCGCCTCGACCGCGCCGGCGAACCCCACGTGGGCTGCGCTCATCGGACGCTCCCGACGGCGGCCAGCGCGGCGTCGACCTCGCCGACGGTCAACCACTGCTGGGGTGCGAGGATCTTGGCGACCTGCGGGGCGAACACCGGCGAGTGCACCGCCACCTCCCGAGCCGGTCCATCGGCGATGATCTCCCCCTCGGCGAGCACCACCATCCGATCGGCCACCCGGGCCACGACCTCTACGTCGTGGGTGGCGAGCCCGACGGCGTGACCCTGATCCGCGAGCTCGCGCAGGACCTCGACCAGGCGGTCCTTGGCCCGGTAGTCGAGACCCCGGGTCGGCTCGTCGAGCAGCACGACCGTGGGCCCGCTGACGAGCACCACGGCGAGCGCCACCGCCAGCCGCTGCCCCTCGGAGAGGTCGCGGGGGTGGGTGTCAGGATCGATGCCCGGGACGATCCGCTCCAACAGGCTGCGGGTGGTGCCGTCCGGAACCCGGCTGTCGCGGTCGGCGGTCCGGCACTCCGCCGCAACCGAGTCGTGGAAGAGCAGCAGCGCCGGGTCCTGGGGCACCAGGCCCACGAGCTGTACGGCTCGCCGGGCGTCAAGGGTGCAAGGCGCGACGCCTGCCACCTCCACGCGACCAGCACGCGGCGCCCGCAGCCCCGCGAGGTGCGCGAGCAGCGTCGACTTCCCCGAGCCGTTCCGACCCATGATCGCGAGGACCTCGCCGCGGTGCAGCTCGAGGTCGACGCCCCGTAGCGCGGGCACCGACCCGTAGGTCGCGACCAGACCGGAGACGGAAGCGACCGTCTCGCCGGCGGTGGGACGCGGCGCCGGTGGGGTGATCGACGCGAGACGCTCGCGCAGGGGCGCAGCCAGCCGCCGGGCGTCGCGGACCGACAGCGGCAGTGGCTCCCACCCGCACCGGCGACCCAGCTCGACGACGGGTGGGGCGACGGTGGCGACCCGCATCATCTCCGCGGGCGGTCCCATCTGGGCGGGCTGTCCAGGACCGGGGAGATGCACCACCCGATCGGCGAACGGCAGGACGCGCTCCAGCCGGTGCTCGGCGACGAGCACGGTGAGACCAAGGTCGTGCACGAGCCGGACCAGCGCGGCGAGCACGTCCTCCGCGGCGGCCGGGTCCAGCGAGGAGGTCGGCTCGTCCAGCACCAGCACCCGGGGAGCGGCGGCGAGCACCGCTGCGATCGCCACCCGCTGCTGCTGCCCTCCGGACAGCTCGTGGAGAGCACGATCTCGGAGATCGGCGAGGCCGAGCAGGTCAAGGGTCTCCTCCACTCGACGACGCATCACCGCTGGGGCCAGACCGAGGTTCTCGAGCGCGTAGGCCAGCTCGTCCTCGACCCGGTCGGTGACGAACCCGGCGGCGGGATCCTGTCCGACAAGACCCACCACGTCGGCCAGCTCACGGGGCGCGAAGCGGTCGGTGCGCCGCCCGTCGACGGTCACCGTGCCGGTGAGCGTGCCCCCGGTGAACCGTGGAACCAGGCCGTTGACCAGCCGCAGCAGGGTGCTCTTGCCGGAGCCGGTCTCACCCACCACGAGACACAGCTCACCCTCGGGGATCGTGAGATCGAGCTCCCGCAAGACCGGCCTGTCGGCCTCGGGGTAGGTGAAGCTCACTCGGTCGAACCGGATCATCCCACGACCCCCTCGGGGGCCGGCACGCCCGGAGGGCTCTCCGCGTCGTCGACGGCGGAGATCCCGATGGGCTCGGGCTCGCGGGCCGGCGATGCGGACGGGCTCGTGTGGGGCGAGGTCGAAGGCAGGTCCGGGGAGGTGGCCGGCATCGACGAGGGGGGCGTGAGGTGCGCGGGGGTGATGGCGACGAGTGCGCCCAGCGCGGGGAGCAGGGGAAGCGTCGGCGCCTGCAGCGGCGACACCGACGGCTGCAGATCAGCGCCCTGGCGAGCGGCGACGAGCGTGCAGAGCATCGCCACCGCTGCGCTGCCCACCGTGACCCACTCCGGCGCGCGCCACGGGTCGGGGCGATAGCGGGTGCGCACGCTACGCCGGCCGGCGGTGACGAGCGCGCCAGCAAGGCCGAGCGAACCCGCAGCCAGCATCGGCAGCCCCAGCAGGCTCGGCGCGGTGGCGTCGAGCACCCCGTAGGTGCCGATGGTGACCGCGACCAGACCACCCAGCAGCAGCGCCGCCCCGGCGACCCGGTCCCGACGGGACAGCCCGGCCCGTCGCCCGTAGCCGCGCCCGTCCATCGACGCCGCCAGCGCGATCGAACGGTCCAGCGCACCTTCGAGCACCGGGAGCGCGATGCCACGCCAGGACCGCAGACCCCGCGAGGGTCGGCCTCGCAGCCGCTGCGCCTCGCGCACCCGACCGGCGGAGAGCACGGCCTGCGGCGCGAAGGCCAGGGCGACGGTCAGCGCCACCCCCACCTCGTAGAGCGCCGCCGGCAGACAGCGCAGCAGCCGGTAGGGACTCGTGAGAGCGGATGCTGCGCCGAAGCAGATGAGCAGTACCGCCAGCCGGAGCCCCTGCTGGAACGCCGACGCCAGCGCTTCGAGCGTCACCGGCCCGCCGATGCTGACCCCTGCCGCCCACTCTGGAAGATCCACCTCGGGGAGGGTGAGGATCGTGGTGCCCGGCAGCCGGTTCCCGAAGAGGACCTGGAAGGCGACCCGGATGACGATGACGATCAGTCCGAGCCGCAGGAAGCTGCCGAACGAACGGGCCCAGGGGGCCGTGCTGCGACGGGCGGCGACCGTGTAGGCCACCACCCCGGCGATGAGTCCGAGCAGCAGCACGTTGGTCGTGCGCAGCGCGGTCGCGGCGAGCAGACCGGCCCACCCCCACCACGCGAGCGGGTGCAGGGGACGGGGGAGCCGGCTGGTCAGCCACCAGCTTGCGAGCCGGCCGTGCCCTCCGGGCGGGGTCACGGTGCCGTGCCTCGTCGGAACCGGATGGCGGCCCCCGCGCCGATCAGCGCGATGAGGATCACGCCGGCGATCGCTCCGATCGGCAGTCCGCGGTCCGCTGAGCCCGCGGCGGCCGCCGGCTCCCCGATCGGTGCAGTCGCTTCGATGCTCGCGTCGGCGCTCGCTGCCGCACCGGAAGTGGGGTCAGGCTCCCGTGACTGGGCCGACCCCACACCCGGGCTTCCCCCCTGTTCGGGCGGGCCGTCGATGCTGCTCCCCGTGCCGGAACCCGGCACCGCTTGGGGGAAGGGAGCAGCCCCGGTCGCCGGGACCGTCCCACCGGTTCCGGGCTCGCCGGGTCCGGTGGTCGGAGCCGGGGCGGACAGCGG
This sequence comes from Acidimicrobiales bacterium, assembly GCA_037478855.1. Taxonomy (GTDB): domain Bacteria; phylum Actinomycetota; class Acidimicrobiia; order Acidimicrobiales; family Acidimicrobilacustridaceae; genus Rhabdothermincola. The sequence continues at coordinate 10,849 of JBBFLY010000055.1, read as the reverse complement.
CGGGAACAGCGCAGCCCGGTCCGGCGCGACCCGAGGTGGGGGCGCGTTGGACTCGCTGGCGCGGACGAACCGCCATCCTTCGATGTCCCCGTCACGAAGTCGGCGGGTGAAGGGGTTGCCGGTCCCGTAGATCCAGCCGCCGTCAGTGCCGGACCAGTAGGACCAGTAGCGCACCTCACCGCTGCCCTGTGCGCACTCCGGCGGTGCGGGATAACCGTCGAGGGCGCACAGCAGCCCGCTGGGTGCGTAGCGCGGGAGAGGCAGGCCGAGCAGCACGGCCCGCTCGCGCAGGAGGTCGGCTCCCTTGGCGCCGTCGGCGAGGGTGAGGCAGCGCACCGAGGTGCTGCCCGGCGAGTCCGGCTCGGTGCCGAAGTCGACGATCACCGCCACCCGGATCTGCCCGGGAGGCGGCGAACCGTCACAGAGCGCAGCCGCGGCAACCGGTGCGGCGAGGAAGACGCCCCCGATCGAGCAGGCGAGGATGACCAGGCAGGCGAGCGCCGCGCGTCGCCGCGCACCGGAGGCACTCGCCGGTGGGCCGATCGTCGTCACCTGCTGCCTCCTCCGGGTGCAAGAGCCCGGAGGGGCCGGCGCACCAGCCGATCCGAGCCCCATCTCCCGCATCCCTCGACGGTCTCCGATGGAGCGTCACCTCCGCAGGCATTCCGGCTCGCCGGGCGGCGGATCGCCCGACCTACGGTTGCGGGTCAGCGCCGGACTTGGACCGGCTTCCCCTGCGAAGGCGCGTACCGGTTGAGGACACCACAACGGACTCCGACCCGTCAACCGACGTCCCCGGGCACATCCGGTCGTTGAGCGGGCGATGGCCTGGGGCGGATCACGGGCCGCTGCTCGAGCCCCCACCGCCGGCCGGGGTGGGCTGGAGGGTTGCCGTCCGGCAGCGAGGATCGCGGAGCCGACCGCCGGGGCGAGCGCGACGAGCGCGCGACACTGGCGTCGATGACAGCCCGAGAACCGGTGACTGATCCCGTGTCCGATCCGGTGCGGATCCTCTTCGTGTGCCTGGGCAACATCTGCCGCTCACCGACCGCCGAAGCGGTGATGCGACATCACGTCGACCGGACCGGGCTCACCGGGCGGATCGAGGTCGACTCCGCCGGCACGGGTGGCTGGCACGTGGGCGAGCCACCCGATCAGCGGGCGCAGGCTGAGGCACGACGCCGGGGCATCGCGATGACCAGCCGGGCCCGGCAGTTCCATCCCGGGGACTTCGAGTGGTTCGATCTGATCCTCGCGATGGACCGACAGAACCTCACCGACCTGCACGATCTCGCCTGCACACCCGCGCAGCGCTCCAAGATCCGGCTGCTGCGCGAGTTCGATCCCGCTCACAACGGTGACCTCGAGGTGCCCGACCCCTACTACGGCGGCTCAGGAGGCTTCGCCACGGTGTTCGACCAGATCGAAGCCGCCTGCCTCGGGTTGCTCGACCATCTGCGTGGTGCGCACCTCGCTGCCCGGTGAGGCTGCTCGGTGAGCAGCCCGGACGAGCTCGCTGCCGCAGTGGGCCGCGTCGTCGGCGCCCGGGTGACCGGGCTCGAACCCGTCACCGGCGGTGACACCAACCGGGCCTACCGGATGACGCTCGCCAACGGCGAGCGGGTGTTCGTCAAGACGAGCGGTGAGAGCCCGGCGGGCAGCTTCACCGTCGAGGCGGCGGGGCTCGAGTGGCTGCGTGAGACGCACACCGTGCGGGTCCCGGAGGTCCGTGCCGTGCAGGACACCGCGGACGGGGCGGACCCCCGCTTCCTCGTGCTCGAGTGGGTGGAGACCACTCGACGGGACGGCTCGTGCGACGAGCAGCTGGGTCGGGCGCTCGCGGCGCTGCACCGGTTCGGCGCGCCGGGCTTCGGTCTGGACCACGACAACGTGATCGGTCCGCTGCCGCAGTCGAACGCGCCGCTGCCCACCTGGGCGGACTTCTGGGCGCAGCGGCGCCTGCTCCCACTCGCCCGTCGGGCTGTGGAGATCGGTCGGCTCCCCGCCGATGCGTTCGGGGTGTTCGACCGGCTGGCGGGCAGGATCGACACGCTCGCCGGCCCCGAGGAACCTCCCGCCCGTCTGCACGGAGACCTCTGGGCGGGGAACGCGATCGCCGATCGGTCGGGTCAGCCGTGGCTGGTGGACCCGGCGGTGTACGGCGGCCATCGGGAGGTCGACCTGGCGATGATGCGACTCTTCGGCGGTATCGACGATCGTTGCTTCGCCGCCTACGAGGAGGTGCACCCGCTCGCCGATGGCTGGCGAGAGCGGGTGGGGCTGTGGCAGCTGTACCCGCTGCTCGTGCACGCGGTGCTCTTCGGTGGGGGCTATGGGGCCTCCGCCCTGCGGGTGGCCCGTCGCTACCTCTGAGTCGTCAGCACTGATGCCGTCAGCTCTGAGTCGTCGGCGCTCGATCGCCTCCGCTGCACCGCCCGCTCCACCTGCGCTGGCGGTCGCTCGAGCGGGCCAGCGGCTCGGCCACGTGGCTCACCCACGCTGGTCGTCCGTGCGCGCCCGCTGCTCAACCAGAGTGGACCGCGCCAGCTCGTCCCCCGTCCTCGGCAGCTTCGATCTCGACGATCTTCGTGCGAGAGGTGTGGCCGGACCTGATGACCACCGCGCTCTTCGCAACCTTGAAGTGGTCGGCCAGGAGCTCGATGACCCGCTTGTTCGCCTTGCCGTCCTCCGCCGGTGCCGTGACCTTCACCTCGTAGCCGTTCGGCAACTCGTTGACCTCGTCTGTGCGCGACCGAGGTTTGACCTTCACGAGGATCCGCATCGGGGTGATCCTACGATCCGGCTGCTCGGATGGTCCCGACTGACCGGGATGTCCGACGTCTGAGGACCGGAGTCCGAAGTCTGAGCCGGCCAGGTGCGTGGATCCAGACCCGCTGACCGCGCCCGGTGCGTCGCCCGTGGTGGCCAGCTCACCGCGCTTGGCCCCCACCCACCCGCGTCGAGCCGGCTGGCCGTGCCGCTTCCGCCGCTTCCCATTGCTGACGGTTCGTCACAAACCGCTAGCGTCGGCGTCCATGAAGCTCGGCCTGATGTGGGGCTACTGGGGTCAGCTCCCGCCCCCTGACGTGATCGCGACGACGCAGGAAGCCGAGCGCCTCGGCTTCGACTCGGTGTGGACCGCCGAGGCCTGGGGCTCCGACGCGTTCACCCCGCTGGCGTGGATCGCCGGCCACACCTCGACGATCAAGCTTGGCACCAGCGTCGCTCAGATCGCGGCCCGCACCCCGACCGCGACCGCGATGGCCGCGCTCACGCTCGACCACATCTCCGGCGGCCGGATGATGCTCGGGCTCGGCGTCTCGGGTCCCCAGGTCGTTGAGGGCTGGTACGGCCGGCCGGCGAACAAGCCGCTCGCCCGCACCCGTGAGTACGTCGAGATCATCCGCCGGGTGCTGCGGCGGGAGGAGCCGCTCGAGTACCAGGGCGAGTTCTACCAGCACCCCTACCGGGGGCCCGACAGCACGGGGCTCGGCAAGCCGCTCAAGTCGATCACCCACCCCTTGCGTGCCGACCTGCCGATCTACCTGGGAGCCGAGGGGCCGAAGAACGTGGCGATGGCGGCGGAGATCGCCGACGGGTGGCTGCCGCTGTACTACTCGCCGTTCCACCAGGAGGTCTACGCGGACTCCCTCGCCGGCGCCCGCCCCGGGTTCGACATCGTCGCCGGCGTCCAGGTGAACATCAACGACGATCTCGAGGCCGCCCTCGCCCCGGTGAAGATGATGCTCGGCTTCTACATCGGTGGAATGGGAGCGAAGGGGCAGAACTACCACACCAAGCTCATGGCCCGGTTCGGCTTCGAGCGGGAGGCGATGCAGATCCAGGAGGCGTTCTTCGAGGGCCATCGCGATGAGGCGATCGCCCTGGTCCCCGACGAGTTCGCCGACGCCATCTCGCTGTGCGGACCGCCGGCGCGCATCCGCGACCGGTTGCAAGCGTGGGAGGAGAGCCCGGTGTCGACGCTGCTCGTCTACTCGCCGGGCCTCGACGGCCTGCGCCGCATCGCCGAGCTCGTGCTCGGCTGATCCCCTCGTCCCGGATCCCCTGATCCCCGCCACAGCTGGCCGTCACGCAGCTGACAGTCCGTCAGGGATCTGGCATCGTGGGGTTCATGGCAGACCATCCGAGCCACCCCGAGATCGACCTGGTCGACGGTCGGTTCTACGCGTCAGATCCCCAGGAGCTCTACGCCTGGATGCGAGCGAACGCTCCCGTCTACTTCGACGAACGGAACGGGGTGTGGGGGATCTCCAGGTACCACGATCTCAAGGCGATCGCCCGCGACCCGCAGACCTTCTCCAACGCCGGGGGCATCCGTCCGAACTTCGGTCCCCTGCCGATGATGATCGACATGGACGATCCCGATCACCTCCGCCGGCGCAAGCTGGTGAACAAGGGGTTCACCCCCCGCCAGGTGCGGGCGCTGGAACCCAAGATCCGGCGGGTGTGCGACGAGATCATCGACTCGGTCTGCGAGCGGGGCGAGTGCGATCTGGTGATGGACATCGCGGCGCCACTGCCTATGGTGATGATCGGTGACGCACTCGGGGTGGCCCCCGAAGATCGCGCCGACCTGCTCCGCTGGTCCGACGAGATGGTCTCCGCTCAGAGCAACCAGGCGAGCGAGGAGCTGATGCTCAAGGCAGCTGAAGCGTTCGCCAGCTACACCGCCTACGCCATGCAGGTCATCGCCGACCGGCGTTCACGCCCACCGGACTCCGATCTCATGAGCATCCTGGTGCACGCCGAGGTCGACGGTGACCGCCTGGCCGATGACGAGCTGGTGCAGGAGTCACTCCTCATCCTTGTCGGCGGAGACGAGACCACCCGCCATGTGGTGAGCGGTGGCATGGAGCAGCTCATCCGCCACCCCGACCAACGCCAGAAGCTGATCGACGACCCCTCGCTGCTCGACTCGGCGGTCGAGGAGATGCTCCGCTGGGTCACCCCGATCAAGAACATGGCCCGCACCGTGACGCGTGACGTGGAGCTGCGGGGGCAGAAGCTGCGGGCCGGCCAGAAGGTCCTGCTGCTCTACCACTCGGCCAACCGCGACGAGGAGGTGTTCGAGGATCCGTTCAGGTTCGACATCGAACGATCCCCGAACGACCACGTGGCGTTCGGCTTCGGCACCCACTTCTGCCTCGGCGCCAGCCTCGCCCGCCTCGAGGTGAAGATCATGACGGAGCGGCTCCTCGCCCGGCTGCCCGACCTGGAGATCACGGGCCCGACCCCGCTGCGCCCGGCGAACTTCATCAGCGGGTTCGAGTCCATGCCCGTGCGGTTCACGCCGACGGCCCCGGTGGGCGCTGCCGGGTAGCATCGGCCCAGCACCTCCCGCCTGGCCGGTCGGCCCGGCACCTCCCGTCTGGCGGAGAGCACGTGCCACCACCTGCCATGAGGAGCTGGGCGCACGACGCCAGCCATCTGGGCGCTCGTCGGCCTGATCGTCGCGGACCGGCGTCTCGCCGGCTGTGCCTCCCGGCGGCGTCGGGGGTCAGATCGTGGTGTCGGTCGTGGCGTTGCAGGTGTCGAGCGACTCCCTGATCGCCTCGGCCAGCAGCTGGTGGGTCTCGTCGGTGGGGTGCACGCCGTCGATCGTCGGGTCCTCGACGCCCCGCTGGCGACGCTCCCGGACGATGCCGTCGAAGTCCACCATCCGCACCCGGGGGTTCCCCGCGCTCAGCTGTCGGATGACCGTGTTCAGAGCCTTGGCGGTGGCCGCCGGGTTCCGACCGTGCAGGTCCGGGAGCTGCTCGTTGATGGTGACCAGGTGGATGCAGGTGGCCTGCGGGAACAGTCCCACCATCGTGGTGAGCGCCTCGGCCGACTGCTCTGTCGGCCATCCCTGATCGGCGTCGTTCGTACCGAGGTTGATCACCACCTGGGAGAACGGTCGGGTCGACCAGCGCTGGGCGGAGGGCAGCTGCTGGTCGATGCGGAAGCTCGCCTTGCCGTCGATGGAGAGCGCGTAGCTCGCGTCGAGCTCGTCGTGGAGGAAGCGCTGCCCCCGATCGGTGATGGAATCACCGAGGATCAGCACCCGGGGCCGATCGTCGGGCTTGTCGTCGAGCACTCCCGTGAGGGAGGCGATCCGGATGGCGAGCACGACCACGACGACGAGCCCGATGCCCGCGCCGAGGATGGTCGGCAGTCGAACCTCGCCGGCCTGGCCCCTCAGTCGAGTCGAGACGGCTCCCCTTCGAGGGTGCGCTGTCACGGTGCAGGCTCTCCTGACCACATGGCGCCGCAAAACCTAGCGAGTGTCAAAGACCGCCCGGGCGCGTGGACCCCACTCCCGTCCCCCGAGTGATAGGTGATCCGAACCTGTCAGCCGGACTGGCGGAAACCGACACCCGGACTGACAGGTTCGGCTCTGGCGGTACGATCGCCGGTCCGTGGACTCCGCAGCGCCCGCCGAGCCCAGCCGCAGGCCCCGCTGGCGGAGCCGTCTCGCTGTCGCCGCCGGACGAGCTGTCGCGGGCGCCTCTCGCCGGACCGGGCTCGGCGCCGGCAGTGTGATCGGCGGTCGCGTGTCGCTGCTCATCGACCACCATCTCCTGAGCGAGCTCACCGCCGAGCTGGGGCGCGAGGTGGCCCTCGTGAGCGCCACCAATGGCAAGACCACCACCACCCGGCTGCTCTCCGCAGGCCTCGCGGTCGACCGGCCGGTGGTGTCCAACACGCTCGGTGCCAACATGCCCCCGGGACATGTCGCCGCGCTCGGCGGTGCCCGCCCCGGCGACACCGCCGTGCTCGAGGTGGACGAGCGGTGGCTGGGCATCGTGCTCCGGGAGACCCGGGCCAGCACCGTGGTGTTGCTGAACCTCAGTCGTGACCAGCTCGACCGGTCCTTCGAGGTCCGCAAGATCGCGGAGCGGTGGCGGGAGGCGCTGCGCACGAGCCCGCCCAGACAGGTGGTGGCCAACGCCGACGACCCGATCGTGGCCTGGGCGGCTCTGCCGGACGGCGTCGACACTGCATCCACGCCGGTGGGTTCCGCGCCGTCGTGGCGGACGATCTGGGTCGGGACCGGCGACACGTGGCGAGCCGACGCCACCGGCTGCCCCGCGTGCGGAGGCCGTCTCGACTTCGACCGCGGCCCGTGGCACTGCCTGGGCTGCGACCTGGCCCGCCCGCAGCCCGACCTGTGGCTGGAGCAGGACACGGTCGTGTACCGCGACGGGCGACGCATCGACCTGCAGCTGCGCCTCCCCGGGCGGGTGAACCGGGTCAACGCGGCGATGGCGCTCGCCGCCGCGGAGGCGATGGGCGTACCGCCCGAGCGTGCGAGCGCCGCCATGCGGGACGTCAGCGAGGTCGCCGGCCGCTACCGCACTGCGACCATCGCCGGCTGTCAGGCCCGACTGCTGCTCGCCAAGAACCCCGCCGGCTGGCGTGAGGCCCTCAACATGCTCGCCCCACCTCCACAACCCGTGGTGATCGCGATCAACGCCCGCGTCGCGGACGGCCACGATCCCTCCTGGCTGTGGGACGTCCCGTTCGAACAGCTGCGCGGGCGCCCGGTCGTGGCAACCGGGGAACGCCGACACGACCTCGCCGTGCGATTGCGCTACGCGGAGGTTGAGCACGTCGTGGCTGCGGACATCATCGAGGCCGTACAGGTGGCTGGCAGCCCCACCGTCGACGTCGCTGCGAACTACACGGCCTTCCAGGAGTACCTCGAGGTGGCGCGCTGATGGGCTCCCCCACCGAGTCGGCCGTGCGCATCGTGCAGCTCTTCCCCGACCTGCTCGGCACCTACGGCGACGGCGGGAACGCGACCGTCCTGGCAAAGCGGCTCGAGTGGCGCGACCTCGCCCACGAGCTGATCACGTTGGAGAGCGGCTCGCCGATCCCCACCGATGGGGATCTGTACCTGCTGGGAGGCGGCGAGGACGGCCCGCAGGTCGAGGCGGCGCGGGAGCTAGCACAGAGCCGGGCCCTCCACCGGGCGGTTGAGCGTGGCGCAGTGGTGTTCGCGGTGTGCGCGGGCATGCAGATCCTCGGTCACCAGTTCCCCGATGCACGAGGGGAGCCGAAACCGGGCCTCGCGCTGCTCGACATCCAGACCGTACGCCTCAACCGCCCACGAGCCGTCGGTGAGCTGCTCGTCCACCCCGACCCGTGCTGGGGGCTGCCGGAGCTGACCGGCTTCGAGAACCACGGGGGCCGCACCCGGCTCGGTCCCGCGGCCCGGGCACTCGGACGGGTCGAGGTCGGGGAGGGTAACGGCTGGGGGGACGAGGGCGCCGTGAGCGGCCGGGTGGTCGGCACGTACCTGCACGGCCCGGCGCTGGCCCGCAACCCTGCGCTTGCCGACCTGCTGCTCAGCTGGATCGTCGGAGCGCTGACCCCCTTGGACGATCGCGAGGTCGAGGCGCTGCGCGAGGAGCGCATCCGGGCAGCCCGTCAGCGGCAGCTGCAACCTCGACGCTCGTGGAAGGACCTCATTCGCCGAGCCTGACCAGCCGGGCCTGACCAGCGGGGCCTGACCCGCGGGGCTGACCAGCCGGGCCTGACCAGCGGCGCCTGACCCGCGGGGCCTGGCCCGCGGGGCTGATCCGCCACGACGGTGCAATGCGACCCGGGCCGGTCAGCGGAAGCTCGCGTACGCAGGTGGCGTGGGGTGGTGGTCAGGCCCGACCAGACCCCGGCGACGCAGCTCGGGGATCACACCCTCACCGAACTGGTAGGCCTCCTCCAGGTGGGGATACCCGGACAGGATGAACTCGTCGAAGCCGAGCTGGTGGTACTCCTCGATGCGATCGGCCACCTCGGTGTGGCTGCCCACCAGCGCGGTGCCAGCACCGCCGCGCACCAGTCCGACCCCCGCCCACACGTTCGGGTAGACCTCGAGCTGATCGGTCCGACCACCGTGCAGCGAGGCCATCCGGCGTTGACCCACCGACTGGGTGACGGCGAAGTCGGCTTGGGCGGCGGCCACCGCATCGGGGTCGAGACCGGCGAGCAGGCGCTCCGCCTCAGCCCAGGCATCAGCCGAGCGGTCGCGGGCGATGACGTGGAAGCGGATCCCGAACCGCACCGAGCGCCCTTCGGCTGCAGCCAGCCCTCGGACCCGTTCCAGGTGCTCGGCCACCATCGCCGGCGGCTCACCCCAGGTGAGGTAGACGTCCACGTGACGAGCGGCCACCGCCTCGGCGGCCGCCGAGGCACCGCCGAAGTAGACGGATGGCACCGGGTCGGGCACGGCGCGGGTGGTGGCGCCACGCACGGTGTAGTAGCGACCGTCGAAGTCGAACGGCTCACCGGACCAGGCGCCTCGCAGCACGGTGAGGAACTCAGCGGTGCGCTCGTACCGCTCGTCGTGATCCAGCCAGTCGCCGAATCGGCCGAGCTCAGAGGTGTCGGCGCCGGTGACGACGTTGAGCAGCAGCCGACCACCAGAGATGCGCTGGTAGGTGGAGGCCATCTGCGCGGCCAGCGTGGGCGACAGCAGCCCCGGACGGAACGCCACGAGGAACCGCAGCGTGTCGGTCTCAGTGAGCAGCGACGCGGTGGTGAGCCAGGCGTCCTCACACATCGTGCCCGTCGGGGTGAGCACCCCGGCGAACCCCAGCCGCTCGGCGGCTCGCGCCACCTGTGCCAGGTAGTCGTGGTCGGGTTGCCGACGGTGGGCGTGTTCCCCGGTGGGCATCAGCTCCCGGCTGTCGCCACCCGTAGGCAGGAACCAGTGGAGGGTGATCGGCGGCACGGGCGTCATGATGGCAGCCCTGCGCACCCTGCTCTCAACGCCAGCTCCGAAAGCCGGGCTGGGGAGCGAGTCGGGCCCGGGCGGTGCGCGCCGGGTCGCTCAGGAGCGGAGCTCCGCGGGCTCCTCGCGTGCGGCCAGCGAGAGGATGACGGCCAGCTGGCTGGACACCACCTCCTCGGGGACGGGCGTCAGGTACGCGGCTCGCAGGTCGTCGAGGACATCCGCCAGCACGCCGTTCGCCGCCTTGACGGGGTCGGGACGCTCGTTGATCGGCCGGCCCTCCGCCATGGTTCCTCCGGGACATCTCCACCGTCGGCGGCCACTTGCAGCAGGCCGCTCACGACGGGTCCGACCTACCCGCCTGCGTCACCATGCCACATCCTGCAAATCTTGGAAAGCCCCCTTTCCAGCTTTCCCGTTCGGGTGCTGTTCGCCTCGTCACGTGCTCTGCGCTCCTCATGCGGGTCCCGTCTCCTCATGCTCCGCTTGCGGGTCCCTCCCTTCGTGCCTTCACATATATTTTCCTGTGTTTTCATGTTTTCTGTTCTTCCATGACTCCCCGTGCTTTCTCTGCGGTGTTCTCCCTGCGCCCGTGTGGATCCCGGGTCGGAGCGACCATCGGGGTAGCGCCGGCATGACCAGCCCGGTCGCCCCGACCCCCGCGTCGCTTCGGGGCCGCGGCCACCGCGGGATTGCCGGACCACGGCCTACCCTGGGCCCGTGGCCGGCAGACGAGGTGGTGAGCCGCAGACCAAGCGCGACGCCCGGACCGCACCACGTGAGCGACTGCACCGTGGCCGCACGATGCGAGAGCGCCGGGCTCAACGTCGCCAGGCGCTGCTCGACAGCGCACTCGAGCTCTTCGGCACCAGGGGCTACGCCGCCACTTCGATCGAGGAGCTGTGCCGCACTTCGAACGTGAGCACCCGCTACTTCTACGAGGAGTTCCAGAACCGCGAGGATCTGCTCGCGTCGCTCTATGAGGACCTGCTCGCCCGGGCGTGGGAGGCGGTGCTCGCCGCGGAGGTGAAGCCCGGGTCTGCGTCCACCGGCGTGGTGTACGAGCGGTGAGGTGAGGGGCTGAGGTCCCCCACTCGCGAAGACCACCGCATC
>JBBFLY010000054.1:0-21218 GCA_037478855.1 Acidimicrobiales bacterium | reverse complement strand
CGACCACCACCACCACGGCACCGCCGACCACCACCACCACGGCACCGCCGACCACCACCACCACGGCACCGCCGACCACCACCACCACGGCACCGCCGACCACCACCACCACGGCACCGCCGACCACCACCACCACGGCACCGCCGACCACCACCACCACGGCACCGCCGACCGGCGACGGTGGCCTGATCGCCATCATCGTGGCGATCATCACGAAGATCCTCTGCAAGTGGTTCCGCTTCTGCTGAGCGGCCTGCGGTGATCCGCGACGAGGGCCGGGTGGCGACCGCCACCCGGCCCTCGTCGCGTCAGGCCTTCGGGTTCAACGACCCTTCGGGATCAACGACTCAGCGCGGCGAGGACCCGGTCAGCTTCCGCCATGATCCGCTGGACCAGCTCTGCCACCGTGGGAAGGTCGTCGATGACGCCAACCCCCTGGCCGGTCGGAAGGATCCCAACCTCCGGCCGGCCGTCGACCAGAGCCGCCTTGATCAGCATCGGCGCGTTGGCCGCCATCGCCACCTGACTCCAGGTGAGGTCCTGGTTCCGCTTCATCGCCAGACCCTCGCGCAGCAGGTCGAGGAAGCTGGTGCCGGTGAGCTTGCGGAAGGCCAGCGCGTTGCGCAGCGCCTTCGGCAGGCGGGTCAACATCGTCGATCGCTCGAGCTCGTCGACCACCTCCGTGCGGATCACCCGCTGCGGATAGCCATCGACCGCCCTGGTGACGACCGTGTCGTTCACGGTCCGGCTCAGGTAGATCTGCTTGATGACCTCGGGCACGGTCGACTCACGGGTCAGCAGGAACCGAGTGCCCATGGCGATGCCGTCAGCACCCCAGGCCAGCGCGGCGACCAGCCCGCGACCGTCGGTGAAGCCGCCGGCACCCAGCACGGGGATGTCGACCGCGTCGACCACCTGGGGGAGCAGCAGCGAGGTCGGTACCGAGCCGGTGTGGCCGCCCCCCTCCGCGCCCTGTGCGATCACCGCGTCGACACCCCACTCCGCCACCTTCTCGGCGTGACGCCGGGCTCCGATGGTCGGCATGGTGACGACTCCGGCATCCTTCAGCCGCGCGATGACCTCCCGGCGGGGGGCCTGGGCGAACGACGCCACTCGCACCCCCTCGCGGATGAGCAGGCTGATGCGGTCATCGATGTCGGGCTGATCGGCGCGCAGGTTGACCCCGAAGGGCTTGTCGGTGCGCTCCTTGACCTCCCGGATGGCCTGCTCCAGCTCAGCCAGGGTCATGGTGGCCGATGCGATGATGCCCAGACCTCCTGCCGCGCTGGTCGCCGCGGTGAGGCGCGCGCCGGCGACCCAGCCCATGCCGGTCTGCACGATCGGGAACTGCACCCCGAACAGGTCGCAGACACGGGTGTGGAGGGCCCGGCGCCCCGAGGACGGGGCGCTCGTGTCCGACATCAGTTCCGGACCTCGGTGCTTCGCAGGCCCGCGGGATCGATGACCTCACGGATCAGGCGGAGCTCCTCGGTCGTGGGCAGCCTGGTCTCCTCGAGGTTGTCCGCGACCACCAGCTCGAAGCCTGTCGCCTCCTGCACCTCGTCGAGCGTCACGCCGGGGTGGACGCTGCGCACCCGCATGCGGTGGTCGGGTGTCTCGAAGTCGAACACCCCGAGGTTCGAGACCACCCGGCGGATCTCGTGGAAGCGTGCGGCGCGCGGCCCCAGCGCAGCGGCCCGGTCGTAGCCCACCCCGCTCACCACGTCGACCTTCTCGACGAACGACTTGGGTGTGTGGTTCGGGACCCAGTAGCTGGTGGTGTGGTTGATGGTGTTGCCCGGAGCGCCGCGGAATCCGAGCAGCTGCGCGCGTGGGCGGTGCCAGTCGCCGATGCAGGCGATGTTCTGGTTGCCGTAGCGGTCGATCTGGCTCGCGCCCATCATCACGTGACGCTTGCCGTTCCACAGCACGGTGAACATCTGCGGGTACGGGTTCCAGCTCTCGACGACCTCGTCAAGCTCCAACCTGCCATCGACCCCCCGGTAGGGGTTCACGCCGGGGGGCAGGCACGAAGCGGTGAACATGGCGAAGCCGTCGGTCATCACAAGCGACGGCTCGAACGTCTCGCGGGCCAGGCGTCCACCGATCATCGGGATGATCCCGATGGGGTTGCACAGTCGCTCGCCGTCACCTCGGAAGCACTCGGCGACCGCAACCACGCACACCTCCGCGCGCGTCACCTCTGCCGCGTCCGCTCGCTCCGACCCAGCCATCAGCCCTGCCTCCTCGCCGCCAGCATCTTCTGGTACTCGGCTTCGGACTCGAGCTCCAACCACGCCCTCGAGAACTCCGCCCAGGTTTCCTCGGATGACGCGGCCGCCGCGTACTCCCGCTGGAACTGCTCATCGCGCCCGTAGTCGGGCGGGCACTCGGTGAAGTGCGCGCCGTTCGGCGCCTCGATCACCCCGTCGACGTAGAGCCGGCTGATGCGCAGCGTGTGGAACGAGCCGAAGCGGGTGAAGTCCTCCGTCGGGACGATCTGCTCGCACGACATGAAGGTGCGCTTCGCCGCGAGGCTGAACCAGTCGTCCATATAGAGATCCGGCCCGAGGAACTGCCCGTTGCCCGCCCGGTCCGCACGGTTCATGTGGATGAGGGCGACGTCGAGCTCGATGGCTGGCATGGCCACGAGCTCCTCGCCGTCCTCGTAGGGGGAGCGGACCGTCTTGATCTCTGGCATGACGGTCAGCAGGTCGGAGCCGAGACCCGCCCGGGTGGGCAGGAACGGCACCCGCCAGGCGGCGGCCTGCAGACCGAGCAGCAGCATGCCCTCGTCGAGCTCCATCACCTCGAGATCACCGCGTTGACGGGCGGCACGGAAGTGCGGCTCGAGCGGGATCGAATCCAGCGAGACGAAGCCGTAGACAGCCTTGCGGACCTTGCCCGCAGCGCAGAGCAGTCCGATGTCGGGGCCGCCGTAGCTGACCACCGTGAGATCCTTGAGCGGCGAGCGCAGGATCGCTCGCACGAGCGACATCGGCTTGCGGCGTGAACCCCACCCGCCGATGCCGATCGTCATGCCGTCTCGGAGCTCGGCGACCACCTCGTCTTCGGTCATGCGCTTGTCGGGCAGCGCCATCCGCCCTCCCATCTCGCTATCGGGTGAAGTCGGCGTCGCGCTTCTCGACGAAGGCGTCGCGTGCCTCGTCGGCAACGCCCGACAGGTTCAACTCGAACGTGAAGCCCTGCTCGTAGCGGTAGCTGCGCTTCACATCCCACAGATCGATGCCGTTCAACGACTCCTTGGCCGCACGGATCACCATCGGGCTCTTCGTTGCGATCTGCCTGGCCACCTCGAGTGCGGCCGGTCGCAGCTCCTCGCGCTCGACGACCCGCAGCACGGAGCCGAAGTGGTGCAGCTCCTGCGCGGTGGCGGTGGCTGCGGTGTAGACCATGGCCCGCATCTTGTGCTGGGGCACCAGCCGAGCGAGATGCGTGGCCGCGCCCAGCGCGCCACGATCAACCTCCGGCAGACCGAAGTAGGCGTCGGAGGACGCCACGATGATGTCCGCGTTGCCGACCAGACCGATGCCGCCTCCGAGGCAGAACCCGTGGACAGCCGCGATCACCGGGACCGCGCACTCGTACACCGCAGCGAACGCCGCGAAGCAGCCACGGTTGGCTCCGATCAGCGCGTCGAACCCCTCGCTGGCCTGCATCTCCTTGATGTCGACCCCTGCGTTGAACCCCCTGCCCTCGGCGCGGAGGATCACCGCCCGCACCCCCGGATCGTCTCCGAGACGTCGAACGACGTCGGCCAGCTCGAACCAGCCGGCGACCGGCAGCGCGTTCACCGGCGGGTTGTCCATGACCACTTCGGCGATGCCGTCTTCAACCGACGATGAGATGCCCATGGCGGCTCCGTCCGACCGTGCCCCTCAGCGTTTCTGATGGGGCGTCAGCTTTCCTGTGGCAAGGTAGGCCATCATTCTGCGCGGTGCGAATCTCCGGGAGGAGCTCGACATGAACGATGCACTCGGAAACCCTCTCGACTTCGACGGTTCGGTCGTGGTGGTCACCGGAGGCACCAAAGGCGTCGGGCGAGGCATCGCAGCCCGCTTTCTCCAAGCGGGCGCCGAGGTCGTCGTGTCAGCCCGCAACGAGCCGTCGGAGCCCGTGGCCGTGGCGGGGCGAGAAGCCGCGTTCGTAGCTGCGGACGTTCGCGACCCCGACCAGGCCGCCTCGGTGGTGGCCTTCGCGGTCGGTCGCTTCGGTCGGCTCGACGTGGTGGTGAACAACGCGGGGGGCTCGCCCCGCGCCGAGGCGGCGACCGCATCACCTCGGTTCTCGGAGTCGATCATCCGACTCAACCTGGTCGCCCCACTGCACGTGGCGCAGGCCGCCAACGCGGTCATGCAGGAGCAGGAGAGCGGAGGGTCGATCATCAACATCTGCAGCGTGAGCGCGCTGCGACCCTCCCCCGGTACGGCGGCGTACGGAGCGGCGAAAGCGGGCCTGCTGAGCCTCACCACCAGCCTCGCCGTCGAGTGGGCGCCGAAGGTGCGGGTCAACGCGGTCACCCCCGGCTTCATCGAGACGGAGCAGTCGCACCTGCACTACGGCGACGCCGAGGGCGTGGCCGCGGTGGCGAGAACCGTCCCTCTGCTGCGGATGGGCACACCCGTCGACATCGGCGACGCCTGTCTCTTCCTCGCCTCCCCGCTCGCCAGCTACATCAGTGGCGCGAACCTCGTCGTCCACGGCGGTGGTGAGCGACCGCTGTTCCTCTCCGCGGCGAACGTCGACGAGACCCCCACTCCCTCAGGAGACCCTGCAGCGAGCTAGACAGGACCCATGCTGGTCGCCGCGCGCTCGTACCGGGAGCTACGAGCCGCGTGCAGCCGCGGGGACTGTGAGCGGGTCGTGCGGGACGGTCCTCGAGTCGCTGCGAGGCTCGAGGCGGACGACACCCAGCGCGAGCTGGTCCCGGCGGTGATCCTGCTGGTCGGCGCTGCCCTGGCCGAGCGCGAGCTCTACACCGATGCCATCATCTGGCTCGAGGAAGGCCTGAGACGCCTGCCCGGCACGGCCTCCATCGCCGAGATCGCTGGAGGCCACTGGCACCAGCGGCTGCTCGCGGATCTCTATCTCCTCACCGGACGTTGGGAGGCGGCCGGAGCCCAGCTCGCTCGGCTGGCCGGACCGCAGCAACCCCTCGAGAGTCGTCTGGCGGCGACCAGGGGCCAAGCTGCGCTCGCCGCGATCCGGGGTCGCTTCGACGAGGCTCACCTGCTCGTCAACGCCGCAGCCGATCTGGCCCGGCAGGCGCACAGCAGCCTGCTCTCCGCGATCGTCGAAGGCGACCGGGCCCTCGTCGTGGCCGCGCAGGGACGCCTGGTGGAGGCCGTCCGCTTCGCGGACGAGGTGCTGGCCCGTCTGGCGGCTCCCGGGCGGGCACCCGAGCAACGCTGGGCGAACGCCGTCGCCGCCGCGGTGCTGACCTCGCTCGCCCGCGCGCTCGCGCGCGCCGGCGACCTGATCACGGCCAGGCGCTACCTCGTCGAAGCCGGTGCGCCGGTCGCGGGGACCGGCAGGCGGTACTGGTCGGCACAGCTCGACCTGGCCAGCGCCGTCGTGTGGCGGGAAGAGGGTGACCTCCTGCGAGCGGAGCCCGCAGCGGTCCGAGCGGTGGAGGAGCTCAGCCGGCTCGGCGCGGTGCCCGCCGCAACGCTGGCCCGAGTCGAACACGCGCGCCTCGCCGAGGCTCGCGGTCACCTGCTCGCGGCCCGCAGCCTCTACCAGCGCGCCTACTGGGAGTGCGCCACGCTGGGCCTGCCGCGTGAGCTGGCCGAGGTCAGCGCGCGGCTCGCCGTGCTCTGAGCACGAGCTGACGAGTCGTCAGAAACCTGCGATGTCGAGTAGCGTCGGGGCTCGTGAGCGACAAGACGCGAGTGCCGGCGGTCGAGGGCTGGTTCACCACCGACCCGGATCGGCCGGCGCTCATCGGCACGAGGTGCACGACCTGCGGCACCTACTCCTTCCCGCGGGAGACCAGCATCTGCAAGAACCCCGCCTGCACGGGCCGCGAGTTCGACGAGGTCGAGCTCAGTCGTCGTGGGGTGATCTGGTCCTACACGAACGCCTGCTACCAGCCACCGCCGCCTTACGTGCCAACCACCGACCCCTTCGAGCCATTCGCCATCGCCGCGGTGGAGCTGGCGGAGGAGAAGATGGTCGTGCTGGGACAGCTCGTGCCCGGTGTCGACATCGGCGATCTCTCGGTCGGCACCGAGGTCGAGCTGGTGCTCGACACCCTGTTCGAAGACGACGAGCACGAGTACCTGGTGTGGAAGTGGCGGCCGGTGAGCGAGGGAGCGCGCTGATGACGAGAGAGGTTGCCGTCCTGGGTGTCGGGATGCACCCGTGGGGCAAGTGGGGGCGCAACTTCGTCGAGTACGGCGTCGAGGCCGCGCAGGCAGCGCTCGCCGACGCTGGACTGGAGTGGCGCGACATCGAGTTCGTCGCGGGGGCTGACACGATCCGCAACGGCTACCCGGGATTCATCGCGGGGGCGACCTTCAGCCAGGCGCTCGGGTGGAAGGGCAACCGCGTGGCGAGCTGCTACGCCGCGTGTGCCTCCGGCGCCCAGGCCCTCAACGTGGCTCGAGCCCAGATCCTCGCCGGGTTCTGCGACGTCGCGCTCGTGGTCGGCGCCGACACGACTCCGAAGGGGTTCTTCGCGCCGGTCGGAGGCGAACGCCACGACGACCCGGACTGGCTGCGGTTCCGGCTGCTCGGTGCCACCAACCCTACCTACTTCGCCCTCTACGCCCGCCGACGCATGGAGCTGTATGGGGCGACCAGCGAGGACTTCGCCAAGGTCAAGGTCAAGAACGCCCGTCACGGTCTGGCCAACCCGTACGCGCGCTACCGCAAGGAGGTGACGATCGAAGAGGTCCTGGCCTCACCGGTCGTCGCCGATCCCCTACGCCTGCTCGACATCTGCGCCACCAGCGATGGCGCCGCCGCGGTGGTGCTCACGAGCGTGGAGTTCGCCCGCCGGCACACGACCAACCCGGTGACCGTCGCCGCCATCTCGACGGTGACACCGACCTATCCCCAGACGATCATCGAGATGCCCAACTTCTCGACCGACTCGGCTGCCGCGGTCGCGCCGCCGGAGCGCAGCTTCCGCGACGCCATCGCGTTCGCCGCCTACGAGGAAGCCGGCATCGGACCTGACGACCTCGACCTGGCCGAGGTCTACGACCTGTCCACCGCGCTCGAGCTCGACTGGTACGAGAACATCGGCCTCTGCAAGGAGGGCGAGGCCGAGCGCCTGCTCAACGACGGCGACACGAGCCTCGGTGGCCGGGTGCCGGTGAACCCGAGCGGGGGCCTGGCTTGCTTCGGCGAGGCGATCCCGGCGCAGGCACTCGCCCAGGTGTGCGAGATCACCTGGCAGCTGCGGGGTCAGGCAGGCGATCGTCAGGTCGAGGGTGCCCGGGTGGGGCTCACCGTGAACCAGGGGCTGTTCGGCCACGGCAGCTCGGTGATCCTCAAGCGCTGAGCGGTCCATGGCAGCCCGGCGCACCGACTGGCACTGGCGGGGGTTCCTCCGTCCCGTCCACCGAGATCCGGTCCTCTGGTTCGCCGTCGCGGTGAGCGTGCTGCTCTTCGTCCCCCAGGTGCTGCTGCTCGGCTGGCAGCCCGATGCCCTCGGCTGGTGGCTGCGGATCGCCGCGCAGGGGGTGCTCACCGGGCTGATCGTGCTGTCGATCGTGGGTACCGGGGCGGGGATCGCCCGAGGCTGGGAGCGGGGGCTGGCCGAGGCCCGGGGCCGCTGACCCCGCCGACAGGGATCCCGGCTACGGGTGCTGGCTGCTGACCGACACCACCTCGCCGGTCATGTACGACGAGTAGTCGCTGGCGAGGAACACCATCACGTTGGCGACCTCCCAGGGCTCCGCTCCCCGACCGAAGGCTTCGCGAGCCGCCAGCTCCTCGAGCAGCTCCTCGGTCGTGACCTTTGCCAGAAAGGGGTGCATGGCCAGGCTCGGTGCCACCGCGTTGATCCGCACACCGGCGTGGGCAGCCTCCAGCGCCGCACATCGGGTGAGGGCCATCACACCCGCCTTGGCGGCCGCGTAGTGGGACTGGCCCTCCTGGGCACGCCAGCCCACGACCGACGCGTTGTTGACGATCACCCCGGTCCCTCTCGGCATCATGTGCCGCATCGCCGCCCGCGTAGTGCGCATCGTTCCGGTGAGGGTGACGTCGAGCACCGAGAACCACTGCTCGTCGGTCATCTCCACCAGGTTCGCGGTGCCACCGAGACCGGCGTTGTTCATCATCACGTCGATGTGGCCGAGCTCGGCCACCGCGGTGTCGATCAGCCGCTGCACGTCGTGCTCGACGGCCACGTTGCACAGCACGGTCGGCGGGGTCTCGCCGCACAGCTCAGCAAGCTGCTCAGCGGCCTGCGCGAGCCGCCGCTCGTGGATGTCGCTGATGAGGATGCGGGCACCCTCCTCGACACAGCGCTTGGCGACCGCGAAGCCGATCCCGGTCCCCGCAGCGGCGGTCACGACCACGGTCTTGCCGTCGAGGAGGCCGTGACCCGGCACGTACGGTGGAGGTGGGACGGCCATCAGCTAGTCACCTTGGGCTCCGGCGGCAGGCCGAGCGCCCGCTCACCGATGATGTTGCGTTGGATCTGGTTGGTGCCACCGTAGATGGTGTCCGCCCGGGTGTAGAGGAACAGCCGTTGGGCCGGCGTCAGCTCGAAGGGCGCCCCGGCGCAGATCGTCCCCTCGATGCCGAGGACGTCGATCGCCAGCTCGCCGAGATCGCGGTGCAGACGCGCCCAGTAGAGCTTGGAGATGTAGGCCGGTCCGCTCAGCTCCGGCCGGTCGGCCATGGTGAGCATGCGCAGGGTGTTGAGGCGCATGATCTCGAGGCGGCTCCACAGCTGGGCCAGCCGTTGGCGGACGAGTGGATCGCGCGCTCGCCCGTTGCGCCGGCAGGCCTCGAGGATCTCCCGGTACTCGCGCAGGAACGCGAACTGCTGGCCGAGGGTCGAGGCGCCCCGCTCGAAGGCCAGCAACCCCATCGCCACCTTCCAGCCGTTGTTCACCCCGCCGACGACCAGATCCGCCGCGGTGGGGGTGTCGGAGAAGAAGACCTCGTTGAACTCAGACGACCCGGTGATCTGCACGATCGGGCGGATCTCGATGCCAGGGGCGTCCATGGGGACGAGCAGGAAGGAGATCCCCTTGTGCTTCGGCGCGTCACGGTCGGTGCGGGCGAGCACGAAGCACCAGTGGGCCCACGTGGCGAGTGACGTCCAGACCTTCTGGCCGTTGATGATCCAGCGGTCGCCGTCGAGCTCGGCGCGGGTCTGGAGGTTGGCGAGGTCGGACCCGGCGTTCGGCTCGGAGTACCCCTGGCACCACAGCTCCTGACCGAGACGGATCGGTGGCAGGAACCGTTGCTGCTGCTCAGGGGTGCCGAAGTGGATCAGCGTGGGGCCGATCAGGCCCTCGCCGATGTGGCCCAGTCGACCGGGCCCACCTGCTCGGGCATACTCCTCGAAGTAGATGACCTGCTGGTTCAGCGGCAGACCTCGCCCACCGAACTCCTTCGGCCACCCCACGCAGGTCCAGCCGTCGGCGCCCAGCCGCTGCTCCCAGGCGAGTCGCTCTTCGAAGCACGAGTGCTCGTCACCGGGCCCGCCGCGCCCGCGGATCTCGGCGAACTCCCCATGGAGGAGATCGTCGAGATAGGCGCGCACCTCCTTGCGGAACCGCTCCTCCTCGGGCGTGAAGCTCAGGTCCATGACAGCGCCGAGCCTAGCCCTGACGACCCGTCAGATCCCAGGTGGCGGCCGCGAGCGACAGGCCCGGCGGGCCGGTCAGGCCAGGAAGCGGCTGAGCGACTCGATCACGCAGGCGGGCTTGTCGCCGCCCTCTACCTCGATGGTGATCAGGATGGTGGTCTGCACCCCTCCGGGGATCTCCTCCGCCGCCACCAGCTCGGCGCCGGCCCGGATGCGCGAGCCCACCTTCACCGGAGCGGGGAAGCGGACCCTGTTGACCCCGTAGTTCACACCCATGGAGATGCCGCGCACCTCCAGGATCTGCGGGAGCAGGGCGTTGGAGAGCGACAGCGTCAGGTAGCCGTGAGCGATGGTCGTACCGAACGGGCCCGAGGCCGCCCGCTCCGGGTCCACGTGGATCCACTGGTGATCACCGGTGGCATCCGCGAACAGGTCGATGCGGTCCTGGGTGATCTCGAGCCAGTCGCTGTAGCCGAGATGCGTCCCCACCGCGGCCACGAGCGCGTCGAGTCCGTCGAAGGTGGTCTGTGCCATGGGCCAGATCATCGCACCCCGGCGACGGCCCACGGCCCGCCGAACGCCGCGCGGCGGGAGACCGACGTCGGCGCGGGCGAGGGACGCGGATCTCCTCCGGGCGGCGATCGACGTCGTGCCCGCCGAGGTCGGTGCAGGCGAGGGACGCGGACCTGACGTTCATGTCATAGTCTGGGCGGCCGATCCCACAGGGGCTGCAGAGCACGAGGAGGACGGATGACCCGACGGGTCGCCATCGTGGGCGTCGCGCTCTCGGACACGGGACGAGTCGACCACCGCACCAACTGGGAGCTCCACGGCCAGGCGATCCGCCGGGCCATAGCGGACGCCGGCCTGACCAAGGACGACATCGACGGGCTCGCCTCCAACGGCATCGGCACCCTCCAGCCGATCGAGCTAGCCGAGTACCTGGGCCTGCGCCCCACATGGGTCGATTCGACCCAGGTCGGTGGCGGCACCTGGGAGGTGATGGCCGGTCACGCGGCGGACGCCATCGCCCAGGGTCACGCCGACGTGGTGGCACTGGTGTACGGCTCAACCACTCGGGCGGACCTCAAGAAGCGGTTGCGCACCGCGAACCTCTCCTTCGGTGGGCGCGGGCCGATCCAGTTCGAGGTCCCCTACGGCCACACGCTGATCGCCAAGTACGCCATGGCGGCACGCCGACACATGCACGAGTACGGCACGACCATCGAACAGCTGGCCGAGATCGCGGTGTCGGCCCGGTACAACGCGCAGTTCAACCCCGACGCCTACTACCGCGATCCGATCACCGTCGACGACGTGCTCAACAGCGAGATGATCGCCGACCCGTACACCAAGCTGCAGTGTTGCATCCGTTCCGACGGTGGTTGCGCCGTGATCCTCGCAGCCGAGGACCGCGTGCCCGACACCGCCAAGAAGCCGGTGTGGATCCTCGGTCACGGCCAGCACGTCTCACACACCACGATGAGCGAGTGGCCCGACTTCACGGTCTCGCCAGCGGCGATCGCCGGCAGGATCGCCTTCGAGCGCGCCGGGGTCACCCCGGAGGAGATCGACGTCTGCACGATCTACGACGCCTTCACCTACATGGAGCTGGTGACCCTCGAGGATCTCGGGTTCTGTGAGAAGGGCGAGGGTGGGCCACTGGCCGAGAGCGGGGCACTGCGCCTCGGTGGCTCGCTGCCCACCAACCCCGATGGTGGCGGGCTGTCAGCCTGCCATCCCGGCATGCGCGGGCTGTTCCTCCTGGTCGAGGCCACCCGCCAGCTCCGCCAGGACCACCCGCCCGAGCGCCTGGTCCCTGACGCGAAGCTCGCCTGCGTCAGCGGGACCGGCGGGTGGTTCTGCTCGAACGGCACCCTGATCCTCGGGGTCGAGTGAGCCTCCGGCAGGGTCCCTGCACCAGCCCACGCGCCACCGACGCGTGATCGGCTAAGACTGCCTGCTGTGCTGCGGGAGATCGTGCGAGCGGCAGGCGTCCGATTCGGTGAGCTCGCCGCGTTCGTCCGCCCCGACGGCTCGACGCTCACCTACGCGGAGCTCGACCGTCGCTCCGACGAACTGGCTGCCGGCCTGCACGAAGAGGGCGTTCGCGAAGGCGACGTCGTCGCGCTCGTCCTGCCCTCGGATGTGGACTACGTGATCTCGTACGCCGCGCTGGCCAAGATCGGTGCGATCACCGCGGGGGTGAACCCACGGCTCACCCAGACCGAGCGCGAGCGCGTGCTGGCCGTGGCAGATCCCCGCCTCGTGCTGCACGAGGGCGATGCCGAGCGCCTCGCACGGCCCGGCCACCCGGTGCCGGCGCTCTCGCCCGATCCGGACCGGATCGTGGCCATCGTTTTCACCTCCGGCACCACTGGCACCCCGAAGGGAGCGGTGTTCGGCGAGCGGGAGCTCGAGGCGATCGCCCGGAGCGATGTGCCCGGCTGGGATGACCCTGAGGCGTGGGGTGGTGGCGGGCACATGATCGCCTCCACCCAGTTCGCCCACGTCGGCTTCATGACCAAGCTGCCCTGGTACCTGCGGCTCGGCACCACGATCCACCTGCTGGATCGGTGGCGCTCCTCCGAGGTTCTCCGTCTCCTGAGCGAGCACCGCATGACCAGCCTCGGCGGTGTCGCCCCCCAGCTCGCGCTGCTGCTGCGAGACCCCGAGTTCGACTCCTATGACCTGTCGTCCGTCCGCACGATCGTCATGGGCGGCGCGCTCTCCCCCCCGGCACTGGTCGAAGAGGCACGTCGGCGGATCGGCGCCGCGTACTCGATCCGCTACTCCTCCACCGAGTCAGGCGGCGTGGGCACCGGCACCGCGTTCGACGCCGACGACGAGGAGGCGCTGCACACCGTGGGCCGGCCGAGGAGCTCGGTCGAGCTGGAGATCCGAGACGACCGCGGACGCCCGCTCCCACCCGGCGAGGTCGGCGAGGTGCACCTGCGCTCACCGTGCATGATCCGCGGGTACTGGCGCGACCCGGAGGCCACCGCGGCGACCATCGTCGACGGCTGGCTCCGCACCGGCGACCTCGGCTGGCTCGATGAACGGGGCTGCCTGCACCTCGCGGGTCGGAAGAAGGAGATGTTCATCCGTGGCGGCTACAACGTGTATCCGGTCGAGGTGGAGGGCGTTCTCGCCTCCCACCCGAGTGTCGCCGAGCTGGCGGTGGCCCCGGCGCCGGATCCGGTGATGGGCGAGATCGGTGTGGCGGTGGTGGTGCCGAAGGACCCCACCCGTCCCCCGACCCTCGAAGAGCTGCGGTCCTTCGGCGCGAAGCACTTGGCTCGCTACAAGCTCCCCGAAGCCATCGAGATCGTCGATCAGCTTCCCCTCACCGCCATGCAGAAGGTCGACCGCCGGGCGCTCGCCCGGCTGGTGGCAGAGACACGCCACGGGCACCAGACCCTGTGAGCGCACGCGACCGAGGTCTGCTCGGAGCCCACCGGAAGGGGCCAGAATGGGGACCGCTGTGCCGACCGTCCCTCTGACCCCCGACCACCGCCGGCATCGCGCGACGGCGGCTCTCACCCTGCTGGTCATGCTGGGCCTGCTCACCGTGGCCTGCAGCAAGTCGTCCGGTCGCACAGCGGGCACCGCCGGGGGGATGACCGGTGAGCAGGCTGCAGGCTCCGTCACCAGGGAGCTTCCGGACCAGGGACCCGACCCGCTCCCGGATCCCCAGATCGCGCCGGGAACCTGCCGACAGGTCACCTACACGCCACCCACCGCCGTACGGCCCTTCCAGGGCGAGCTCTGCCGGCCTGTGACCGACCAGCGTGACGTGGCGGTCATGCTCATCCACGGTGGCAGCGGCGTGAGCGGCGCACCGACCGGCATGCGCGCCTGGGCGACCCGGCTCCTCGCCGAGGGCTACGTCGTGTTCATGCCCGCCTACCATCTGTTCAAGCCCGGCGGTGAGAGCCCGGTCTTCCCCCGGCCTGAGCAGAACATCAAGGCCGCGGTGCAGTTCCTGCGCGGCACGGCCAACGCCACAGGCATCCGCCGGGATCGGATCGTGGTGCAAGGCATGTCCGCCGGTGCCCGCCTCGGATCAGTGGCCTACACCCATCCTGATGACCCGTACTTCCAGGGACCAGAGCTCTGGCCTGACCTCTCCGACGAGGTCAACGGCTTCATCGGCTTCTACCACACCTATGACGGCACCATGCAGTACTCGACGCAGTACTACGGGGGCCCCGACGACAGCCGGGATCCGAAGGTGCGGGAACGCTGGGATCACGCTGACGCGATCGCCAGCGCCGCCGCAGCCCGGGGACCGGCTCTCTTCATCACCGGCGATCGCGACTGGAACCTCATCATCGAGCATCAGAACCGCTTCGCCGAGCGCCTGCGCGACAGCGGAGAGGTTGCGACGACCGTGGTGATCAAGGGTGGAAGCCACGGGTTCGACGCGGGTGGCACCACCCGCCTGAGCAAGCTGGGCGAGCAGGCGGCGACCGAGGTGCTGCACTGGCTCAACGAGCAGTTCCCGCAGCGCCCGCCTCGGCCCGCTGCATCCTCGTCGGTCGATCTCGCCACCGCACCGGCCTACACGGGTGGGCCGCCACCGAGCTACGAGCAACGCAGGCGCGTGACCCAGCCGACGACCACGACCACTCGACCGGCCGGAAGCGCGTCGAGCACCTCCTCCAGCAGCACGGTTACGTCCCCGACCACCGCTCCCCCCGCGTCGACCACCACCGTGACCACGGTCCCGCCGTCGACCACGACCTCCGAGTCACCCACCACCTCCACCCCTGCAGGAGTGACGGAGAGCAGCTGAGCGCCGACCTCGGGCTGGTGGCCCGGCGATCAGCCACCGCCGGCTTCCAGGTGCTCGCGCAGCTCGGCCATCTCCGCGAAGACTCGCACGATGTCGGTCGGCGCGTCCCAGGGCTCGCCGAGCAGCTCCCGGTAGGCGCGGTGGACCTGGAAGACCAGCCGCTCGGGCTCGTTCCATCCCACGTAGGGGCCGAGCTCGATCCGCTTCGCCGCCTCGAGCGGGGGCAGACCCTGTTCGAAGAGCCGCTCGGCCTCCGCCCGCACGTGGATGAGGTACTCCCGCTGGGCGCGCAGCGACCCGACGTCACCGAGCGGCCCGTGCCCGGGGACGACCACAGCGGGCTCGAGCGCCACGAGACGATCGAGCGCGTCGACCCAACCGGCAAACGTGCCCTCCCAACCGATGGGCGTGCAACGGTTGAACAGGATGTCGCCGGTGAACAGGACGCCCTCGTCAGGCAGGTGGACCACCACGTCGCCGGCGGTGTGGGCCGGCCCGACGTACAGCAGACGAGCCACCGTGCCGTCGAGGTCGAGCTCGGTGTCCCCGTCGATCACGATCTGGGGAGGGGTGATGCGGATGCCGCGGAAGTCGAACCGCCTCAGCGCCCGCGCGAGCCCCGCCATCGGACCGAGCGTCTCGTCGTCGGCTTCGCACAGCTCGACGAAGGCTGCCGGTCCGGCTTCGCGGGTCAGGTACGCCGCGCAGAGGCGGTGCCCGATGATCTCGGTGCCGAGCTCGGCGAAGAGCTGATTGCCCCAGTAGTGGTCGCCGTTGTGGTGCGTGTTCACCAATCGCCGTGGTGGCCGGTCGGCGACGGTTCCGTAAATCGCCAGGAGCCGCCGGGTGCGGGGGAGATCCCAGAAGGTGTCGACGACGAGGCCTCCGCCGCGGTCCACGAAACCGCTGTTGCTGTACCCCAGGCCCTCGTCGGGTTGGAGACAGGCGTACACGCGCGGTGCGACCTCCACGAGCTCCACGCGGTCAGCGTACGACGAGCTGTGCAAGGCGCTCTGACCTGACACGAGGGCGCCCACCACCTAGCGTGAGGCGGCTCCGCCACGGTCCTGATGGGGGAAGGATGAACGACGCTCACCCACCTCGACCCGGTCTGATCGCGGTCGCCGTCGTCGCCGTGCTGGTGGTGCTGGCCACCTCCTGCGGCTCGGGTGGCAGCTCGAGGGACAGAGCCGAGCTGCTGGGGAACACTGGTGTCGTCGAAGACGACGGGGCCGCCATCCCCGGGGGGCGGATCGTGTACGGCATCGAGGCCGAGTCTGACGGGTGGAACCCCTCCAACAGCAAGTGGGGACCGGCAGGGCTCCAGGTGGCCCGCACCTTCTTCGACACCCTTGCCGCCTACGACGCTGAGCGCAACGCGCAGCCGGATCTGGCGGAGGCGCTGATCCCCAACGAGACCTACACCGAGTGGACGATCCGCCTCCGTCCAGGGGTCAGGCTGCACAACGGTCGGCTGGTCGATGCATCGCTGGTCAAAGAGAACTTCGACTTCCTGAAGTCCTCGGTGCTCACCTCGTCGCCGTTCGAGCCGATCGAGTCGTTCGAGGTCCGCAGCTCCCTCGAGGTGCTGGTGCGGATGAAGCGGCCGTGGGTCAACTACCCCTACGCGCTGACCACCCAGATCGGGGTGGTCGCTGATCCCGACTGGCTGCGCAGCGGGGCCAAGACCAACCCCGTCGGCACCGGCGCCTTCGTGTTCAAGGAGTGGATCCCCGACTCCCGTCTGGTCGTCGAGAAGAACCCCGACTACTGGCGGGTCGACCCCTCCGGAAACCGGTACCCCTACCTCGACGGCATCGAGTTCCGGCCCCTCGCCGACGCCGATGCGCGAGCTGCGAGCCTCGAGGCCGGGAACATCGACATCATGCAGACGGCCACGGCAGGCCAACTGGAGCGCTTCGCAGAGCTCGGGGAAGCAGGCGCCTACCAGGTGTTCAACGACGTGAGCGGTGAGACCACCGAGGTGTTCGTCCAGCTCAACACCATGGCTCCCCCCTTCGACGACCTCGATGCTCGCCGGGCGCTGGCACTCGCCACAGACCCGGAGGAGTACGTCAAGACCCTCTACGACGGGTTCTACGAGGTGGCGCGGGGCCCCTTCGCCCCCAGCTCGCCATGGTACACGGAGACCGACTACCCCCACTTCGATCTTGGCGAAGCCAGGAAGCTCGTGGCGGAGGTCAAGGCCCGTCACGGCGGTTCGTTCTCCTTCAAGATCCTCGGTGGCGGTGACGCTTCCGCGCTGAGCTCGCTGCAACTGCTGCAGCAGCAGTGGAAGCGGGCCGGCATCGAGGTGCAGATCGAGCCCATCGAGCAGGCCCAGCTGATCACCAACGTCGCCACCGGCCGCTACCAGGCCACGATCTGGCGCCAGTTCGACTCTCCGCACCCGCTCGGCGACTCGGTCTGGTGGCATCCGAACACCGCAAAGCCCATCCCCGAGATCGCGCTGAACTTCGCCCGCAACCGGGACGAACGGATCGGGGCCGCGCTCGACGAAGCCCGCGAGACCACCGACAAGGCCCGCGAGAGAGAGCTGTACCAACAGGTGCAGCGGTACCTCGCGGAGGACATCCCCTACATCTGGCTGTTCCACGCTCAGATCTCGATCGTGGCGAACAACCGCGTGGTGAACGTGGTCAACTATCGACTCCCGGGCGGCCAGAAGGGCATCGAGGTGCTCGCCGGCAGCCATCCGCTCTGGCAGGTCTGGCTGCGAGCCGCCTGACGGCCCGCCCGGCCCACGGAGGCATCTGCGCTGAGCGCTGAGGAGGACCCATGAGCACCTTCCGCATCGACGTCGAGCGATACCGGGTACCCGCCGGCTCGACCGTTGACCTGGCCAGCTGGCCGACCTCGGACAGCCAGCGCTTCCGGGGCGACCGAGACGACGCCACCGCACTGCTCGCCGAGCTGAACGAGCGCCTTGCGGACCTCCAGAACCTGCTCGCAGCTGAGGGTCGACACAAGGTGCTGGTCGTGCTCCAGGGCATGGACACCTCTGGCAAGGACGGCACCATCAAGCACGTGTTCCGCACCATCAACCCGCTCGGTGTCTCCGCCGTCAACTTCAAGCGCCCCAACGACACCGAGGCAGCGCACGACTACCTATGGCGAGTCCATCAGCGGGTGCCCGAGTCCGGCAGGCTGACCATCTTCAACCGCAGCCACTACGAGGACGTGCTGGTGCCGCGGGTGCACGGGCTGGTACCCGAGGAGGTCTGGCGACGCCGCTACGGGCACATCGCGGACTTCGAGCGGATGCTCGTCGACGAGGGCACGCTGATCCACAAGTTCTTCTTGCACATCTCCCGCGAGGAGCAGCGCAGGCGGCTCGAAGAGCGACTGAGGAACCCACGCAAGCAGTGGAAGTTCGAGCACGGCGATCTCGCCGAGCGCAAGCGATGGGACGACTACCAGCTCGCCTACGCAGAGGCGATCAGTCGAACGAGCACTGAGCAGGCACCCTGGTACATCGTGCCAGCCGACCAGAAGTGGTATCGGAACCTGGTGGTCTCGACCGTGCTGATCGAAGCCCTCGACTCGCTCGGGATGTCCTATCCCCGTCCCGCCGAGGGTCTCGACACCATCACCATCGAGGACTGAGATCGCTCCCCATGGTCTCAAGGTCGACACCGGGGAGGCGGCCCGACGGTGACGGGCTGCGAACGGTGAGTGGCGGCACCTGACCACGATGGATGACCGAGCCATCCTGGGCCACGACGATGCGAGCGACGCCCTCCCCTGGAGCCGGGACCGAGTTGAGTCCCGAGGAGTCGTGCACGAGTGGTAGGGCCTGAGGGTCCACCGAAGTCGACGGTCATCGCGTCAACCTCAAGAAGCCAGTTCCTGCACGAACAACTGCCAGCGTGGCGGTCACCAGGTTGTCTTCGGATGGGAAGGTCACCATCTTCAACGGTTCTCATCCTGGGGTGGTTGGGCACGACTCGCCGGTGGATGTGGTCGTGGATGTGCAGGGTTGGTTCTCGACGGAGTCGGGTCCGGCGGGCGGTACGTTTAGGACCGTGTCCCCCGCCCGGATCCTCGACACTCGCCCGGTGACCCGCACCGGCAGCTGCACCGGGGAGTGCACCACGATCCCGGCTGGGGCGACGCTCGAGTTGCAGGTCACCGGCGCTGGTGGTGTTCCTGCCGCTGAGGTGGCTGCGGCGGCGGTGAACGTGACCGCCACCAACACCACCAGCGGCGGGTATCTGAACGTGTACCCTGCGGGTGGTGTGGAGCCGGCTACGTCGAATGTGAACTGGCAGGCCGGTCTGAGCCGGGCGGGGTTCGTGATCGCCAAGGTCGGTGTCGGGGGCAAGATCGTGATCGCGAATCACTCTGGGGCGCTGGTGGATGTGTTGGTGGACGTGTTCGGCTGGTTCGCCACCGGGGTGCAGAGCTCGGGCACCGAGTTCGACCCGGTCACCCCCACCAGGGTCTACGACACCCGCCCCACCAGCCAAGGGGGGTTGTGTTCGAACAGCTGCAACCCGCTGACCAACAACACCCCGGTCACCATCGCGGTCGCGGGCCAGGCCGGGATCCCCGATGACGCCACCGCGGTGGTGGTGAACCTCACCGCGGTCGCGCCTGACGCCAGCGGGTATCTCAGCGTCTACAGCTCTGGTTCGGCGCCGCCCACCTCGAACGTGAACTTCGCGGTCAGCGAGACGGTCGCGAACACCGCGGTGGTCAAACTCTCCGCCAACGGCACCTTCCGGGTGGTTGCCGGCGGCGCGGTCAGCACCGCTCATCTGGTGGTGGACGTGGTGGGCTCGTTCTCACCCACCCGGGACACCTGGACCTACACCTACGACCCCACCGGGATGCGAGCCAGCAAGGGACGCACCGGCGGGAACCTCACCACCTACAGCTGGGATCACGCCAGTCGCCTGCCGATGCTGCTCACCGAAACCACCGGCGGGGCCAGCACCTACTACCTCTACGGGCCCGGCGGGCTACCCGTCTCCCAGATCAGCCCCGACGGCAGCATCTGGTACTACCACCACGACCAGCTCGGCTCCACCCGCGCCCTCACCGACCAGGCCGGCAACACCATCGCCACCTACACCTACGACCCCTACGGTCAACTCACCGTACGCACCGGCACCGCCACCACCCCCCTCGGCTACACCGGCCAATACACCGACCCCGAAACCGGCTACCAATACCTCCGCAACCGCTACTACGACCCCACCACCGGCCAATTCCTCACCAGGGATCCGATCACGCCGCTGACACGTAGCCCCTATGCCTACGTCGGGGGCAACCCGCTGAACATGACGGATCCAACTGGCCTCTGGCCCTGGGACGGTTTGTGCATTCAAAACCCATTTGCTTTAGACGATCCTGACCCTAACTGTGACACAATTGCAGAAAAGAATCCCGAACTCCAGGCCGCACTGGCGACTACTGCCGTGGTTGTTCCAGGTGCACTCATTTGTGCCGGGGCGATAGTTGGGTGTGGTCAGGTCATGATCTTGCTATCGGCGGCAACTCCTGTAGCCGTGACTGCTTATGGCACGGTGTACGAAATGCACAACGTTGATCCTTGCGACACCTACGGCAAGGAGAATATACGACGAGGTCTAGAGGCGAGCGGTATCGGCACTGGAATTTCTGGCGATGATCAAGTATTTCCGCCGAAGCCCTTCCCGCCTGGTGTTCCGCCAGGACCTAGGCCTCCCGCGTCGGGCAAAGGAAGCTGGCTCGCATTCCCCCCACCTGCGCCACGTCTTTAGATGACTCGCAATTTCCATTCGAGATTGGGCATCAGGCTAGGCTTTGTCATCTTGTGGATGTTCGCAGTAGTAATCAGTTTTGTTTTAAGTGAAGGACAATCCCCTTCAGTGAGTGCCTTTGTGGTGATTGTCGTAGTGTTTTCTCCACTGTTTGTGATTCTGCTCCGGGGGCCACAATCACCAACAGTAGCTCCACGTGTCTCCGCTGGTCCTTACTTCGGGGTCGGCGTGGCCTGTTCATTAGTGGCGGTGCTCATGCTGTCAACCGAAGGAATTGGATGGGGGGTATTTGGATTTCTTGCGTTGCTCAGCTTTTCGTTCGGCTGTTGGCTCTTCCGTTGGCGACTTCGCGCCGAACGCCTCGGTCTCAAGCCTCGCTACCGCGGTTGGCCCAACAATCGCTGATCAATGGGGGCGAGTTCAACCGGTCATCCGACAGCGGCATGGTAGACGTCGCGGCGGTTGACCAGTGGAGGCTGCGGCGGGGCATGGTGGCGCTTCGCGTTTCAGCGGGGTGTGATCGTGGCGAGTAAATCCCAGTTGGGCTTGCCGGCGTAGAGCAGGGCGCGGATCCGGTAGTGGGCGAAGCGGCGAAACCCGAACGCCACTCGCTTCACTCTCTTGATCAGGTTGTTGATCGCCTCGGTGGGTCCGTTCGACAGGTAGGCCTGGTGCCAGGCAGCGATCTGGTCGGCCCACCGCAGGATCGTGCGGCCGAGCTGACGCACCTCGGGCGGACACGAGTCGTGTTGGAGGTCGTGGCTGAGACGGAGGACAAACTCGCCGGCAAGGCCGGGGTCGGTCTGCGTCCACCGGCGTGGTGTACGAGCGGTGAGGTGAGGGGCTGAGGTCC
>JBBFLY010000053.1:0-21341 GCA_037478855.1 Acidimicrobiales bacterium | reverse complement strand
CGGCATGGGCCGAGGCTGCGGCTCGGCGGTATGGGCAGTTCGTCCGCCGCACCGAGGCGTTGCGGGCTGATGGCTGAGACGGCCCACCCGTCGGGCTGTCACCGATCGCAGACGCGTCCGGTGTGGAACTCGGCGAGGATCGCCGCGAGCTCGACCGGGCGATCTCCCTGCACGCTGTGACCCGCGTCCTCGACCACGACCACCTCGGCGTCAGGCTTGCGGCGTTGCAGCTCGAGCACGTCGTCGTCGTCCACGACGGTGGAGAGGTCACCCTGCACGAGCAGCAGCGGACAGTGGAGCGCGGAGATCGCATCCCACAGATCGGCGAAGCGGTGATCGAGGTCGTCGACCCGTTCGCCCGTGGGCAGGTCGTAGCGCCACACCCAGGTGCCGTCTTCGCGCTGGCGAGCGTTGTGCAGGACCCCCCGGCGCAGCGACGACCGCGACCTGGTGGGGTTGAACGCCATCGTCCGCTCGAGGATCTCGTCGAAGGAGGCGAACACCTCGGGCCCGTCGATGAACGACAGGATCGGTTCGGCCTTCTGCGCGTTGACTCCGGGTGTGATGTCGATCAGCGCGAGACGCTCCGCGAGCTCCGGTCGTTCAGCCAGTGCGGCCAGCCCGGTCAGTCCTCCGAGCGACATGCCCACCAGCGTCGTGGCCCGGGGTGCGAGCTCGGAGATGGCGAACGCGACGTCATCTGCCATCTCCTGGGGGCGGTAGCGCTTGTCCTCACGCCAGTCGGAGTGCCCGTGCCCCGGCAGGTCGATGGCGACCAGGGGTCGGTCGAGGGCGAGCGCGACGGTGTCCCAGGTGTGTGCGTTCTGCGCGCCGCCGTGCAGCAGCACGAGCTCGGCCGGTCCCTCACCCCACACCAGAGCGCTGAGGTTGTGGCCGGAGGGTGCGAGCACGTTCGCTCGGGTCACGCGTGGCGGCCGAGTCGGATCGAACGGCAACCCGACCTCGGCGGCGTTCTCGTGGAGCAGCCCGAACTCGTCGTAGTCGTGGTCCATCGCACTCACCGGCCCCGTCCACCGCGGTCGGCACGCTCGGGGGGTCCGGAGGTCCATCCCCCTCGCACGTCCGGACGCCGTCCGCCCGCTACACGGGCGTCGGCTTCGATGACGGTCACTTCGCAGCCACCCCCCATAGGCGTGTGACATGGTCGTCAGAGATCGAGACTAGTCAGCGTCGACGCGGGCTGCTGAGGTGCAGCCTCGACGACTCCTTGCCACGCCACTAGAACCTGTTCTAACGTTAAGCGTGAGGGCGGCGGCACGTCCCGTGGTGACCGGCTGGTGATCAGGTCGGCCAGCTGGCGATCGGCGTGGTCCCCGGCGGACCGCCACCGCTCCGGGCTCAGACAGCGTTGCTCGAAAGGGGATGGGGGAATCGATGCGGGGAACTGACCTTCATGTCCGGCGCAGCCGGGCTGTCGCGGTCATCGCGGCGCTCACGGTGGCTGCGACGGTCGGTGTGACGGTGGGGGTGGGCACCGCAGGCGCCGACGTCACCACCACCAACTACAAGGACGCCTGCTTCGGAACGAACCTGGGCATCACCGCCGGGCAGGTGGTGAACACGTCGATGACCGTTGACGCTCCCGCAACGGTGGTCCAGGGGAGCACCTTCACCATCCGCATCCAGCCGGGTCCCGCGGTCATCACCAAGACCGCGCCTGCGCCGTTCATCGGCACCGTCAACAACCGCTACATCAACAAGGTCAAGGTCGACTACCTGATCCCCGCGAACGCCACGTTCGTCAGCGCATCGGTGGTCCCAGGATCTGGCTACGGGCTCACGCCCGGCGTCTCCGCAGCCCCCCAGGTCGACACCAACGCGTCCAACTCGGCGGTGCCGGCCGGAGTGATCCGGCTCTGGGGTGGCGCTTCGGTCGACGCAGGGTCGGGCAACGGGCTCTGGTACGGCAACGCGACGGCGACCAACCTGGCTGCCGACTACCCCTACCAGCTGCCGGCCATCGACGTCACGCTCCAGGCCTCGGGCCCGATCGGCTCCACCATCGAACCGAAGGTCCGCTACAACGGCGGCACGGCGGCGGTCGACACGACCTACTACAAGACCTTCAACGCGAGCTCGAGCGGCGCCAGCTCGACCACGGTAACCTGCGCCCCGCGTGACGACACGGTCAACTCGAGTGGGCAGCGCGCGACGACGGGTTCACCGAACGCCGGCGCCGGTCCACTGGCCACCATCACGATCGTCGCACCGGTGCCGCCGTCGGCGCCGCAGGGCACCCCGATCGCTCTCCCCGGCGACGGGTCGGTCACGTTGAGCTGGTCGCCGCCGGCCAACCCCGGGTCGTCGTCGGTCACCGGCTACCGGGTCACCCCCTGGGCGTGCCCGGCGGCCCCCGACTGCCTGCTCTACGGCACCCCGCTGCCGCCGGTGACCTTCTCCTCGACGGCCACCACGCAGACGATCACCGGTCTGAGCAACGGTCAGCTCTACAAGTTCCAGGTCGCCGCGATCAGCGATGCCGGGACGGGACCCGACTCGGTCATGAGCACCCCCGTGGTCGCGGGTGCGCCCGCGCGGCCGGCGGTGTGGTCGCAGCGGATCTCCGGCGACGGACAGGTCACGATCAGTGGTCCGGCACCCGCTGACAACGGCTCGCCGATCACCGGCTACGTCGTCATCCCCTACATCGGAGGAGTGGCGCAGGCGCCCCAGACCTTCTCCGGCTCCTCCACCACGCTCACGGTCACCGGACTCACCAACGGCACCGCCTACACCTTCCGGGTGGCCGCGGTGAACGCCCGGGGCACGGGACCCGCCTCTCCGCCGGGGCAGGCCATCGTCGTCGGGCTGCCCGAGGCGCCGACGTTCGCCGGTGCCCGCGTTCCCGGTGACGGGGAGGTGACGATCTCATGGAACCCGCCGGTCGACAACGGCTCGCCGATCACCGGCTACACGGTCGTCCCCTACATCGGTGGGGTCGCGCAGGCGCCGGTCTCGTTCGATGCCTCCAGCACCACCCGTACCATCACGGGGTTGACCAACGGGGTCACCTACACCTTCCGGGTCAGCGCGACCAACGCCCGGGGGCAGGGCCCCGGGTCCGGGCCTTCCGGGCCGGTCACACCGATCGCCGCTCCTTGAGCGGCCGCGACCACACCCTGATCACGTAGCCTTCCAACTCCACCGGGGGAGGCGGAAGCCGGATCGGGGGGTTGCCAGGATGGTGGTGCGTCTCGGGACGATCGGGATCACCGACGAGCATCAGGCGTTGCACGCAGCGGTCCGACGGTGGGCCGAGGACCGCTGCGAGCCGTCGGTGCCTCGGGCCACGCTTGACGCCCCCGGCGAGACGCTGCCGCCGTTCTGGGAGGAGCTCGCGAGCCTCGGCTGGCTGGCCCTGCACATCCCCGAGGACCTCGGTGGAGAGGGCTACGGGCTGGCTGAGCTCGCCGTGGTGCTCGAGGAGCTGGGCCGTCGCTGCGCCCCGGGGCCGATCCTGCCCACGGTGCTCGCCTCCGCGGCGCTCGTGGCTGCCGGCGACCGCTCCCAGCAGGAGCGCTGGCTCCCTGGCCTCGCGGACGGCTCGCTCGTGGGCGCTGTGGGGTTCGTGCCGGGCGCGCCGGTGCTCGGCGCCGAGCTCGCCGACGTGCTGGTCCTCCCGTCACCTGACGGGGAGAGCTGGGTGGTGGTGGAGCGATCGGCGGTGCAGGTGACCCCCCGCCCGAGCCTCGACCTCACCCGGCGGGTCGCCTCGGTGGAGGCCGACCCCGAGCTCCTCTCGAGCGGATCGCACCGGTTGCCCGGCCCCGGGGTGGGTGAGCTCCTGGCCGCCTTGGTCGCGGCGGACGCGGTCGGCGGCGGCGGGTGGTGCGTGGAGACCGCAGCGGAGTACGCGAAGGTGCGGGTGCAGTTCGGGCGGCCGATCGGGCAGTTCCAGGCGGTGAAGCACCGTTGCGCCGACATGCTGTTGCGGCTCGAGCTGGCACGGGCGGCGGCATGGGACGCCATCTCCGCGTGCGACGCCGCGTTGGCGGCCGCCGAGGCCGATGAGGGCGCGTGGCGGGAGGCCACCCTGGCCGCCTCGGTCGCCGCCGCGCTGGTACCCGACGCCTTCTTCTCGGTGGCCAAGGACTGCATCCAGGTGCTCGGCGGGATCGGCTACACCTGGGAGCACGACGTCCACCTCTACCTGAAGCGCGCCACCGCCATGCGCCAGCTGCTGCCCGGGTCGTTCGCTCGATGCGGTGAGCTGGCGCTCGCGGGAGTCCGCCGGACCTTGCGGGCCGAGCTGCCACCGGAAGCGGACGAGGTGCGGGAGGAGGTGCGTGCGTTCCTCGAGGAGCTCCGCACCCATGACCGGTCGGAGTGGAACCGGCGCATCGCGGATGCCGGCTATCTCGTCCCCAACTGGCCGCGCCCGTGGGGGCGGGACGCGGGACCGGTCGAGCAGCTCGTGATCGACGAGGAGTTCGCCGCCGCGCGGATCCGTCGACCACACCTGCAGGTCGGCGCCTGGGTGCTGCCGACCCTCATCGCCCACGGCACGCCGGAGCAGCAGGAGCGCTGGATCCGGCCGACGTTGCACGGCGAGCTCGTCTGGTGCCAGATGTTCAGCGAGCCAGGCGCGGGCAGCGATCTGGCGTCGCTGACCACCCGGGCGGAGAGGGTCGACGGCGGCTGGTTGCTCACCGGGCAGAAGGTCTGGACGACCATGGCCCACGTCGCCGACTGGGGGATCTGCCTGGCGCGCACCAACCCGCTGGTGGACAAGCACGAAGGCATCACCTGCTTTCTGGTCGACATGTCCTCCGACGGCATCGACGTCCGCCCGCTTCGCGAGCTCACCGGCCACGCGCTGTTCAACGAGGTCTTTCTCGACAACGTGTTCGTCCCCGACGACTGCGTGGTCGGTGGCGTCGACAACGGCTGGCAGGCGGCGCGCACCACCCTCGCAAACGAGCGGGTGTCGATGGGAAGCGGGTCGTCCTTCGGACCAGGCCTCGAGTCGCTGCTGGGCATGCCCGGGGCGGCTGGCCGGCCGGCCGAGATCGGCGAGCTGGTCGCGGAGGCGGAGGCCATCGCCGTGCTCGGTCTGCGCTCGACGCTGCGAGCGCTGAGCGGCGCTGAGCCGGGACCGGAATCGAGCGTGCGCAAGCTGCTCGGTGTGGAGCACGAGCAGCGCGTGCAAGAGGTGGGCCTGGCGCTGCTCGGCCCCGAGGGCGCGGTCAACGACGGTGAGGCCGCCGTCTGGATCGCGGGTTTCCTCGGCAATCGGGCACTGTCCATCGCCGGCGGCACCAGCGACGTGCAGCGCAACATCATCGCCGAGCGCCTCCTCGGTCTCCCACGGGATCCTTGACCGGTGGGATGCGGGCCACGAGGGGACGGAGGCCGGGAGCCGGGCGCGGTGGCGGAATAGGGTGGCGGGCGTGAGTGAACAGGAGTTCTCCTTCTCCTACGAGCAGCCGCTGCACGAGGTGTTCCCGGGGCTGCATGAAGCCCAGAGCGCCTGGCTGGCGGAGATCGAGTCGCTCAAGGCGCTCGACCGCAAGACACACGAGCTCGTGAGGATGGTCTGCACCGTGATCCTCCGCAACGGTCGCGGGGTGCGTCGTCACGCCCGGCTCGCGGCTGAGGTCGGCGCGAGCTGGGAGGAGATCGCGGCGGCCATCGTGCTCACCGAGCCGGGGTTCGGCATCCTCCCCGCCGTCGAGGCGCTCCCGCAGGCGCGGGCGGGGTTTGAGGAAGGCCTACGCGCTCTCGAGGTCGACCTCGACGACGACTGACCGGAGCCCGATGATGACCGACCGGCCCTTCCGGGTTCTTCCCCGGGTCACGGAGCAGAACGAGCACTTCTGGCGTGGCGGCGCGCACGGCGAGCTGCGGTTCCTGCGCTGCCAGCGGTGCGGGTACTGGATCCACCCACCGGCTCCGATCTGCCCCGAGTGCCTCTCGAGAGACCTCGCACCCGAGGCCACCTCGGGCCGTGCCGTCGTGCACACCTACACGGTGAACGAGCAGCCGTGGATCCCCACGCTCGACCCACCCTACGTGGTGGCCATCGTCGAGCTCCCCGAGCAGGAGGGTCTGCGGCTCACCACGAACATCGTCAACTGCGATCCCTACGAGGTCACGATCGGCATGGAGGTGCGGGTGACCTTCGAGGAGTACGACGACGTCTGGCTCCCGTTCTTCGAGCCGGTGGACGGGCGCAGCGAGGCGGAGCGCTGAGATGGGTCCGGATCGACTGGAGCGCCGAGCGGTGATCAGCGGCATCGGCCAGAGCCAGGTCGGTCGTCGCCTCTACCGTGACCCCCTCGACCTGACGATCGAGGCCGCGCTGGAAGCCGTCGCTGACGCCGGTCTCGAGCTCTCCGACATCGACGGCATCGCCACCTATCCGGGCAACCAAGATGTCCCACCCGGCTTCTCGGGAGTCGGCGTGGCTGAGCTGCAGGACGCGCTGCGCCTCGAGCTCGACTGGTTCGCCGGTGGGCTCGAGGCGCCCGGCCAGCTCGGCTCGGTCATCAACGCCATCGCCGCGGTCGCCACGGGGCTCGCCAACCACGTGCTGTGCTTCCGCACCGTGTGGGAAGCGAGCGCGCAGGGGGAGAAGAGCCGTTCGTCGGTGACGATGGGAGCCGGCGGCACGGGGAGCGGCTACCGGGCGAGTGGCTTCCTGCAGTGGACGCTTCCCTTCGGCGCACCGTCTGCCGCGAACTGGATCGCGATGATGGCTCAGCGCCACTTCCACGAGTTCGGTACGACCCGCGAGCAGCTCGCGCAGATCGCCCTCAACGGCCGCCGCAACGCGGCGCTGAACCCGAAGGCGATCTACCGCGACCCGCTGACGCTCGACGACTACCTCGGGGCGCGGATGATCTCCACCCCGCTGTGTCTGTACGACTGCGACGTCCCCGCTGACGGCAGCACCGCGGTGATCGTCTCCCGTGCCGACGCGGCCGCCGACCTCGCCCACCCGCCGGCGCGCATCGAGGCGGTCGGCTCGGCCATCCATGGCCGCCCGTCGTGGGATCAGTGGGACGACCTCACCACGATGGCGCTGCGGGATGCGGCCGCCATGCTCTGGTCGCGCACCGACCTCACCCCCGCGGACGTGGACGTCGCTGAGCTCTATGACGGCTTCAGCTTCATCACGCTGTGCTGGCTGGAAGCCCTCGGGTTCTGCGCGCACGGTGAGGGTGGGGCGTTCATCGAGGGTGGGCAGCGCATCGCGCTCGACGGGGAGATCCCGCTCAACACCCACGGAGGTCAGCTCTCTGCCGGGCGCCTCCATGGCTACGGGTTCCTGCACGAGGCGTGCGTCCAGCTCTGGGATCGCGGGGGCGACCGACAGGTGGCGGGCGGTCCGGAGGTCGCGGTGGTGGGCGCCGGCGGTGGGCCTCTGGGAGGCTGTCTGCTGCTCACCCGCGACCGCTGAGCGCGACCCACCAGGACCGATCGGAGACCACGACACCATGGGCTTCTACGACGAGCAGATCGTTCCCCGGATCACCGACATCGTCCTCGGCAGCCGGGAGCTCGGCAAGCTGCGGGCCAGGTCGCTGGCCGAGGCCACCGGGACGGTCGTGGAGCTGGGGTTTGGGTCGGGGACCAACCTCCCCTACTATCCCCCGACGGTCGAGCGGGTGTTGGCCGTCGAGCCATCGGAGGTTGGGCGCAGGCTGGCCCGCAAGCGCCTGGCCAGATCCGCGTTTCCGGTCGAGCTTGTGGGGCTCCACGGCGAGCAGATCCCACTCGAGGACGCATCGGTCGACAGCGCGGTGAGCACTTGGACGCTCTGCACGATCCCCGATGTCGACCGCGCGTTGGCCGAGGTGCATCGGGTGCTCAAGCCGGGCGGCCGGTTCTTCTTCCTCGAGCACGGGCTGTCCGATGATCCGAAGGTGGCGCGGCGCCAGCACCGGTGGGACTGGCTCGAGCAGAAGCTGGCCGGCGGCTGTCATCTCGACCGCGACATCGCAGCGATCGTGCGTTCCTCACCACTTGAGCTCGACCAGGTGACGACGTTCACCATCCGTGGCCCGAAGGTGCTGAGCTTCATGTACGCCGGCTCGGCGGTGAGGTCCTGAGCGTGGGCGCATCCCGGCCCGGTCAACCGTGACGCTGACCCTGCTCCGAGCAGGACGCGGGAGTCGGCAGGTCGCCCTCCGATCGGTCAGGATGGCGGATCAGATCGTCGAGGACGGAGGGTCAGGGATGCGGCTCGGGATGGTGGGGTTGGGTCGGATGGGTGCCAACCTCGTACGCAGGCTCGTTCGCGATGGCCACCAGTGCGTCGTCTACGACGTGAACCCCTCGGCGGTCGACGCGCTCACGGCGCAGAGCGACGCGATCACCGGGGCCGGCACCCTCGACGAGCTCGTCGGCCGGCTCAGCGGACCGAAGGTCGTCTGGATCATGGTTCCCGCGGCCGTCGCCGGTGAGATGGTGTCGAGCCTGGCAGAGCGGATGGGCGCGGGCGACATCATCATCGACGGCGGCAACACCTACTACCGGGACGACATCGAGCGGGCCGCGCGGTGCGCGGCACGGGGCATCCACTACGTCGATGTGGGAACCAGCGGCGGCGTGTGGGGTCTCGACCGGGGCTACTGCCTGATGATCGGAGGCGACGAGGAGGCCGTCGCGCACCTCGATCCGATCTTCCGCTCGATCGCGCCGGGTGTCGACGCGGCGGCCCGGACACCCGGTCGCACCGGCGATCCGTCACCGTCCGAGATGGGCTACTTGCACTGCGGCCCCCCCGGGGCTGGGCACTTCGTGAAGATGGTGCACAACGGCATCGAGTACGGCCTCATGGCCGCCTACGCGGAGGGGTTCAACATACTGAGGAACGCAGACGTCGGCCTGCGTCCGCAGGAGGTCGACGCGGAGACCACGCCGCTGCGCGATCCGCAGGACTACCGGTTCGAGATCGACCTCGCGGAGGTTGCCGAGCTCTGGCGGCGGGGGAGCGTGATCGCATCGTGGCTGCTCGACCTGACGGCGATCGCTCTGCACGAGGACCCGCAGCTCGAGCACTTCGAGGGTCGGGTGTCGGACTCCGGGGAGGGGCGCTGGACCGTGCTCGCCGCCATCGACGAGGGGGTGCCCGCTCACGTGCTGTCGGCCGCGCTGTTCGAACGCTTCGCGTCACGAGGGGCCGCGGACTTCGCCGACCGGATCCTCTCCGCGATGCGCAAGCAGTTCGGTGGCCACGACGAGAAGCCCGGCGGCCCTGAGCGGTAGCGCGCCTGAGTGCACACGGGGCACCGCCGGAGAGCAGGCGGCTCGGGTGGCAGGTGGCTTCCCGCGCTTGCCCGCAGGCGAGCGGCGCACGGTCTCGCCTGAGGCGGTGGTGAACCGACCATCGGCCCGTACCATCGGGGTGTGGCTGTCGACGAGGAACTGCTCAACCGGGTGACCTGGAAGATCCCCAACGCGTTGGCCCTCGTCGGGTCCTGTGCCGGCGATCGGCGAAACGCCATGACGACCAGCTGGATCACCCAGCTGTCGATGGAGCCCGTGCTGATCGGCGTCGGGGTCGACAACACGGCGTTGACCCATCAACTGATCTCCGAGGGTGGCTCGTTCACGGTGAACCTGTGGGACGCGGGGGACACGAAGGTCTTCGTCAAGTTCTCCAAGCCCGCGACGGACGACGGCGAGACTCTCAACGGGCGGCCGGTGCACGCCGCCACAACCGGCGCGCCGGTGTTCGACGAGGCGATCGCCTGGATGGACTGCGCCGTCCGCCAGGCCATCGACCTCGGCACCCACACCCTCTTCATCGGCGAGGTGGTGGACGCTGCGATCAACCGTGACGACGTGCGCGCCGCGGCGATGAGCGACACCCGCATGAAGTACGGCGGCGTGAAGCGGCACTGAACGAGCGGCATTGCAGCTGACACAATCGCCGCATGTCCATCACCGAGACGCCTGAGTGGCAGGCGCTCCAGGCGCACTTCGACACCGTCTCGAGCGCGCACCTACGTGATCTGTTCGCGGACGATCCCGCTCGG
This sequence comes from Acidimicrobiales bacterium, assembly GCA_037478855.1. Taxonomy (GTDB): domain Bacteria; phylum Actinomycetota; class Acidimicrobiia; order Acidimicrobiales; family Acidimicrobilacustridaceae; genus Rhabdothermincola. Next base: position 11,334 of record JBBFLY010000053.1, on the reverse strand, counting down.
GGGGAGACGATGTGCCTCGAGGTAGGCGACCTCTACCTCGACTACTCGAAGAACCGGGTCACCCCCGAGACGATGCGGTTGCTCGCCGATCTGGCCCGTGCCGCGCAGGTTGAGCAGCTCCGTGACGCCATGTTCCGGGGCGAGAAGATCAACCTCACCGAGCACCGCCCGGTGCTGCACGTCGCGCTCCGGGCGCCCGCGAACGCGGTGATCGAGGTCGACGGGGTCAACGTCGTGCCCGAGGTGCACCGGGTGCTGGACAGGATGCGGGCGTTCGCGCAGCGGGTCCGCAGCGGTGACTGGCGAGGGCACACCGGCAAGCGCATCCGCACGGTGGTGAACATCGGCATCGGAGGCAGCGATCTCGGGCCCCACATGGCGTACGACGCCCTGATCGACTTCAGCGACCGCTCGATCGGGTGCCGCTTCGTCAGCAACGTCGACGGCAACGAGCTCTGGGAGCTCACCCACGACCTCGACCCGGCCGAGACGCTCTTCATCATCGCCTCCAAGACCTTCACCACCCTCGAGACGATGGCCAACGCGCGAACGGCCCGCCGATGGGTGCTCGACGCCCTGGGCGGTGACGAGCAGGCGATCGCCAGGCACTTCGTCGCGGTGTCGACCAACGCCGAGGCGGTGACCGCCTTCGGCATCGACACCGAGAACATGTTCGAGTTCTGGGACTGGGTCGGAGGGCGCTACAGCTACGACTCGGCGATCGGCCTGTCGCTGATGATCGCGATCGGGCCGGACCGCTTCGACGAGATGCTGCGCGGCTTCCATCTCATCGACGAGCACTTCCGCACCGCGCCGATCGAGCGGAACATGCCGATGATCCTCGGCCTGCTCGGGGTCTGGTACAACAACTTCTTCGGTGCGCAGACGCTGGCCGTGCTGCCCTACAGCCACTACCTCGGGAGGCTCACGCCGTATCTCCAGCAGCTCGCCATGGAGAGCAACGGCAAGTCCGTCAACCGGGAGGGCTCACCCGTCGACACCCAGACGGGTGAGATCGTGTGGGGAGAGCCGGGTACCAACGGGCAGCACGCCTTCTACCAGCTGATCCACCAGGGCACGAAGCTCATCCCCTGCGATCTCATTGGCTTCGCCCGGGCCCGCCACGAGCTGGGCGACCATCAGCATCTGCTGATGGCCAACTTCTTCGCCCAAGCGGAGGCGCTGGCGTTCGGCAGGACGCCGGAGGAGGTCGCAGCCGAAGGCGTCGCGCCGGAGCAGGTTCCGCACCGCACGTTTCCCGGCAACCGCCCCACCAACTCGATCCTGATCTCGGAGCTGTCACCGTTCACCCTGGGACAGCTGATCGCCCTCTACGAGCACAAGACGTTCACCCAGGGTGCCGTCTGGAACATCAACAGCTTCGACCAGTGGGGGGTCGAGCTGGGCAAGAAGCTGGCGCAGGACATCGTCGGTCAGCTCGCCGCCGCTTCGGAGCCCGACCTCCGGCACGACAGCTCGACCAACGCGCTGATCCGTCGATACCGCCGGCTGCGTGCCGGTTCGTAGTCAGTCCCCGAACTCCAGCGTCTCGTAGCGGAACACCCGCAGATCCCGGGGCCACTCGCCCGGCAGCAGGCCGGCCTTCTGCCAGAGCAGGTCGAGGAACCACTCGCGGTCGCCGATCTGCTCCCACACGGACGGCAGGAACGTGCCGCGCCGGTGGCCGGCCACGACGAGCAGCCCGTCGACGCGAGGTCGCAGCTCTGCGAGGAGGGCTCCGCGATCGGCCACCTCGAGCGCTTCGAGCGAGCTGAGCACGCTCACCTTGACCGACATCTCCTCGTAGTCGCTCGGGGTCACCGCCGGCAGGCGGGGGTCGGCGAACGCAGCGCGGTAGGCGTTCTCGGCAACGTCGGCGATCAGCGGACGCACCGGCTCGAGGGTGCCGATGCAGCCGAGCAGCTGCTCGTCGCGACGCAACGTGACGAACGAAGCTCCCGGTGCGAGCAGCCGCGGGTGGTCGGAGTCGGTGGCGTCGACCACCGGTGGGATGAACCGGCGGTGCACCAGACCCCGGTGCACGGCTCGCCGGGCCGTCTCGACCAGCATGTCCTGCTCCGGCTCCGACAGCTCGGGTGGTCTGATCATCGCCGGGTCACCGCGAAGGCGCCGTAGCCGACCACCCGGTAGCGGTCTCCCTCGGTGTCGCCGCTGTTGCGCAGGTCGAGCAGATCGAGGTCGAGATCACGTCGGCGTGCCAGCTCCAGCAGGCCGTTCAAGGGGTACGCGCCGCACGCGTCGGTGGGACCGATGGCGTCAGGCTGCTTCCGCAGCACGGCGGCGGCGGTTCGCGCATCGTGCTCGCGGGCGGCCGCGTAGGGCTCGTAGTGGCTGAGGTCCGTGCTGAGGACGAGGAGCGTCTCGTCGTCGAGGAGCGACTCGAGCACGTCCGCGACCGTTCGCGGAGCGGCTTCGCCCACCGCGAGAGGGAGCACCGTCCACCCGTCGGTGCCGAGCACCCGTTGCAGGAACGGGAGCTGCACCTCGAGGGAGTGCTCGACTGCGTGCGGCCGGTCGTCGACGATCACCCCGCGATGGCGGCTGGCGGCCGCCCGGAGCTGCTCGTCGACCGGAACCGGTCCGAGCGGGGTGAGGAAGGTGCTCGCCGCGGGAGCTGCCAGCCCTCGCAACAGCACCCGGTGGGAGGGGCCGGCGATCACCACCCGGCGAAGCTCACCGGGACGGGACTCGAGCCGCTTGTAGGCGGTGGCGGCCACCGGTCCCGAGTAGCGGTAGCCGGCGTGGGGGACGATCAGCGCGACGGGCGCGGGACGCCCCGGCTCCGGCTCGGGCGCGGCCCTCAGGAAGCTGTCGACCATCGTGGCGAGCGAGTGGGGATCGCTCGGGTAGAACAGGCCGGCAACCGCGGGGTGACGAACGCCGTTGCCGATCATCGCCGCCCCCGATCCGCCAGTCGCACCGGCATGCGCCTCGCACCCCACTCCCCGGGCGGGCCATCGAAGCGTCCGGCGATGGGTGCTCCACAGGATCGGCAGTGGCCGTCGCCGGTCAGTCGGTACTCGTTGATCACGTACCAGTCGCGCTCCACCACCACGGTCTGACACGACGGGCAGATCGTGCTGCCCCCTTCGGGGTCGTGCACGTTGCCCGTGTAGACGTATCGCAGGCCGTTGGCCATGGCGATCGAGCGGGCACGGGTCAGGGTCTGCGGTGGCGTCGGGGGCACGTCGAGCATCTTGAAGTCGGGGTGGAACGCACTGAAGTGCAGGGGCACGTCAGGTCCGAGTCGCTCCGCGATCCACCGGGTCATCCGGTCGATCTCGGCGTCGCTGTCGTTGTGGCCCGGGATCAACAGGGTCGTGATCTCCAGCCAGACATCCGTCTCGTGGCGCAGGTAGTCGAGCGTGTCGAGCACCGGTTGCAGGTCGCCCATCGCAACGTGCCGGTAGAACTCTTGCGTGAACGCCTTCAGGTCGATGTTGGCCGCGTCCATGCGGCTGAAGAGCTCCCGGCGGGGCTCGTCGCAGATGTAGCCGGCGGAGACCGCGACCGCGTTCACCCCCACGGCGTGGCAGGCCTCGGCGACGTCGACGGCGTACTCCAGGAAGATGACCGGGTCGTTGTACGTGAACGCCACGCTGCGAGCCCCGAGCTCGAGCGCCGCCTGCGCGATCGCTTCCGGGTCGGCGCGGTCGGAGAGGCGGGCGACCTCCTTCGACTTGGAGATGTCCCAGTTCTGGCAGAACCGGCAGGCGAGGTTGCACCCGGCCGTCCCGAACGAGAGCACCGAGGTGCCCGGCAGGAAGTGGTTGAGCGGCTTCTTCTCGATCGGGTCGACGCAGTAGCCGCTCGATCGTCCCCAGGTCGTGAGGACCACCTGATCCTCGGTTCGGCCTCGGACGAAGCACACGCCTCGCTGACCCTCCCGCAGCTTGCAGGCACGGGGACAGACGTCGCACTGGATGCGACCGTCTTCGAGCTGGTGCCACCAGCGGGTCGGGATGGTGAAGGGATCGGCGAGGGAGATGTCAGCCGCCATGAAGATCAGGGTAAGGAATGCCCACGGGATCCACACCGGTCCCGTTGACCAACCGCGCCACGGACGTCGGGGACCTGTGACGGGGCTCCGGTGTCCGCCCGGCAGGGGCGCGCGAGACTGCGAGCGGCCGCGACCGCGAGGAGACGAGGTGAAGGTTCTCGGGATCGACATCGGTGGCACCGGCATCAAAGGCGCGGTCGTCGACACCAAGCGAGGCGTGCTCAAGACCGACCGGCTCCGGATGCCGACCCCCAGCCATCCGGATCCGGCGAACGTCTCGGACGTGCTGGCCACCCTCGTCCAGCACTTCGACTGGGACGGCCCCGTGGGCTGCACCTTCCCTGGGGTCATCAGAGCCGGCACGGTGCACACCGCCGCGAACCTCGTGCCGGACTGGGTCGGCAACGACGCCGACGCGGTGTTCTCGGAGGCCACCGGCTGCCCGGTCACCGTCCTGAACGACGCGGACGCCGCGGGTCTGGCCGAGTCGACCTTCGGCGCGGCTCGAGGTCGGCGGGGGGTGGTCGTGATGGTGACGTTGGGGACCGGGATCGGCACCGCGGTGCTGCTCGACGGTCGGTTGCTGCCCAACAGCGAGCTCGGGCACCTGCCGCTCCATGGCGACGATGCCGAGCGGTACGCGTCGGATTCGGCCCGTGAGCGTGAGGGTCTCGACTACGAGACCTTCGGGGCGCGGCTGGGGGAGTACCTCCGTCTGGTGGAGGACCTGCTGTGGCCCGACCTGTTCGTGATCGGTGGTGGCGTCTCCAAGAAGGCCGACCGGTTCCTCCCGTCCATCACATGTCGAACCCCGGTCGTTGCCGCCCGCCTGCTGAACCAGGCCGGCATCGTCGGCGCTGCGCTGCACGCTCACTGGCATCGCGCGACGCAGCGGGGGAAGCGGGCCGACTAGCCCGCACCACGCCCTCGGCGACGCGGGTCGGTCAGCAGCTCAGGCAGCCGAGTCCAGCCAGCAGCTCAGGCAGCCGAGTCCAGCCACGACAGGGGCGTGCCGGGGATGTTGCGCACGATCGCGAACGCGACGAGGAGCGCGGACGCGACCCAGGTCATCCACGGGCGCCACCGGGGCAGCGGGCGGACCGGGACGCCGATGCAGGTGAGCGTCCAGCGTCCGAGAAGGACGGCCAGCACCGGCAGGGCCACGATGAGGAGGAGGTTGTGGCTGACCGCCCCCGCGAGGTCGCCGTGCAGCAGCGAGTACACGGCTCGGGTCATGCCGCACCCGGGGCAGTCGAGCCCGGTCATGGCCTTGAGCGGGCACTGCGGATAGGCCGAGGACTCGTTCGGGTTTTGCACCAGGACGTACGCGCACCCGAGCGCGACCGCGCCCGCGAGCAGGAGTGGCTGGGTCGCGCCCCGCCAGCGGAGCGGTGCGTGACCCTCGCGCTCGCGCAGCTCGAGCTCGGACATGGCCCAAGGCTACCTGGTCGGCACGCGTCGGGCGGGTGCGCCGTCCCGGCTCCGGCCGGTCGCCGCTCCGAGCCGACTCCCGCTGGGTCATCGTCGGTCGGTTCCGGAGCCGCTGGTGCTCTCAGACCGGGAAGCGCTTCGTGAGCAGCTCGCTCACGACCTCCGCGGGGGCTGGTCTGGCGAAGAGGAACCCCTGGGCACCGGCACAGCCGAGCTCCCGCAGGAGCGCAACCTGCTCGGCGGTCTCGACCCCCTCGGCGACGGGTTCCAGGGCGAGGGTTCGAGCCAGGTTGACGATCGCGGCGACGATCGCCGAGTCCTCCGCGTCGGGTCCGAGGCCGTCCACGAACGAGCGGTCGACCTTCAGCACGTCGACGGGGAACCGTCGCAGGTACGACAGGGACGAGTACCCGGTGCCGAAGTCGTCGATCGCGAGCACCACACCGAGCTCCTTGAGCTGCCGGAGCACGTCGATCGACGCCGGCGCGTCGTCCATCAGGACGCTCTCGGTGATCTCGAGGCACAGCGAGGAGGGTCGAAGCCCCGAGGCGTCGAGCACCTCCTCCACCAGGATCGGCAGGTTTGCGGCGCCCAGCTGGCGGGCCGAGAGGTTGACGTGGATGCGGGGTGCCCGCTCGCCGAGCTGTTCCTGCCAGCGTCTGCCCTGCGCGCACGCGACCGAGAGCACCTCGAGCCCCAAGCCGACGATGAGGCCGGTCTCCTCGGCGAGCGCGATGAACTCGCCCGGCGGGAGCAGGCCCCGTGTGGGGTGCTGCCAGCGGGCCAGCGCCTCGACGGAGGTCACCGTGCCGGACTCGAGATCGATGCAGGGCTGGTAGTGGACGGTGATCTGTCGGTGGTCGAGTGCGACGGTGAGCTCCTCGGCGAGCTGGATGCGCTGTGCCGCGCGGCGTCGCATCGATTCGTCGAACAGCTCCAGGCGTGCCCGGCCCCGATCCTTCGCCCGGTACATCGCGGCATCGGCGTCGCGCAGGAGGGCCTCGGGGTGGGCGCTGTGGCCACCGGGTGACAGGGCGATCCCGACGCTGGCCGTGATCGGCACCTCGACGCCGTCGATCACCAATGGTTGACTCTCGATCACCGAGAGGATCCGTTGGGTGATCGAGACCGCGTGGTGCTCGTCGATCACGTCCTCGCATAGGACGACGAACTCGTCGCCGCCCAGTCGGGCGACGGTGTCGGTGGGGCGGATCGCCTCGCGGATCCTGTTCGCGACCGAGATGAGCAGCGCGTCGCCCGCGTCATGGCCGAGGGTGTCGTTGACCGCCTTGAAGCGGTCGAGGTCGAGGAACAGCAGCGCCACGAGCCGCCCGTCGCGCTCGGCTCGGGCGAGCGCCAGCTCCAGGTGATCGAGCAGGAGCACCCGGTTGGGGAGGTCGGTGAGCGTGTCGTGGGTGGCCTGGTGGGCGAGTTCGGCCTCCCAGCGGCGGCGCTCGGTCACGTCGCGGCCGACCGCGGAGATGTGGTCGATCTCCCCGTCGGAGCCCCGCATCGCGGTGAGCGTCTGCCACACGAGCACCGTGGAGCCGTCGGCTGCCCGCATCGGAAGCTCGCCGCTCCAGCTCTCTCCTCGCTGCAGCGTCGGGATCACGGTGGAGGACCACAGGTCAGCCACCTCGGGTTCGTAGAGGTCGAGGTAGCTGGTGCCGTCGAGATCCCGATCGCCGTAGCCGAACAGCTCCCGTGCCGCACGGTTGAGATAGGTGAGCTCGCCAGTGCGCAGGTCGGCGACACCGATCAGGTCGCTGGTCGACTCCACGATGCTCGCGAGGCGGTTCGTCTCGTTGGCAGCGCTGATGAGGGGGGTGATGTCTTCGATGGAGCCCACCCGTGCGGTCATCCGGCCCGTCTCCGCGTCGAAGAGCTGGGTGGCGTGCACTCGGATCCACTTGAGGGCGCCACTCGGGGTGATGATCCGGTACTGGTCCCGGAAGGTCCGCTGGCCGCGCAGGCTGTCCCGGAACGCCGCCACCACACGGTCGAGGTCGTCGGGATGGATCTGCATCGCCGCGCGCTTGCCGAGAGCATCGTGCTCGGGGATCTCGGTGATGTCGGACCAGCGGGGGTTGACGTAGACGAGGCGGTCCTCGCCATCGGTCTGGAAGATCCCGATGGGCAGCGCCGAGGCCAGCGTGCGGAACAGCAGCTCGCTGGCGCGTAGCGCGTCCTCGGCCAGCTTGCGGTCGGTGATGTCGGTGAAGGTGGTCACCGCGCCCACGACCTCACCGTCCGCGATCCGGGGAACGGCGTTGAAGCTGAACCAGCGGCGACCCCGGCCGGGTACCAGGAGGCCCACGACCTGGTCGATGACCGGCCGTCGCTCACGTACCGCGACGATCGTGGATCGCTGTGACCAGGCGATCGGCTCGCCGCGGTCGTCGATGGGGTCAATCTCGTCCCAGGTCTCCACCCTCGCCAGGTCGTTCGCGGACCTCCCGAGCAGGCGGACCGCGGCGCCGTTGACGGCCTCGACGCGGTGTCGCCCCTGGACGAGCACGCCGTCATGGAGGGCTTCGATGACGGCCCGGTAGCGTTCCTCGCTCTCCCGGAGCGCCTGCTCAGCGAGCTTGCGCTCGGTGATGTCCTGTAGGACCGAGTGCAGGAAGAGCTGGTCACCCTGACGGATGAGCGTCGTGCCCCCCGCGACCCACACGTGCGCGCCGTCGGCTCGCACGAGCCGTCGCTCCATCTCGAAGTGGTCGATCTCGCCGGCGATCAGGCGGTTCAGCTCGTCGCGCAGGCCGAGGAGGTCATCGGGGTGGAACAGCTCGACCGGACTCCGGCTGAAGACCTCGTCGCGCGTCGTCGCCAGGAGTGTGAGGAAGGCTCGGTTGACCTCGACGAGGGTGCCGTCGATCCGGGCGATGACCTGTGCGACCGGGGCTTCGTCGATCAGGCGCCGGTAGCGCTCCTCACTGTCGCGGAGCCGGGCTTCGGCGTTCTTCGCCTCGGTGATGTCGATGATCATGGAGTGGAAGTAGTCGGGCCGCCCCTCGGCGTCGCGCTCGAGCGTGATGCTGCTCGACACCCACACGTACGAGCCGTCCTTGCGCCGCAGCCTGCGCTCGCTCACGGAGGTGGCGATCCGGCCGGCGACCAGGTCCTCCGCGGTCTGCAGGGTGGCGTCGCGGTCATCGGGGTGCACGAACTCGATCGACCGGCGACCGATCACCTCCCGCGCCTCGTAGCCGAGTAGGGAGAGCCACGCCGCGTTGACCTCGACCAGAACGCCGTCCGAGGTGTAGATGGCCTGGCCGACTGGGGCGCGGGCGAGCAGGTCGCGGTATCGCTGCTCGCTGCGGCGCTTCGCCTCGGTTGCCTCGACCAGCGGGGTGAGGTCGATGAGCGCGCCGACGAAGCCGGCCAGCTCCGAGCTGTCGACCAGCGGTGCGACCTGTAGTCGGATGTGTCGGACCGCCCGGTCGTCGCGGAGGATGCGTGCTTCGGCGTCGAGCTCCTCGAGCTGCTCGCGGCACCGTCGGAAGCGATCCTCGATCGCCGTGCGGTCCTCCGGGTGGATCAGGCGGGCGATCCGCTCGTAGGGGATCGGCAACGGCTGGTCGACACCGGTGATCTCGCGCCAGCGGCGGTTGACCCACACGAGGTCGCCGTTCGGGGTGGCTTCGGCGATCCCGACGGGCGCGGAGGCGAGGAGCCGTTGGAGCGGGGTGGTCCCGGTGGTCTCGTGGATGCCGGCCCGTCGGCGCTCGGCAGCGTCGCTCATGGTCCCCCTGACCGGATCGAAGGCCGAATTCTACCCGCCCGGGGATCCAGGCCCCTCGGGGGTTGGCGTCGGGAGGGGAGTTGTTACTATCTACATAGGAGAAATTCGAGGAGCTGATCGCCCATGACCTCCACTGATCTCGGCATTGACCTGAGCAGGTACAAGCTCGGCTGGCACGACGAGGAGAACTACGTCTTCAAACCGAAGCCTGGGCTGAGCGAGGAGATCGTCCGCGAGATGTCGTGGATGAAGGGCGAGCCGGACTGGATGCTCGACTACCGCCTCCGCTCGCTCCGGCACTTCGAGAGGCGCCCCATGCCGAGCTGGGGCGGCGACCTGTCGGAGATCTACTTCGACGAGATCTACTACTACATCAAGCCCACCGAGGGTCAGGTCGACGCCTGGGACCAGCTGCCGGACTCCGTCAAGGAGACCTACGAGAAGCTCGGCATCCCCGAGGCCGAGCGCAAGTACCTCGCTGGGGTCACCGCCCAGTATGAGAGCGAGGTCGTCTACCACCGCAACCGCGAGGACCTCGAGCGCCAGGGCGTGATCTTCTGCGACATGGACACGGCGCTTCGCGAGTACCCGGAGATCGTGAAGCGGTACTTCGGCACGGTGATCCCCCGCAACGACAACAAGTTCGCCGCGCTCAACTCGGCGGTGTGGTCCGGTGGGTCGTTCATCTACGTGCCACCCGGGGTCAGCGTCGAGATGCCGCTGCAGGCGTACTTCCGCATCAACGCCGAGAACATGGGGCAGTTCGAGCGAACGCTGATCATCGCCGACGAAGGCAGCCAGGTGCACTACATCGAAGGCTGCTCGGCGCCCGTGTACACGAGCGACTCGCTGCACTCGGCCGTCGTGGAGATCGTCGTGAAGCCCTCGGCCCGGGTCACCTACACCACCATCCAGAACTGGTCGAACAACGTGTTCAACCTGGTCACCAAGCGGGCGCGGGTCGAAGCCGAGGGTCACATGGAGTGGATCGACGGCAACATCGGCTCCCGGCTCACCATGAAGTACCCCGCGGTGTACCTGGTCGGGCCGAAGGCGTCCGGGGAGGTGCTCTCCGTCGCCTACGCGGGCCACGGCCAGCACCAGGATGCTGGGGCGAAGATGGTGCACGCCGCACCCGAGACCACCTCGAAGATCGTGTCGAAGTCGATCTCCAAGGACGGCGGACGTACCTCATACCGGGGTTTGGTCCGGGTGGAGAACGACGCGTACGGCTGCAGGAGCCATGTGCAGTGTGACGCGCTCATCCTCGATGCGGACAGCATCAGCGACACCTTCCCGTACATGGAGGTGGGGGCGCGTGACGCGATCATCGGGCACGAGGCCACGGTGTCGAAGGTGGCCGACGAGCAGCTCTTCTACCTGATGAGCCGGGGGCTCTCCCAGGAACAGGCCATGGGGATGGTGGTGAACGGCTTCATCGAGCCCGTCACCAGGACCTTGCCCATGGAGTACGCGGTGGAGTGGAGTCGGCTGATCGAGCTGCAGATGGAGGGCTCTGTCGGCTGACCGGCGAGGCGAGCCGACGAAGCGTTGATGCCCGGGCGTCCCGTCGTGCAGTACGTCCGTGGCGCTGTGGAAACGCTGGCTGACCCTGGCAGGATGCTCGGATGGCGATGCGTCAGGAGTGTCGGCACTTCGAGAGTCGCACCTATGCGACTGGTGAGACAGTCCGCAAGTGCGATCTCGACCTCGCGCCGGAGGCGCCATGGCGGTGTCCGGAGCACTGCCCGGCCTACGAGCGCCGACTGGCCGACGTGAGCTGGACCTACGGCACCCTCGTGACTCCACCGACCCCCGAGGAACCCGAGGGTGAGGGCATCCCGGAGCTGCTCGACGAGGCGGAGGACATCGTGAACGCGGCCGGGCCCGAGGTGCTCGCCGAGCTGGCGGCGGAGCAACGCCGCCCGGGGGGCTTCCTCGGCCGGGTCCGGGCCCGCTTCCGCGGTTCCCGCTAGGTGCGGCACGAGGTCGATACCGGGCGCGAGCGCAGCCGGTGGACGGTCGACGCCGACCAGGTTGGCCGGAATTTCCCCTATGGCGGTAGGGTAATTCCGATGTCCTCCCGAGCCCTGGCTGAGGTGGCCCTGCCGTCCCCCGACGAGGAGGTCTGGCGCTA
>JBBFLY010000052.1:0-21665 GCA_037478855.1 Acidimicrobiales bacterium | reverse complement strand
CTACGGTGCGGTGCCGGTGCCGCTCGATCCGCGACTGTGGGCGCTCGTGCGCCTGGCTCGACTTCGACCCGACGACCTCAGCGTCCCGATGGCTGAGCGTCGGGAGCGAGCCGCACGCCTGTCGCGCCTCGGCGCCGGCCTTCTGATCGCGACCGAGCCGAGACCGGCGGCCATCGGGCACGTCTCGGTCCCGGTGGCGGGCGGCCGCATCAGAGTCCGGCTCTACCGGCCGCACGGCACGGGCCCGTTCCCGCTGTACGTCTTCATCCACGGTGGCGGGTTCTGCCAGGGCACGCTCGATGAACGCGACCAGCGTTGCCGTGCCGTCTCCGCCGGCGCTCGCTGTGTCGTGGCCTCCGTCGACTATCGCTTGGCGCCCGAGAACCAGTATCCGACGGCACCGGAGGACTGCTACGCGGCGCTGGAGTGGCTGGTCAGGCACGCCGATCGCCTCGAGGTCGACCCGCGACGGGTGGCGATCGGCGGCGAGTCCGCGGGGGCGAACCTGGCGGCGGTGGTCTGTCTGATGGGGCGTGACCGCGGCGGGCCCCCTCTGGTGCATCAGTGGCTCGACGTGCCGACCACCGATGCGACCTGCTCGCAGTCGGGCTTCCGCGACGTTCCCGACGGCTACCTGCTCGACCGAGCGGTCATCGACGACTTCTTCGCGCACTACCTGCCATCACCGGAGCGGGCGCTTGAGCCGTACTGCTCGCCGCTGCTCGCCGCTGACCTCAGCGGGCTGCCACCGGCGTGGATCATGACTGCCGAGCTCGACAAGCTCCGCGGCGACGGCGAGGCGTACGCCGCGGCGCTGCGCGCGGCCGGTGTTGCCGTCACCCACGTCCGGCTCGCCGGGCACATCCACCCGTCGTTCGCCTTCACCCGCCTGCTGCCCTCGGCTCGGGCCTACCAGGTGAGAGCGATCGCCGCCCTGGCAGCCGCGTTCGCCGCAGCCGAACCCCGCGGATGACCGCGGGCGGCACGCGCCGGTGGGGCGGTCGGGGAACCGGCTGCGTCTGGCCAGTGCCACGGGCTAGCGGGCCCGGTCGCGCAGCAGGGTCTTGCGGACCTTGCCGGTCTCGGTGCGGGGCAGTGGCTCCGAGCTGATCTCGATCGTCGCCGGGACCTTGAAGTCAGCGAGCGTCTCACCCACCCACCGCTGCAGGGCGCCCACGGTCAGCTCAGCACCCGGGCGGACTTGCACCACCGCGTGCACCGCTTCGCCGAGATCGGCATCGGGAACCCCGACGACTGCCGCTTCGAGCACGTCGGGGTGCGCCAAGAGACGGTCCTCGATCTCGACGGAGGAGATGTTCTCACCGCCCCGGATGATGAGGTCCTTGGCCCGGTCGGTGATGTGCAGGAAGCCCTCCTCATCGAGGAAGCCGACATCGCCCGTGCGCAACCAGCCGTCGACGATCGCCTCCGCGGTGGCCTGCGGCTGGTTCCAGTAGCCGGCGATGAGCTGCGGGCCCCGGATGTGGATCTCGCCCTCGGTGCCGGGCGGGACCGGATGATCCTGCTCGTCGCGGATCTCCACGTCGACGGTGAGCATCGGCCGCCCCACCGATCTCGGCCGTTCGAGCATTGACCGGCCTCCGTTGAACGTCACAACGCCCGACGTCTCGGTCAGACCGTACAGGTTGGACTGGTAGGTCACGTTCGGGAAGGTGGAACGCACCGCGTCGACGAGACCTGCGGGCACCGGTGCGCCGCCGAAACCGACGCTGCGGACGCTCGAGAGATCGAACCGGTGGCGGTCGGGGTGCTGACACACCCGCGACACCATCGTGGGCACCGCGGACCACGCGGTCACCCGCTCCGACTCGATCAGTCGCATGGTCTCGACCGGGTCGAACCGCCCGGTGGGCATCACGAGCTTCCAACCCGCGAGGAGACCCGCCACCAGATGCGCCTGCACCCCGCTGACGTGGAACAGGGGTACGGACAGCAACCGCACCTCCGGTCCCGTCGCCGGCGGCCGATCCGTGGGGTCGGTGAGGGCGAGGACCGCGCTCACCCCGCTGATGTTGTGCACGGAGGCGAGCCAGGAGCGGTGGGTGCCGACCGCGCCCTTCGGTCGTCCCGTGGTCCCACTCGTGTAGAGGATGACCGCCGGGTCGTCCTCCCCGATCGGCTCGGAAGGCAGCTCGTCGCTCGGTGCGCGCTCGAGCTCCGTCGCGTCGCGAACCCGGGGATCGATCGCGAGGTCGTCGGGGTCAGGATCGACGACGAAGATCGCCTCGAGGGTGCGCAGGTGGGTGAGCTGGTCGCGGATCCGCGCGAAGCGGGGGCGGTCCGCGACCAGAAACCGGGAACTGGAGTGGTCGAGGCCGAAGAGGATCTCGTCGGTCTTCCACCACCCGTTGAGCGCGACCGCGATCGCGCCGGCGTTGATCACCCCCCAGAACGTGACGCACCACTGCGGGTTGTTGGCGGAGAGGATCGCGACCCGGTCGCCGGGACGCAGGCCGTGTTCGTCCCGCAGGACCGCGCAGACGGAGCTCGTCAAGCGGAAGAAGTCGCGGTAGGTGAGCCGAAGGTCCCCGTGGACGAGTAGCTCTGCGTCACCGCGCCTGTCCACGGCGACCTGCGCGAGTTCCCGCAGCGAGCGGAGCCGGTGCTTGAAGACCCGGGTCGGCACCCCACGGACGTCGACCAGCTCCATCTCGAAGCGCGCGCCGGGAGCGGTGAGCGCGGCCAGAGCCTCGTCCAGGGTGGGCGATGTCGGGTCGCGCATGCCGTCACACCCCGTCCCGGTCGAGCCGCACGGTGCCGGTCATCGCCACGGACACCTCATCGGATCACGGCACCCTCGTCATCCACGCCAGGACAGTATCAGGATCTGTCTTGCATCGGCAGCCCGCTCCCTGCTAGCCCTGCCCGAGCAGCCCGAGCAGCCCGAGCAGCCCGAGCAGCCCGAGCAGCCCGAGCAGCCCGAGAGGAGAGACGAGCCGTGAACGATCCCGAACCCCCGTCGAGGGACCAGATCCCGCTCCACCGGATGCTCGCCCTGACCTACGAGCCCCCGCAGGAGGGGGAGGGGCGGGCGGAGGTCCGGATGCCGGTGCGGGCCGAGGCGCTCGGGCACACCGGCAGTCTCCACGGCGGGGCCATCGCCATCATGGTCGACCTGGCCTGTGCGCTCGCTGCGGTCGGGATCAGCGGGTTCGATCCCTCCCGGGAGTCCCTGGTCACCTCCGACATGCACATCCGCTACCTCGGCCGACCCCGCACCGACGTTGTCGTCGCCCGGGCCGAGGTCATCCGCAAGGGTCGCCAGCTCATCGTCGTCGGATGCGAGGTGCTCGACGAGCACGAGCACCTGGTGGCGGTGGCCGACTTCTCGATGATGATCGTGCCGCTGCGCACACCCCTGGTGGAAGACCCCACCACCGGCGCGAGCGACCCCGAGCGGTAGCCCGTCCGGCCAGCCCCCTCCACCCGGTCGGCTGCCCTAGGGTCTATCCGTATGATCCACCGAAGCCCGTTCCCGGACATCGACATCCCCGACCTGCCGCTCACCCCCTTCGTGCTGGAGCACGCGGCCGAACTGGGAGACAAGCCCGCGCTGATCGACGGTCCGTCAGGCCGGGTCCTCACCTACCGCGAGCTCGATGAGCAGATCCGCAGCCTCGCCGGAGGGCTGGTGAGCCGGGGGTTCGGCAACGGCGACGTGCTGGCGATCATGGCGCCGAACGTCCCCGAGTACGCCACCGTCTTCCACGGCGTGGCGATGGCCGGCGGCGCGGTCACCACCGTCAACCCCACCTACACGGCCCGCGAGGTGCGGCACCAGCTCGAGGACTCGGGGGCCACGCTGACCGTCACCGTCCCGATGTTCCTCGAGACGGCACGGGAGGCAGCCGCCGGCACCAACGTGGAGGAGATCTTCGTGCTGGGCGAGGCCACGGATGGCGCGCCGTCGGTGACCGAGCTGTTCGGCGCGCCGCTCGCCGAGCAGGCTGCGGTGGCGCCCGACGACCTTGTCGCGCTTCCGTACTCGTCCGGGACCACCGGGCTCTCGAAGGGCGTGATGCTCACGCACCGCAACCTCGTCGCCAACATCGCCCAGGTGCTCGCGCCCACCGGGTTGAGCGGCGATGACGTGATCGTCGCGGTGCTGCCGTTCTTCCACATCTACGGCATGCAGGTGCTCATGAACACGGGACTGCGCGCGGGTGCCACCATCGTGACGCTCCCGCGCTTCGACCTGGAGCAGTTCCTGCAGGTGCACCAGGAGCACAAGGTCACCCGATCCTTCGTCGCCCCGCCGATCGTGGTCGCCATGGCGAAGCACCCGCTCGTCGACCGCTACGACCTGTCGAGCGTGAAGCAGGTGTTCTCGGGAGCGGCACCGCTCTCCGCCGAGCTCGCTGCCGAAGCCGGTGCCCGACTGGGCTGTGAGGTCGTGCAGGGGTACGGCATGACCGAGCTCTCACCGGTCAGTCACCTCACCCCCGAAGGGATGGCCAAGCCGGGATCGGTCGGGCTCACCGTGCCGAACACCGAGGTCCAGATCGTCGATCCAGCCAGCGGTGAGCCGCTCGGGATCGATCAGGACGGTGAGGTGTGGATCCGCGGACCGCAGGTGATGAAGGGCTACCTCAACAACGAGCGGGCGACCGCGGAGACCATCGACGCGCAGGGCTGGCTGCACACCGGCGACATCGGCCACATCGACGCCGATGGTCACCTCTACGTGGTCGACCGGCTCAAGGAGTTGATCAAGTACAAGGGGTTCCAGGTCCCACCCGCAGAGCTGGAGGCTCTGCTGCTCACCCATCCCGCGGTCGCGGACGCCGCGGTCATCGGGGTGGCGGACGAGGAGGCGGGGGAGATCCCAGTCGGCTACGTGGTGCTCAAGCCGGGCGCCGAAGCAACGCCTGACGAGATCCAGGGCTACGTCGCCGAACGCGTCGCCCACTACAAGCAGATCCGTCGTCTGAACGTGATCGAGGAGATCCCCAAGTCCGCGTCAGGCAAGATCCTGCGTCGTGTGCTGCGGGAGCAGGCGAGCAGCTCGGACTGACCCGCTGGTCAGCAGACCCCTCCACCCGGATCCCAAGGCGGCTGGCCTCGTCACGCCTGGTCCCGTGACGGGGGAGCCCGATTCCCCGGTAGCGTCGTGCAGATGAGCACGACCCCCGACCAGCCGATGCGGCCCCCCGAGGATCTGGAGGCCCCCGAAGCCGACGCCGTCGAGCAGCAGCTCGAGCCTGCCGGCGAGCCGGCCGCAGAGGACGGCCCGGTCGACTACCGGGGGATCACCGTGCCGGATGAGGCACCGGAGGCCGACGTCATCGAGCAGTCGCTGCCGGCGGGTCTCGGTGACGAGGACGACTGGCCCCGCGCCGACGACCTCGATCGGATCTGACCGGAGACGCCGGAGACAGCTCCGCCACGCCGGCGTGCCGCCAACCGCCGACTGCCATGGGGTTCGGTCGTGGTCGATCAGGAGCCGTGGAGCGGGGCGCGGGGTTCGGGGAGCAGCTCGAGCCCGTCCAGACCGCTCACGGTGAGCTCGCCGCGCTCCCAGCGGATGTCGAGGGTCCGGCCCTCCACCTGGACCCCGTGCAACGCGAGGCGCGTCAGGCCCTCGGGCATGACTGGCGCGAGATGGAGGCAGTGGCGGCGGGTCCACGGGTCGAAGCGCAGCAGCGTCCGCAGCAGCAGCAGCGGTGAAGCCGCGGCCCACGCCTGCGGTGAGCACGAGGTGGGGTAGGCGGCGGGGACGGAGAGCTCCCGTCGGTCGATCCCCGCGAACAGCTCGGGCAGTCGGCCGCCGAGCGCCTGCGCGGCGTCGAGCAGCCCCTCGATCACCTGCGTGGCGTGCTCGACGAAGCCGTAGCGCATCAGACCGGCTGCGCAGATCGCGGTGTCGTGAGGCCAGACCGACCCGTTGTGGTAGCTGATCGGGTTGAAGCGGGCCATCGAGCTCGCGAGGGTGCGGATGCCCCAGCCGGTGAACAGCTCCGGCGACAGCAGGTGGTCCGCCACGCGCCGGGCCTTGTCCTCGTCGACGATCCCGGTCCACAGGCAGTGCCCGATGTTGGACGTCAGCGCGTCGATGGGCTGCTTGTGGGCGTCGAGACCCATGGCGTACCAGCCGCGATCCTCCAGCCAGAAGTCCCGGTTGAAGGCTTCCCGAAGGGCAGCGGCCTTCCGGCCGTAGCGCTCAGCGGTCGCGGTGTCACCCGCCTCGGACGCCAGATGAGCGCGCGCCACGTACGCGGCGTAGACGTACCCCTGCACCTCGCAGAGCGCGATCGGTGGTTCGGCGATCCGCCCGTCGGCGTGGGTCACGCCGTCCCATGAGTCCTTCCAGCCCTGGTTCACGAGCCCGGCGGGGTTGCGACGCTGGTACTCCACGTAGCCATCACCGTCACGGTCGCCGAACTCGTCGATCCAGCTCAGGGCACGATCGATGTGGGGCATGAGACGCTCGATGACCTCGTCAGCCAACCCCCATCGCCGCAGCTCGCCCGCGAGCATGACGAACAGCGGGGTGGCGTCGACGGTGCCGTAGTAGATGGAGCCGCCGCCGAGCGCGAGCGACGCCGCCTTCTCGAAGCGGACCTCATGCAGGATGCGGCCCGGCTCCTCCTCGGTCGTGTCGTCGACCCGGGTGCCCTGCAGCCGGGCCAGCGTCTCGAGCACACCGAGGGCGAGGGTGGGGTCGACCAGCAACGCCATCCAAGCCGTGATCAGCGAGTCGCGACCGAACAGGGTCATGAACCAGGGCGCTCCCGCAGCGATCACCGGATGCTCAGGATGCTCGGGATCGAAGATGCGCAGGGCACCGAGATCCTCGATCGCCCGGGTCACGGCGCGAGCCAGCCTCGGGTGGTCGGTCTCGAGGATCGGTGCGCTCGCCCGCCAGGCCGTGTGGCGCCGGGCGGGCTCGGCCTCCTCGTCGAGCTGCCCGCAGCGGAAGCGGGGCTCGAGGTGGTGGTCGCCCACACTCAGGTGGACCTCGATGCAGACCTCCGCATGGCCCCGTGCCGGCACGTCGACCAGCCACGTGAGCCGACCGGGCTCGAGTCGGGCGGGCTTCGAGAGCTGCACGGTCACCGTCTTGGTGAGCCCGTCAGCGACGTGCGTCGACTGCCAGCGGTTCGGTGTGCAGCTGATCGAGTACGGGCCCCGCCGTCGCACCCGCGACTCCTTCACCTCGAAGACATCGGCGAAGTCGACGTCGATGGCGATCGTCAGCTCCACCCGGGCGGGGATGGTCGAGAAGTTGTGGATGTGCACCTGCTCGCGCATGCCTCGGCCCACGTGGCGGCGGCGGAAGACCAGCAGCTCGCTGTCCGCCTGATGCCGGTGGGGTCGGACCCGGCCGACGAAGGTGGCCTCATACGGCGCGTCTGAGGCGACCGTCAGGGGCTCGATGGCGCCGCCGTCGACGGAAAGCTCCCAGCGCGAGATGCAGCGCGTGTCGAGGACGAACAGCCCGTGGGGCAGATCCGGCCTGATGTCCCCAGCTCGCCCGGACACACAGAAGCTCGAGCCCTCGACGAGGGTGACGAGCCCGGTCTCCGTGACGAGCGAAGCGACCGGGCCGGTCGGCGACCAGGGTGACGTGGCGGCCGGTTCGGTGGCTGCCGACGGCCGGGCGGTCGAGGTCGGATCGCTCGCAGACACGCCCAGATTCTGGCGCGCACCGGTCAGCGTTCGCGCTGGCGGAGGGGCCCGATCGGTGCGTTGGAGCGTCCCACCGCAGCGGCCCGGTCGCTCAATCCTGGCTCGTCCGACGGGCCTGGCTCTCGGCCGCTTCGGTGGTCGCGTCAGCCTGCTTCAGCCGCGCCTCCACGTCGGGTGTGCCCCGATGCCCACTGAGCGACTCCGCGTCGTCGGAGAGCGCCTCCGCCAGCTCGCGGGCCGCCTGACCGGCGGGGGCGCCGCCCAGGCCGGTCGCCTCCTGGTGGAGGTCCATGACCCGGCCCAGCTCGAGGAAGCTGGTGGCCAGGGCCTGCAGCTTCCCGGGGATCTCTGACTCGGCGCTGTCGATGCCCTGCGCCCGGTCCCGCTCCCATGAGGCCCGCACCTGACGGACCTCCTCCGAGAGGCGTGCCGACTCGGTGGTGATGTTGTGCTGCCACGGAACCTCGTTGATGTCCCGGAGCACCGCGTCGGGGATCACCTCGAGCAACCCTGGAAGACCGGCGAGCCTGCGCAGGGCTCGGATGAACGCGGCACGCAGGGTCTCGATGTTGTCAGCCTCTTCGACGAGCAGGTTCGTCCAGCCGGGACTCAGCTCGCGGTTGCAGCCGGGACAGCGGCCCGTGCGGTCGACCGCGAGGGACTCGAGGGGGAACGCCGTGGTACACGCCCGGCACCGGGCCATCAGCGGATTCGTCGTACGGTCTGGAGTCGAGGGCATCCGTCCCACTTCTGCCATCAGGTGTGCTGCCACGCCAGGGCGATCTCCCATCTTCGTCGCAGACCGCTCGACGTGACAATCGGCGGCGCGGGTCGAACAGCTCGCGGTGGTCCCCGAGCGGGCGATGGGCGTTGCCCAACGCGAGGAGCCCTACACTTGGGCCGGGAGTGCCGGGAAGACTGGTCGGCGACGACCGAGCGCGACCGAGGAGGCACGCCCTGTTCGCTCTTTTGGCCATCCACCTGTTCGGCGCCGCGGTGCTCCTCGCGCTGGCCCGCCGTCTCGGGGTCCGGGTCTTTCTCACAGCCGCGGTCGTGCCCGCCATCGTGCTGGTCTGGGCGATCTCGCAGACCGGTGCGGTGCTGGACGGCGACCCGCTCGTCGAGACCATCAGATGGGCGCCAGGTCTGGGCCTGGACATCCGACTCCGACTCGACGGGTTCGCACTGCTGTTCGTGCTGCTGGTCGCAGGTGTCGGAGTGCTGGTCTTCACCTACAGCCGCTGGTATCTGGGCGACGATCCGCGAAACGGGCGGCTGGCGGCCACGCTGCTCACCTTCGCCGGGTCGATGCTCGGACTGGTGCTCGCCGACAACCTCCTCGCGCTGTTCGTCTTCTGGGAGCTCACGACGGTCACCTCCTTCCTGCTGATCGGCACGGACGACACGAAGCCGTCCGCCAGGTCAGCGGCCCTGCAGGCGCTGCTGACCACGGGGGTCGGAGGCCTGGCGATGCTCGCGGGATTCGTGCTCCTCGGACAGCAGGCCGGCACCTTCACCCTCTCCGAGATCCTCGCCTCACCCCCGTCGGGCACCGTGACCGATATCGCCCTGGTCCTCGTGCTCGCCGGCGCGCTGACGAAGTCCGCGCAGGCACCCTTCCACTCCTGGCTCCCCCGGGCGATGGCGGCGCCGACCCCGGTCAGCGCGTACCTGCACTCGGCGACGATGGTGAAGGCGGGCATCTACGTCATCGCCCGTTTCGCACCGGTGTTCGCCGAGACCATGCCGTGGAGGCCGATCGTGCTCACCGCAGGGTTGGCGAGCATGCTCATCGGAGGCTACCGGGCGCTGCGCCAGCACGACCTCAAGCTGCTGCTCGCGTTCGGGACGGTGAGCCAGCTGGGCCTGCTCGTCGTGCTGCTGGGTCTCGGCACGGCGCAGGCGACGTTCGCAGGTTGTGCGCTGCTGCTCGCGCATGCGGCGTTCAAGGCGGCGCTGTTCCTCGTGGTCGGTGTGATCGATCACCAGACGAAGACCCGCGACATCCGTGTCCTGTCGGGACTCGCGACCGAGCTTCCGGCGCTCGCCGTGATCGCAGCGATCTCCGCTGCATCGATGGCGGGGATCCCACCGCTTCTCGGGTTCATCGCCAAGGAGCTGGCGCTCGAGGGCGTGACGGCGACGGAGGTGCCGCTTCGCGTCCTGATCGGCGGATCGGTCGTGATCGGCGGCATGCTGACGTTCGCCTACAGCGCGCGCTTCCAGCTCGGGGCGTTCGGGCGTGGACGACCCGCTAGGCGCGAGACCGGGCAAGTGATCGAGCGGCCGCCAGTGGCCTTCTTGGCGCCTGCGGCGGCGCTGACGGCGGTCACCGTGGTCGGCGGGTTCTTCCCCGGCGCGCTCGACTGGCTGGTGCGCGCCGGAGCGGCCTCACTCGACGACCGGGTCGGTGATGCCCACCTCGCTCTCTGGCACGGCGTCAACCTTGCGCTGGTCCTCTCCGCGGTGACGCTGGCCGGCGGCCTGACCTTGGTGGTGACGCGCAGGCACCTGGAGCGGTTGCAGTTCTCCCTTCCGTCCGCTCCCGGTGCCGACCGCGCCTACGACGCGCTGGTGGGAGGGCTGCTGCAGGGCGCCGCGGCGGTCACAGGGTTCGTGCAGAGCGGGTCGCTTCCCGTCTACCTGACGGTGATCCTGCTCACCGTCGTGGCGGTCCCTGGCGCCGCACTCGCTCTGGGGACCTCCTGGCCGAGCTCGCTCACCTTCGCGCACACCCCGCTGCAGATCGTCATCGGCGTCGTCAGCGTGGTCGCGGCGGTCGCCGCATGCCGGCAGACCCGGAGGTTCTCGGCCGTGCTGCTGCTCGGCGTGGTCGGCTACGCGATGGCGGGACTGTTCGTCCTCCACGGCGCTCCCGATCTCGCGCTCACGCAGCTCGTCGTGGAGACGCTGCTGATCGTGCTGTTCATGCTCGTCCTGTCACGGCTGCCGGGGGAGTTCCCAACCCGCAGCCGGCAGAGCCGTGTGGTCGCCGCGTGGGTCGCGATGGCGGTCGCCGCCTTCGTGTTCGCGTTCAGCCTCGCCGCAACCGCTGCCCGGCGTGAGGACCCGGTCTCCAACGCGTACCTCGAGCGTGCGTACCCGGAAGCGGGAGGCCGAAACGTCGTCAACGTCGTGCTCGTGGACTTCCGCGGCCTCGACACCCTGGGGGAGATCGCGGTTCTGGCGGTGGCGGCGGTCGGCGCCATCATGCTCGGTCGCGGCCGTCGACGTGAGGACCTCGACCGGCCGTGAAGCCCAGCCTGATCCTCGATCGCTGTGTCCGGGCAGAGTTCCACACGCTGCTGCTCATCTCGGTGTTCCTGCTGCTCGCCGGTCACAACCAGCCTGGTGGGGGCTTCGTCGGGGGACTGGTCGCAGGTGCCGCGCTCGCGCTGCGGCTCCTCGTCGGCGGGGTGGGGGAGGTCCACCAGGCCATCCGTCTCCATCCCCTGCCGATCGTCGGTGGGGGGCTGCTGCTGAGTGGAGCGACCGCCCTCGCACCTCTCGTCGCCGGCGGCCAGCTGCTCGAATCCGCGAAGGCAACCCTCTCCCTGCCCCTGCTCGGCACGGTGCCCGTCAGCAGCACCCTCGCTTTCGACGTCGGTGTGTACCTCGTGGTCGTCGGCCTGGTGCTCCTGCTGCTCCGCTCGCTCGGTGGGGACGTCGGCGGGGACGACGCCGAGGGGGACGAGGGATGAGCGTGGTGATGGCCGCGACGATCGCGGTGCTCTTCGGCGCGGGTACGTATCTGCTCCTGCAGCGCGCGCTGACCAGGATCGTGCTCGGGCTCGCGCTCATCGCACACGCAGCCAACCTCCTACTCCTCGAGGTCGGAGGTCCGCCGGGGGCTCCGCCGTTCATCGGATCCGCGGACGAGGCTCAGATGGCTGATCCGCTCCCGCAGGCGCTCGCGCTCACCGCGATCGTGATCAGCTTCGGGATGACCGCGTTCCTGCTCGCGCTCGCGCATCGCAGCTGGAAGCAGACCGGTGACGACGAGGTCGAAGACGACGTCGAGGACCGGCGGATCGCCCGGATCGCGCGACGCCTGGACGACCGGGATCGCCGGCGACGCGAGCTCGAGGACGGCATCGACCGGGTGGGCGCTGACACAGGCGTCGACGAGGAGATCGTCCGGTGACGGCTGCACTCACCCTGCCGTTCGCAATCCCCCTCGTCGGGGCGGCCGTGGCGCTCATCGCGTGGCGTTCGATCACCGCACAGCGCGTCGCTGCCGTGGGCGCGGTGACGGGTGCGCTCGCAGCAGCGGCTGTGCTGTTCGTCCGAGTCGAGCGTGACGGCCCGGGTGTGGCCGACGTCGGTGGCTGGCCTGCTCCGATCGGGATCACCCTGGTCGCTGATCTCTTCAGCGCACTGATGCTCGTCATCGGGCTCATCACGATCCTCGCCGTGCTGGTCTTCGCCATCGCGCACCCCACGACCGACGATGACACCCCGGTCTTCCACCCCGCCTACCTCGTGCTCACCGCGGGTGTCTCACTGGCGTTCCTGACGGGAGACCTGTTCAACCTGTTCGTCGCCTTCGAGATCATGCTGGTGTCCAGCTACGTGCTGATCACCCTCGGCGGGCGGCGTGACCAGGTTCGCGCCGGGATGACCTATGTCGTCATCAACCTCCTGGCCTCCTCGCTGTTCGTCACCGC
Organism: Acidimicrobiales bacterium; assembly: GCA_037478855.1. Taxonomy (GTDB): domain Bacteria; phylum Actinomycetota; class Acidimicrobiia; order Acidimicrobiales; family Acidimicrobilacustridaceae; genus Rhabdothermincola. The sequence continues at coordinate 9,348 of JBBFLY010000052.1, read as the reverse complement.
GATCGCACTCGCCTACGCCATGACCGGGACCGTCAACCTGGCGGAGCTGGCAGACCGTCTGCAGCAGGTGCCGGATGGCATCCGTGGCGCGCTCTCACTGCTCACGTTGTTCGTCTTCGGCATCAAGGCCGCGATCTTCCCGTTGTTCTTCTGGCTCCCGGACTCGTACCACACCGCCCGGACGTCGGTGACCGCCATCTTCGCCGGACTGCTCACGAAGGTCGGTGTCTATTCGATCATCCGGACCCAGACGCTGCTCTTCCCGGGCCAGACCCCGGCGTGGCTGCTGCTGACGATCGCCGCAGCCACGATGGTCGTCGGCGTCCTCGGCGCCATCGCCCAGAACGACATGAAGCGCATCCTGAGCTTCCACATCGTCAGCCAGATCGGCTACATGATCTTCGGTGTGGCGCTGTTCACCGTCACCGGTGCGGCCGCCAGCGTGCTGTTCATGGTGCACCAGATCCCGGTGAAGACGAGCCTGTTCCTGGTCGGGGGACTGATCGAGCAGCGCGCCGGAACCACGGCCCTCGACCGGGTCGGAGGGATGGTCCACCGAGCGCCCCTGACGGCCGCGCTGTTCGGCCTCGCCGCCCTGAGCCTGGCGGGTCTGCCGCCCTTCTCGGGCTTCGTCGGCAAGCTGGCGCTCGTCGAGGCCGGGTTCGCGGCAGCGTCCTGGCCGATCGTCACGGTGAGCCTGCTCGTCAGCGTGCTCACCCTGTTCTCCATGGTGAAGATCTGGAGTGGGGTCTTCTGGGGGACGTCCGATCTCACCGTCCCCCTGGAGGACGGTCACGTCCCGCGGATGCTGTACGTGACCAGCGGTGCTCTGGTCGGGGTCACACTGGCGATCGCACTGCTCGCCGGCCCGTTGTGGGAGCTCAGCGTCCGGGCGGGCGAGCAGCTGCTCGATCCCGCCGGCTACGTCGCAGAGGTGATGCAGCGATGAGGAGCGCGAAGGCGGATTGGGCGCGTCCGAAGCCCACCTGGCAGACGAGGATCGCAGGGGTCGTCTGGTTGGGCGTGGTGTGGCTCGCCCTCTGGGGAGAGATCAGCGTGGCGAACCTGCTATCGGGTCTGGTGGTCGCCATGGTGCTCGTGGCGGTGTTCCCGATCGGTGCCCCCGTGCGTCAGGGGCGCTTCCGGCCCCTGGCGGCCATGAAGCTCGCCGTCGTGTTCGGTTGGGCGCTCGTCGTGTCCACTCTCGAGGTCGCGCTGCTCGTCCTCCGCCCCGGTTCAGCGGCCATCCAGGGCATCGTCGCCGTCCCGTTGCACAGCCGCTCCCCGGTCGTGAGCTACGCGGTTGCCAACGTGACGAGCCTCACGCCTGGGACGGTCACCGTCGACATCGACGAGTCCTCGGCGACGCTCTTCGTGCACGCGCTCACCGGAGCGGACCTCGGCGCCGTCCGTGAGCGGGTCGAGCGCTTCGAACGGCTGATCCGGGCCGCATTTGGGGAGGCGCCATGAGCGTCGCTGCGAACGTCTCGCTCGGTCTGCTCGGCCTGTCCGCGCTCATCGCCCTGGTCCGTGTCCTGCGCGGCCCCACGCTCGCCGACCGGATCGTCGCAACCGACCTGATCATCACCATCCTCGTGCTCGGCCTCGCAGTCGAAGCCGCCCGGAGCGGCTCGAGCGAGCTGCTGTCCGTGATGGTTCTGGTCGCGGTGGTGGGGTTCATCGGGACGACCACCGTCGCACGGTTCATCGAGCGGAGGGGTGCCTGAGATGAGAGACCTGGTCGCTGGCACCGCGATGGTGGCGGGCGCCTCCCTCGCGGTCGTGGCCGCGGTCGGGGTGCTGCGCTTCGGCGGGTTCTTCGCACGACTGCACGCGGCGACGAAGCCGGCGACGCTCGGGCTGGTGCTCGTCGCGGCGGGCGCTGCGCTCGTCCTGCGTGACCTGTCCGACACCGCGCGCCTCGCGCTTGTGGTCGGCTTTCAGTTCCTCACCGTGCCTGTCGGTACGCACCTGGTGGCCCGAGCCGCCTACCACGCCTCGGCTGTAGACGCGGAGGCGCTCGCCGTCGACGAGCTCGGGGACGTCGAGGGCTCTGGCGAGCGGCGGCCACCCTCGGGCGGGGACTGACCGCTCACGCCCTGAACGGCGCCCTCCGCCGGGGTGGGCGGCCACCCTCGGGCGGGGACTGACCGCTCACTCGCTGGTCGGCCCCGAAAAGCGCGGCGGTCGTTTCTCGCGGTGAGCTGCGAGCCCCTCCGCCGCGTCGGGTCCACCGAAGCCGTAGAACTCGTAGGCGAGCGACGCGTCGAACACTGGCCCCAGCATCCGGTACCAGTGGTTCAGCGTGTGCTTGGTCCAGCGGATGGCGCTCTGGGCCCCTCCAGCCAGCGAGCTCGCGATCGAGAGCGCCCGATCGTGGAGCTCGTCATCGTCGACGCAGAGCGACACCAGGCCGATCCGCTCCGCCTCCTCACCGGTGAGCGGCTCGCAGGTGAGCAGGTGGTACTTCGCCTTCGCCATGCCGCACAGCAGAGGCCAGCAGATCGCGGCGTGGTCGCCCGCTGCAACCCCCAGCCGGGTGTGTCCGTCGACGATCTTCGCCGTGCGGGCCGCCACGCTGACATCCGCCAGCAGGGCGACGACCAGGCCCGCACCAACGGCAGGCCCGTGGATCGCCGAGACGATGGGCTTCGAGCAGTTGATGACGTTGAATACGAGGTCTCGCGCCTCGCGCAGGACCCTCGTGCGGGCCGCGTAGTCGTCGAGGAGCGACTCGACCAGATCGAAGCTCCCCCCCGCCGAGAAAGCCCGACCGGCCCCTTCGATCAGTGCAACCCTCGTCGCGGGGTCCCGATCGACCGTGAGCCACACGTCGGCGAGATCACGATGCATCTCGGGGCCGACCGCGTTGAGGTTGGGTGCATCGAGGACGATGCGCAGCACGCCCTCGATCGGTCGGTCGAAGCGCAGCGTGCGAAAGTGGTCGTAGCCATCCTCGGGTGCGGTGCCTGCCGTCATGTCATCCTCCTCGTCGAGCGGTGCGGACACCAGGAGCTGGTGTGCGGGACGCGCAGCGGCCCGGCACCGAGGTGCCGGGCCACCACGTGTGGATCGGGGCTTGGTTCAGCGGCTTCGGGTCGCGGTCTTCTTCGCCGGTGCCTTCTTCGCCGGCGCCTTGGCCACGGTCTTCTTCGCGACCGCCTTCTTCGCCACAGCCTTCTTGGTCGCCTTCTTGGCCACCTTGCCGGTGTTCACGGCGTCCTTGAAGGCCTTGAGGGGCGTGATCCTCGCCTTGCGGGAGGCTTTGATCCGGATCGTCTCCCCGGTCGCGGGATTGCGTCCCATCCGGGCGGGACGGTCGACCCGGGCGAACTTGGCGAAGCCGGGGATGGAGACCGGCTCACCAGACGCAACGGTCTCGGTGACCACGTCGACGAACGAGGCGAGGAACGCGTCAGCGGTCTTGCGGTCGATGTCGTTGCGCTCGGCGAGTGCGAGTACGAGTTCCCTGCGATTCATTGGACCTCCGTGGTGCTGTGTTGCAGGCGGTGTCAGCCTTGCATCCCGGCAGGGTGAGATGGGGGATCTTTGCGCATTCCGGCCCACTTTTCCGATGTGCGGCGTACCTCTCCGCGGCACCATCACGCGGAACCATCCCGCACCGCAACCCGGGGAGCTGCACCGGCGAGGGCTTGGCGTTCGCGGATCCTTGCCGCGCCTCGAGCGGCTTGCGCCCGGGTTCCGCTCCTGGTCGACTTCCCGCCACGAGACCAGCTGAACCCGCAGCGGTGCGCCGCCACTGGACCCCGGAGGAGAGGGAATGCTCTCTGCAGCCGACGACTATCCGATCCATCAGGTCGCTGAGCCGATCCGCTACGTGGGGACGAGCGATCGGAACTTCTACGACCGGTACTACTTCAACCTCCACGGCTCGAGCGATGAGCTGTTCATGGTCATGGGCATGGGGCAGTACCCGAACCTCGCCGTTCAGGACGCGTTCTGTCTGCTGCGGCGGGGAACCGAGCACCGGGTCGTACGGGCGTCGAAAGAGCTGGGGGACCGCATGGACACGACCGTCGGTCCCTTCCGCATCGAGGTGCTCGAGCCGTTGCGGAGCCTGCGCTTCGTGCTCGAGCCGAACGAGTGGGGTCTGGCCGCCGACCTCGTGTGGGAGGGCGCCATTCCCGCCTTCGAGGAACCCCGCCACCACATCAGGCTGCACGGCCGGGTGCTGTTCGACACCATGCGACTGGCGCAGACCGGCTACTGGCGCGGGACGATCGCCGTCGACGGAGACGAGATCTCGGTGACACCCGACCGGTGGAAGGGGACGAGGGACCGCTCCTGGGGTGTGCGACCGGTCGGTGAAGCTGAGCCACCCGGCATCCGTGCCGACCAGCCGCTCTTCTTCAACCTGTGGAACTACGCCCCGATGCAGTTCGACGACTACTCGATCCTCTACATCGTCCAGGAGTGGGCCAACGGCGATCGCATCCTCGAGGAGGCCGTGCGGGTCTGGGCCGATCCGGCACGTGAGCCCGAATGGCTCGGGCGTCCCGAGCACGAGCTGTCCATGAGGCCGGGGACGCGCGAGGTCGAGTCCGCGGTGCTCTCGTTCCCGCAGGCCCCCGGCGGGGGGTTCGACGTGACCGTGACGCACCTGCTCGACGCCCACATCGGCATCGGCACCGGCTACGGCTTCGACGCCGACTGGCGTCACGGCATGTGGCAGGGCCCGCTCGTGGTGCAGGGACTCACGCTCGACGTGGAGGTCGATGCCGACCGGTTCTTCGGCATCGTGGACTCGGTGGCCCGTTTCGAGACCTCCACCGGCGACGTGGGCTACGGCCTCCACGAGTACCTCTTCCTCGGTCCACACGAGAAGTACGGCTTCACCAGCTTCATGGACGTGCCCTGAGGCGCGCGGGCCGGGGAAGGGAACAGCCGCTCATGCGCCAGTGAGCTACGCGCATCTGGTCGCGACGTCATCATGGTTGTTGGATAGAGTTGCGGCGCGCGGAGCCTGCGGGGTCGGCGCCACGGTGGCCAGCAGCGCCCTCCCGTCGGCTCGAGCGCCGTGCCGAAGCACGCGTGGCACGGACGGGCGGACGCGGCGACAGGAGAGGAAGCGGAGCACCAGATGGGGGAGCACACCGTGGCGGGTACGACGGAGCAGGGAGACGACACCGTCGCGGGAGTCGAGCGGGTCGCGCTCGAGGTGCTCGCCGGGGGCGCTCCCTGGTCGCTCGCGCCGCAGCTCGACAACCTGCTCGACCTCGACCTCCGCGACCGGCCACTCGCAGGCCTCGCGGTCGCGGCCGCATGCCACGACGTCTACCGGGGGGATCCGCGGGTCGCCGAGCTGGTGGAGACCGCCTGGGATGAGCTGCTACGGCGCCAGGACGACCTTGGTCTGGGGCTGGCTGCCAACGTGCGAGCCAACGTGGCCTTCGGCCGTGGGGATGTCGACGAGGCACTCCACTGGTGGCGGCGCTGTCTCGACCTGCTCGATGCGGGGGTCCCCCTCACCGGGTCGGCACTCGCCCACCTGTCGGTCGACGCGTACCGCCGAGGCGACCTCCAGGGAGCCATCCAGCGCGCCGAGGAGGCGCTGGCCAGGCTCCAGAACACAGGCGACCGCGCGGGCTCGCTCGTCCCGCTCATCTACCTGGTCCTCTACCACCTGAACCTCGGTGACTTCCGCCGGGCGGAGCGCGAGCTGGACGCCGCCGACGGGATCTGGCGGGAGATCCGCACGACAGGCCTGCGCAACGACGGCCCGCTGGTCGCGTCGCTGCGGGGGACGCTCGAAGCGCTCCGAGGTCACCGGGTGGCGGCCGATGCGGCGTTCGCGGACGCGCTGTGCACCGCCGACGAGCTGTCGGCCCCTTGGTACACGGTGATGGCCCTCTCCCTCAGGGGGGAGTTCACCGCCGCCTGGGCTCCCGAGCGCTCCCTCACCGACGCGCAGCGGGCGTACCGGGCGGCGCAGGCCATCGGTGACGAGTGGTGGGCGAAGCTGAGCAGGCTCGCCGAGGCCTCAGCACTGCGAGAGCTCGGGCGCTTGGACGAGGCAGTCGATCGCTTCCAGCAGGCGGCTGCCGACCTCGCGAACCCCCTCGAGCGGTCCCGGGCGCTGGTGGGCCTGGGCGAGACCCACCTGCGTGCAGGACGCCGTGTCGCAGCCCGTGCCTCGCTCCAGGAGGCGCTCGAGCTCGTCGAGGCCGGTGGTGCCCGGTACTGGGTCGCGAGGGCCTGCGTTGGGCTCGCGTCAGCCGAGCGCGACCGTGGTGCGCACTGGGTGGCTCGCGCACACACGTGCGACGACGGGGATGCGGCGTACGAGATGCTCAGCGCAGTCGAGCGGCTGCGCATCAACCTCGCCGGCCGACCGTCCGTTCACGTCGGCTCGCGACACGCGCGCTTCCAGACCCGGCACGCTGAGGCCGTCGTCTACCTGCTCACGATCGCCGGTGCGCAGGGCCTCCCGGTCGGGCGGCTGGCCCGTGCGCTGTGGCCCACCGCGGAAGCCAGTCGCAGACCCCATCGGCTGCGCACGCTTCTCTGGCAGGTCCGCAACGCGCTCGGCCCGCACGCCTGGCGGCTCACCCGCGACGCCGAGCGAGTCGTGCTCGACACCGTGGGGGTGGAGATCACCGGTGTTGCCTCGACGGTCCTCGACGGGGTCGTCGTCTCCGGCAGGTCGCTCACCGACCTGATCGTCGAGCTCGAGCTCAGCGACAGGTAGCGACCCACGCCCATCTGGGCAAGACTCCCGCGATGGGCCGATGGAGTCGGGACGAGATCGAGCAGGCGTTCGAGCAGTACCAGCGCGCCGCGCTCCTCGCGGGCACGACCGGTGACTGGGACGGCTGGGTCGACCTCTTCACCGAGGATGCGACCTACGTCGAGCACCACTACGGCACCATGGGTGGACGCGAAGCGATCCGTCGGTGGATCACCGCAACGATGGGGTCGTTCCCCGGCAACCAGATGCCGCACTTCCCGGTGGAGTGGTACGTGATCGACGAGGACCGGGGCTGGGTCATCTGCCAGGTCTGGAACCGCATGGCGGACCCTGGGGACGGATCGCTGCACCAGGCGTACAACTTCACCCTCCTGAAGTACGCGGGGCACGGGAAGTGGTCCTATGAGGAGGACGTGTACAACCCGGCCCACTTCGAGCGGATGGTCCGGGGCTGGCTCGAGACCAGGGAGCGGCTCCAGCGACAGGCGACCGATGGGTGAGCGACGCCGGTCGGCCCGCACGCTCGCTGTCGTGCTCGCGGCGGTGGCGACGATGGTCATCTCCAGCTGCACGGGGGGATCAGCTGGGTCGTTCCCGGCTGCCAGCGGAAGCGGGAACGGCCTGCTGCGGGTCGAGGCGCTCTCCACACGGCCGGAGTACGTGACCGGGGGCGACGTCCTCGTCGCGGTCGAGGCGGACGACGGCGACCTGGACGGGGTGGAGGTCGTCGTCGAAGGTCGCGACGTGACCGAGGCGTTCCGCCGTCGCGGGGACCGGCTCGTCGGTCTGGTCGACGGTCTTGCTGAGGGACCGAACAGCATCCGGGCGACGAGGGGAGCCGATCGGGCGGAGCTGGTGGTGACGAACCACCCCACGACCGGTCCGCTGTTCGCGGGGCCCCTCCTCGAACCGTTCGTCTGCACGACCGAGCAGAACGGGCTCGGGCCGCCGACCGACGGGAACTGCTCGGCGCCGACCCGGGTGACCGACGAGGACGTCGACGGGGTGCCGACCACCGTCGAGCGGGGCGTCATCGGCCGATCCATCTACACGGTCGCGTTCCCGAAGACGGGATGGAACGAACGGCTCGTATATCGCTTCGGTGGTGGTTGCGGCAGCTCCTACAGCCAGGGGACCTCGCTCGTGCAGGCCACCGACGCCAGCCTGCTGCGGAGGGGCTACGCGGTGGTCACCTCGACGCTGAACACCTTCCAGAACCTCTGCAACGTGGTGATCTCAGCTGAGGTCGCGCTCATGGTGAAGGAGCACTTCACGGAGCGCTACGGCCTGCCGCGGTTCACCATCGCCGAAGGTGGGTCGGGTGGTGCGATCCAGCAGCTGCTGATCGCGCAGAACTATCCGGGCATCCTCGATGCTCTCGCCCCGACGGTCCCGTTCCCGGATGCGGCGAGCATCGCGCCGGGGGTCGCGGACTGCGGGCTGCTCGAGCACTACTACACGACCCCCGCCGGGGCGCGGTTGAGCGAGGAGCAGCGGGCGGCGATCAACGGCCATCGCACGGTGGGCACCTGCGAGCTGTGGGTGGCCTCGTTCGTCCCGCTCCTCGACCCCACGCGAGGCTGCTCGGCCGCTCTGCCCCCCGGCACGGTCTACGACCCGCAGACCAACCCTGGTGGGGTGCGCTGCACGTTCCAGGACAGCAATCGCAACGTCTTCGGACGCGATCCGAAGACGGGCTTCGCCCGTCGGCCACTCGACAACACCGGCGTGCAGTACGGATTGGAGGCGCTGCGCAGTGGCGCGATCAGCGTCGACGAGTTCCTCGACCTCAACGAGGGGATCGGGGGGTACGACGTCGACGGCCGCATCGTGCCCGAGCGGAGCGAGGCGACCGACGAGGACCTGCGGATCGCGTACGAGACCGGTCAGGTGCTCGCCCGCGGGGTGCTCTGGGACGTGCCGATCATCCTCACGAACGTCTACACGGACGACCGTGGTGACATCCACGACCGCCAACGCCTCTTCACCATCCGTGAGCGGCTTCGGGACCCTGCCGGGGCGTACGACCCGAACCTGGCGCTGTGGACGGTGCCCGGGAAGGGGAGCCTGATCGAGACCTTGACCGGTGCGGTGAACCAGGGCGGCGACGCGGTCGTCGTCCTTGACGAGTGGCTGACCGCGGCAGCGGGCGACCGGTCCGACCGGTCGTGGCCCGAGAAGCTCGCCGCGGCCCGTCCGCCCGCCGCGTCCGACCGATGCGTGCTGCCCGACGGTGAAGCGCTGACCGGGCCGGGCGTGCATGACGCCGACAACGCCTGCACCCGCGCGTACCCGGTCAAGGGCGATCCCCGGCGGGCGGCAGGCGCGCCGCTCGCCAACGACATCGGCAAGTGCCGGCTGGTTCCCGTCGACCCGGATGCCTACGGCGTGGTGCTCAGCGCGCGGCAGCTCGAACGGCTCCGGGCGATCTTCCCGAAGGGCGTGTGCGACTGGAGCCAGCCGGGCATCGGCCAGGTCCCGCCCGCCGGCGTGTGGCTGCGCTTCAGCTGACATGAACGTGCTCTGCGTCGTGGCGGCGCGGCCGAACTTCATGAAGGTCAAGCCCGTGGTCGACGCGCTCGAGCTGCGTGGAGCCGAGGTCACGCTCGTGCACACCGGTCAGCATTACGACCCGGCAT
>JBBFLY010000051.1:7857-21915 GCA_037478855.1 Acidimicrobiales bacterium | reverse complement strand
GGTCGAGCACGTGGCGGGCGTGACCGAGATGCCGGTCGATCGCCGCCTTGTAGGAGGTGGACCCGTCGGAGATGACGACCTGCACGCCCCGACACCATCGGTGCCCCTGGGCAGCCAAGAAGCCCGACAGGGCGGCCTCGTTGCGGTGGGCGACCATGGCAAGCACCTCGCCGGTCTCGCCGTTCTGCAACACCGTCACGTACCGGTGGCGGCGACGCATCGACGTCTCGTCCACCAGCAACACCCGACACCGCTTCGACCGGCGGTGCGCACCCACCGCCTCCGCCCACGACGAGACGAGCGCCATGATGGTCTTCCAGGCGATGCCGTGACGGCGAGCGACCGCCCGGATCGACATCACCCTCGCATCCGCCACCACCACCCGCGCCAGGCGGCGGGTGAGGCGACCCTCGAACTCGTCATGGCACTCGAGGTGCCGCTGACCGCAGTTCCCACACGAGAACCGCCGACGCGACCACACCAACGTCACCGGCCGACCCGACACCGGAAGGTCCCGGATCTTGCGGATACGGGTGTCGTGCACGTCGCGGCAGCGGAACCCACAGTGCGGGCACCGCGACCACGACCGAGTCGACGCAACCGACACCACCAGCGCGTCGATCGTGTCCGTGAGCACCGCCACCACACGGATCAACCGCAGATGCAACCGCACCCGCATACAGTCAGCAGCCATCGGGGCCTCCTCGGATCGGCGTCTTCCAACAACACCGAGTCCAGCGAGGCCCCGACCCACACGGGTGGACCCCTACACGCCCCTCATCCCACGATCACGCGCAGTGCCAACATCAGGGCATCGCCGGCGGCGGCAGCGATCCGCACTGGATCGTGACCTTCGATCCCACTCTGCGCTCCAATAGGCGGCGGAACCCACCACAGACGCGACCCGACACCCCAGACCGCGCCCCCACCTGCCGGCTCAGACCTGACAGACCTCGCAGAAGTAGGTCGACCGGCCGGCGAACTTGGCCTTGGTCACCAGGTTGCGACGACACCGCCGGCAGGGCTGCTTCTCGCGGTTGTACACCTTGTGGTGGTGCTGGAACTCGCCCGGCTTGCCGCTCAGATCCACGTACTGGTCATCGTCGAGCGTGCTGCCGCCATACTTGATCGCCTCGTGCAGCGTCTCGAGCACCGCCCGGTACAGCCGGCGAATCTCCTGTGCAGAGAGCGAGTCCGACATGCGGTCGTAGCGCAGACCGGCAGCGAAGAGGATCTCGTCCGAGTAGATGTTGCCGATCCCCGCCAGCTGGGTCTGGTCCATGAGGAACGCCTTCAACTTCACCGGCTTGGCCAGCAGCAGCTGCGCGAACGTGGTCCACGAGACCGGCTCCCCCACCGGGTCGAGACCCAGCTCGGCGATCTCAGGCGCCTCCTCGGCGAGCCGCTCCCGGTTCACCACGAACATCTCACCGAAGGTACGAGGGTCGACGAAGCGCAGCTGCCCACCGTGGGCGAACGTGAGCACCACGTGGGTGTGCTTGATCGGTGCGTCCTTGCTCGAGGCACGCAGCAGCTGCCCGCTCATGCGCAGGTGGATGATGAGCACATCGCCCGTGTCGAGCACGAGCAGCAGGTACTTGCCCTTGCGCTCGACCCCCGTGATCTTCGCCCCTTCCAACCGGGAGATGAACTCCTTCTTCGGCTGGCGCCGCACGGTCCGGGTGCCCGACACCTCCACCGTGCGGATGCGCTTGCCGACCACGTCACGCTCGAGCTCGCGCCGGATCGTCTCCACCTCGGGTAGCTCAGGCACGGTCCCCCTCTTCCCCCCGGTCAGCCAGCTCCGTCGTGATCCGCTCCCACGCCGCCTTCGCCGCGGCCTGCTCCGCCTGCTTCTTCGAGCGACCCTCGCCCTCTCCCCGCACGGCGCCGTCGAGGCGCACGGAGGCGAAGAACCGCTTGTCGTGATCGGGTCCCTCATCGCGGACCGTGTAGGCGGGCGGCTCGTCGAAGCAGCGTGCCGCGAGCTCCTGCAGCTGCGTCTTGAAGTCCTGCTCCCCCGGCCCCTCCGCGGCCGCCTCGATGCGTTCGGTGAGCAACCCCAGCACCACCGCCCGGGCTGCGTCGTACCCACCGTCGAGATACACCGCGCCGATGACCGCCTCCATCGCGTCGGCCAGCAGCGAAGACTTCGACCGCCCCCCACTCTGCTCCTCACCCCTGCCGAGCCGCAGGACGGCGCCCAGGCCCAGTGTCGCTGCCACCTCGGCGAGCGCCGACGCGCTCACCACCGACGCCCGGATCTTGGCGAGCTGCCCCTCCGGCATGGACGGATAGCGGCTGAAGACGAACTCGGTCACCACCAAGCCGAGCACCGCGTCACCGAGGAACTCGAGCCGCTCGTTCGACTCGTGACCGGCGTTCTCCGAACACCACGAGCGGTGCGTGAGCGCGAGCTGGGCGAGCGCAGGATCGCCGAACGCGTATCCGAGACGGTCGCCGAGCTGCGAGAGCGCGTGGTTGCCCTCCGCGTCAGCCGAGCTTGGCGACCACGTAGTCGACGGCATCTCTTACCGTCTTCAGATCCTCGAGGTCTTCATCCTCGATGCGGAAACCGACGGTGCGCTCACCGAGCTCCTCCTCCAGCGCCTCCACCAGCTCGATCAGGGCGAGCGAATCAGCCTCGAGGTCATCCGCGAACGAGTCACCCTCGTTGATGCTGGAGGGGTCGATCTCGAGGATGTCAGCCAGCCGATCGCGAATCAGCTCGAACACCGCCTGACGGTCGAGCGGGCTCTGCTCCACATGGGTCTCTGCTGGCACGAGGACTCCTTCTCAAGTCTCTGGGTTGTCGTCGATTGGGCGGTGTGGTCGATCCCCGCTCGAGCGGGTCACCGCAGCGGCGCTGCCAGCGGCCCACCGGCGGAAGACCACCGGCGGAGGGCCCACCAACGGAAGAGACGACACCGATCCACCATCGTCCACCGGGAGCTCCCCACCACAGCCATGCTCGGAGCGAAGCGACCGGCGACCTCGTGACCCCTCCCCCGGGCTGGAAGCGGCACAAGTCTACCGGAGCAGACCCCGAAAGGCGCGTCCGGAACGACAGCAAAGACCTCGAAAAATGTCGGATGTGGCTGTCAGGACGTGCTGATCACCGCTCGAAGATGCCCCACCACTGCACCTTCGACCATGTCACGGGCCACCGAGACCGCGTTCACGATCGCCCGCGCGGACGACGAGCCGTGACTGATGATGCAGACCCCGTCCACGCCGAGCAGCATCGCCCCGCCCGTCGACTCCGGGTCGAGCGAGGCGTACAGGGGAGCCAGCGTCGGCCACAGCGCCTGGGAGGCGGCCCGCGCCTCATCAGAGGAGTCGAACGCCGCGAGCAGCGAGGAGACCAGCGTCTTGAGACCCCCCTCCAGCGTCTTGAGCGCCACGTTCCCGGTGAACCCGTCGGTCACCACCACGTCGACGCCGTCGGTCATGAGATCCCGACCCTCGACGTTGCCGATGAACACCGCCCCGGTCTCACCGACCCAGCCACCGCTCGCGAGCAGCGCGTGCGTGGCCTTCACCAGCGAGTTGCCCTTCGTCGGCTCCTCACCGATCGACAGCAGCCCCACCCGGGGCCGCTCGATGCCGTAGCGCGCACGGGCGAACACCGCGCCCATCTGCGCGAACTGCACCAGCCACTCGGGCTGGCACTCCGCGTTCGCCCCCGCGTCGAGCAGCACCGTCGGGGTCGAACCCGGAACCGGGATGGGCGTCGCGATCGCGGGCCGGGACACCCCCTTGATGCGACCCATCCGCAGCAGGGCGCTAGCCATGGTGGCCCCCGTGTTGCCAGCGCTCACCATCGCCGACGCCTTGCCGTCACGCACCAGCTCCGCCGCCCGCACCAGCGACGAGTCCTTCATCGTGCGCACGCTCGACGCCGGATCGTCATCCATCGCGATGACCTGCGAGGCGGGGACCACCTCGAGCCCCCCGGCGTCACCGATGGCCTCCGGCTGACCGACGAGCACCACCGGCACACCCAGCTCGGCAGCCGCGGCCCGGGCACCCTCGACGATCGCGCCCGGCGCGTGGTCGCCGCCCATGGCGTCGACTGCGATCGGCAGCATGCGCCAGTCGGTCAATCGACGTCGACAGCCTGCCGGCCGCGGTACCAGCCGCAGTTCCCGCAGACCCGATGCGGTCGCTTCACCGCACCGCAGCGCGGGCACGCCGACCGGGAGGGCGAGCCGAGACGCCAGGCGGACGCCCGGCGGCTGCGACTCTTGGACTTGGAGGTCTTCTTCTTGGGGACGGCCATCGGTGCTTCCTGGTTCTGCTGGTTCGGCACGCCGATCCGGACGCGGCGCGCCACGGGGCGACTGGCGGAGGAGACAGGTTAGCGGCAGGCCGAACCCCGGGCGAAGTCACCCGCGGGGCAGGGCGATCAGCGACCGGGACGCTCGTCGCGCGACCGGGACACCCCAGAATCGCCCGCGTCAGCGTCGTCGAATCGGAGCTGGTCGAGCGCCGCCCACCGGGGATCCCGAACCTCCCGGGCCCGCTCGGACCGCCCGCCCGGAAGCTCAGCGCCTTCCACCAGCGCCGGGAACCGCTCCGGTGCGGGACCGAGGCAGTCCGGCTGGCAGAGCGGAGCCAACGGCAGCGATAGCAGCGCCGTGTCCCGCACCATCGGCTCGAGATCGACCACCTCGTCCTCCCCGAGCGGATAGGTCTCGCCCTCCACGGGGTCGCGTTCGAAGATCTCACGGACCGCCACCTCGGTCAGCCCCTCCACCGGCTGCAGGCACCGCCGACACTCCCCCACCCACGGCACGGTGATGCGTCCCTCGGCCACCACCCCGTTGGCGATCGACTCGAGCTCCAAGTCGATGCCGATCTCCGCTTCGTCGGGCACCGCCGCGGTGGTGATGCGCAGCCCCACCAGCACGACCCGACTGCCCAGCGCCCGACGGGCGCCGAGGTGGCGACGCAGATCGGCCACCCCCACGCGGAGCGGCCCGGCGGTCATGACAGGTCCTGATCGAAGAACTGCTCGTCGGGCGGGGGCGGCAGCGGCTCGTCCGGCGGCGGTGGGAGCGTCGCCTCCTGCAGCCGCTGCTGCTCCGCCGCGTCGGCGTCACCGAGCAGGTTGGTGCCCTGCAGCTTGGCACGACCGGCGGCCACCAGCTTCTGCGTGCGCTCGAGGATGATCTCGAACGACGCCAGCTTCTGGTCGCAGAAATCCTCGACCTCATGGCGCAGCCGGCGGGCTTCGCTCTGCGCACTGTCGATGATCTGGTACGCGCGCTGCTCGGCCGCCTTGACCACCTCGGTTCGCTGCACCATCCGCTCGGCGCGCGCCCGCGCCTGCTCGAGCAGCTCCTCGCCCTCGTGACGGACCCGGGCCAGGTACTCCTCACGCTCCTTGAGCAGCCAGCGCGCAGCGCGCAGCTCCTCGGGGAGGCGGGCAAGCGCCTCATCGATCAGCTCGAGGACCTCCTCCTTGGAGATCATCGACGACGCGGAGAGCGGCACCGGCCGCGCCGCCTCGATGACCTCGCGCAGCTGGAGGAGCACCTCCTCCGTCTCCGGTGGGTGGTACTGCGCACCCAACGGCGGCGGGGTGAGATCGAGCTCCACGTCAGGGTCGAAGTCCGTCACCGGCCGAACTTCTCCTGCAGACGCTTGGCCACCGGAGGGGGGACCATCGCGGAGATGTCACCGCCGAAGCGGGTGATCTCCCGGATCAGCTTGGAAGCCAGGAACGAGTGTGCGGAGGTGGACGGAATGAACAACGTGTCGACTCCGGAGATCTTGTGGTTCATCTGTGCCATCTGCAGCTCGCTCTCGAAATCCGAGACCGCCCGTAGCCCCTTCACGATGAAGTCCGCGCCGACCTCTCTGGCCAGGTCGACCACCAGGCTCGAGAACATCGTGACCCGGACGTTCTCGAGGTGTGCGACCGTCTCCTCCAGCATGGCCCGCCGCTCCTCCAGCGAGAACAGAGGCTCGCCCTTCTGCGGGTTGCGCATGGCGGCGACGATCACCTCGTCGAAGAGACGGGACGCCGTCTCGACGATCTCGAGATGACCGTTGTGGATCGGATCGAACGAGCCGGGGTACAGGACGCGGGTCAACGGGTCTCCGGAGGACTCGGTGGGCGAGCGAACATGACGAGCGTACCGCCGTAGCGCTTGACCCTCTCAACATCCCAGCCCGGCGGCAACGGCACCTCGCGGTCCGACTCCACCACCACGACACCACCCGGATCGAGCACCCCGGCGATCGCCGCGAGCAGCGACGGCCACCCGTCGTACACGTACGGCGGATCAGCGAGCACCAGATCGAACCGACCTGGCGCCCGGGCCAGGTAGCTCTCGGCGTCGCCGGCCACCACCTCGGCCTGCCCGGCGAAGCCGGTGGCGCTCAGGTTCTGTCCGATCGCCTCGCGGGCCCGGCGGTCACGCTCGACCAGCACCGCCTGCCGCGCCCCCCGGGAGAGCGCCTCGATGGCCAGCGCGCCGGAGCCGGCGAACAGGTCAAGCACCCGGGCCCCCTCGATCGCGCCGAGGCTGTGCAGCGCGTTGAACACCGCCTCACGCACCCGATCGGAGGTGGGCCTCACGTCACGGCCGGCCGGCACGACCAGCCTTCGACCCCTGGCGGAGCCCGCCACGACACGCATCGCCCGCCAACCGTACCGGCCCGTTACGCTCCCCGACATGGACGTGCCCGAGGGCTTCACCTGCGTCGACTGCGGCGGTCGCACCCGCCTGCTGTCGTACCGCCCCGAGGAGGGATGGGAGCCCGGCGACGTCGTCGCCTACCGCTGCCCCGACTGCGGCGAGCGCTTCGACGTGGTGCTCGACCACGACGACGACCTCACGACTTGAGGAGGAACTCGGCGGCGTCCTCGTCGGGCAGCAGCGCCGCCAGCTCCTCCGCGAGCCCCGGGTGCTCGGCGAGCGAGCCGTCCCCGTCGACCAGCTCGCCCGCCACCTCACGGGCGCGCTCGACCCACTCACGATCCCGGCGCAGCGACGCCAACCGGAGGTCGTTGCGACCCTTCTGCCGCTCACCCATGATCGTGCCCTCACCACGCAGCTCGAGATCCACCTCCGCCAGCTCGAAGCCGTCGGTGGTGCGCACCATCGCCGCCAGCCGCTGCTCCCCCTCCGGGGTGGTCGCCTCCCCGACCAGGTAGCAGATCGACGCCGCCGCGCCACGGCCCACCCGACCACGGAGCTGATGCAGCTGCGCGATCCCGAAGCGATCCGCGTCGAGGATCACCATCACCGTCGCGTTCGGGACGTCAACGCCGACCTCGATCACCGTCGTCGCCACCAGCACGTCGAGCTCACCGCCACGGAAGCGCTCCATGACAGCCGCCTTGTCTGCCGCCCCCACCCGGCCGTGCAGCAGCCCCACCCGCAAGCCCCGCAGCTCACCGTCCACCAGGCGTCGGTAGGTCTCCTCGGCCGAGGCCACCTCGAGCTTGTCGCTGTCCTCCACCAGCGGGCACACGACGTACGCCTGTCGACCGGCAGCCACCTCGGCACGCACCGTTGCCCACACCTCCTGCTCGTCATCGGCGCTTCGCGCCCATCGGGTGACGATCGGGGTGCGCCCCGGCGGGAGCTCATCGAGCACCGACAGGTCGAGGTCGCCGTAGACCGTCATGGCCGCGGTGCGCGGGATGGGCGTGGCGGTCATCACCAGCACGTCAGGCACGGCCACCGTGGCGCTCTTGGCCCGCAGCGCGGCGCGCTGCTCGACACCGAAGCGGTGCTGCTCGTCGATCACCACCACCCCCAGCGAGCGGAACGAGACGTCCTCCTGGATCAGCGCGTGGGTGCCGATGAGCACGTCGACCGCACCGCGCTCCAGGCCCGCCAGCAGCCGACGACGCTCCGCGGCGGTGGTCCGGTTGGTGAGCAGCTCGACCCGCAGCTCACGCTCGAGACCCGCGCTGGCGAAGAGGTTCCCGTCATCGCTCGCGTCGGGCACCGTGAAGCCCTCCAGCATCCGACGGATGCCCAAGTGGTGCTGCTCGGCCAGCACCGCGGTCGGCGCCATCAGGGCGCCCTGGTGCCCGCCCTGCACCGCAACCAGCAGGGCGCTCACCGCCACCACCGTCTTGCCAGCCCCCACGTCTCCCTGCAGCAGCCGATGCATGGGGTGCGGGCCAGCAAGGTCCCGCTCGATCTCGGCGATCACCCGTCTCTGCGCACCAGTGAGCGGGAACGGCAGCCGCTCATGGAACCGCCGCACCAGCTCACCGTCGACCCGGTGGGCGATCCCGACGGTGGTGGCTTCGAGCCGACGCTTGCGTTGCACCAGCTCGAGCTGGATCCGCAGCAGCTCATCGAACACGAGGCGCCGGCGGGCCTCCTGCAGGTCACGCATCGACTCAGGCGCGTGGATGCCATGGAAGGCCCGGCGACGATCGACGAGACCCCAGCGGGCCAGAACGTGCGCGGGGACGGGGTCGTCGAAGTCGGTGCGGCGCAGCAGCTCCGCCACCCACCTGGCCACGTCCCAGGTCTGCACCCCTGCCTTCTCCGACTGGGCGTACACGGGGATGATCCGGCCGGTGCGGTCCCCGACCAGATCCACAACTGGGTTGGTCATCTGCCGTCGCCCGTTGAACAGCTCGAGCCTGCCGAACAGGATCACCTCGGTGCCGGGTGCGAGCTGCCGTTCGCGCCAGGGCTGGTTGAAGAACGTGACCCGCAGACGCGCCTCGCCGTCGGTCACCTCCGCGACGACCATGCGACGGCGGCCGCGCGTGGCCCGGCTGGCGACGCTGACCACTCGGGCCAGCACCGTCGCCTCCTCACCCGGGGCGAGGTCGCGGATGCGGGCCTCGCGAGTGCGGTCGATGTAGCGGCGCGGGTAGTACATGAGCAGGTCGAGCAGCGACTCGACCCCCACCTTCTCGAGCGCCTGCGCCGAGCGGGGTCCCACGCCCTTCAGCCGCGTCACCGGGATCCCGGCGAGCCGGACCAGCGTGCCAGGCATCAGCGCGGCCCGGGCGCTACTCGATCCCGAACAGGTACGGGTAGAGCGGCTGGCCCCCGTGGTGCACCTCGGCCATGACGTTCGGCCGGTTGTCCTGCAACCACAGCTCGACGTGGCGGGTCGTCGCGGCGCTCGCACCCTCCCCTTCGATGATCGTGACGATCTCGTGATCGTCGCTGACCAGCGCCGCGAGCAGCTGCGTGCAGGCCTCCTCGAGAGTGGGTGCCACCGCCACGATCCCCTCACGGCTGAGCCCGAGGTAGTCGCCCTCCGAGATCGGCCCGAGCTCGCAGGACGAGTCGCGCACGGCCCGGGTCACCTCACCAGCCACCACGTTGGCGGCCGCCGCGCTCATCGCCCGGGCGTTGTCCTCGCCGGAGGCCTGCGGGTCGTAGGCCAGCAGGGACGCGAACCCCTCGGTCACCCCACGGGTGGGCACCACGTACACCCGCTTGCTCGTCTGCCCGCCCACCTGCTCCGCCACCGGGATGATGTTCTTGTTGTTGGGGAGGATCACCACCTCGTCGGCTGGTGCCCGCTCGACCGCCTCGAGGAGCTGGGCGGTCGAGGGGTTCATCGTCTGCCCACCGGTCACGATGCCCTGCACCCCGAGCGAGTAGAAGATCCGGCGCACCCCGTCGCCGGTGGCCACCGCCACCACTGCACACGGCACCGGCTCGTGGGCGGCCGCCGGCTCCGACGGCAGCGGCTCCGCTTCGCGGACCCAGCGCTCCTCCTCCACCTGCTCGAGCAGGTCGGTCACCCGGATGTTGCGGGGTCGGCCGATGTCGATCCCCGCTTCGATCGCCGCGCCGATGTCATCGGTGTGGATGTGGCAGTTCCACAGCCCGTCGCCACCCACGACCACGATCGAGTCACCGATGGTGGCCCAGACGTCCTTGAAGGCGGGGACCGACTCGTCGGGCGCCTCGAGGAAGTACATGACCTCGTAACGGAGATCGGCCACCCCCTTCTCGGCGCTCCCGCTCACCTCGGCGGAGCCGCGTTCGCCCTCGCCCGTGCCGTGGTGCCCACCACCCCCGTGCCCGGCAGTCATGCGGACCAGGCCCTCGTCGATGGCCGGTTCAGGCAGCGCACGCCCGTCGACGACGTGGAGCAGCGCGTCGAGCAGCAGCACGAACCCGCTCCCACCGGCATCGACCACACCCGCCTCGGCTAGCACCGGCAGCAGCTCCGGGGTCCGCTCCAGAGCCCGACCGGCGGCCTCGCGCGTCTCCGCCAGCACCTCGGCGAGCGCCCCACCCCGCGCTGCCGCCTCGGTCGCCTGCTGCGACGCCTCGCGCACCACCGTGAGGATCGTGCCCTCCACCGGTCGCATCACCGCACCGTACGCGGCGTCCGACGCGGCGCTGAGCGCCTCGGCCAACACCTGCGGGTCGCAGGCGTCGTGCTCCCGGAGGACCTCGCAGGCCCCTCGCAGGATCTGCGACAGGATCACCCCCGAGTTGCCCCGGGCACCCATCAGCGAGCCGTGGGCGATCGCCTTGCAGGTCGCGCCCATGTCGCCATCGGCCCCGTCGAGCTCCTGGCACACGGCATCGATGGTGAGCGCCATGTTGGTGCCGGTGTCGCCGTCGGGCACCGGGTAGACGTTCAGACGGTTGATCACCTCCCGGTGGTCACGGAGCACCCCTGCGTAGACGTACATGGTGCGCCGCAGGTCGTCTGCCGTGATCACGTCGTTCGCCATCGGCGGGGATCGTAGTGACCGCACGGGACCGGCCACGATTGTCCACACCGTCACTGCCGCTGCTACCGTTGCTGGCCGTTTCGTCCGAGATCCGCGTGGTCCCGAGATCGTCGAGGTCGTGTCATGGCTGCCGTCTGCGAGGTCTGTGGCAAGAAGCCGTCGTTCGGCATGGCGGTGAGCCACTCGCACCGCCGCACCAAGCGCCGTTGGAACCCCAACATCCAGCGGGTGCGGGCGCTGATCAACGGCGCGCCCAAGCGGCTGTACGTCTGCACGTCGTGCATCAAGGCTGGCAAGATCCAAAAGGCCGTCCACTGACACGCGGCGACCGGCTCGCAGACCCGACGAGGAGCCCGCAGTGCAAGGTGTGATCAAGTCCTACGACCCCTCCACGGGCGTCGGCACCGTCGTCTCCGACAAGGACTTCACCGAGTACGAGCTCGCCGAGGGCGCGCTCGAGCACTCCATCTTCCGGATGCTGCGCCAGGGACAGCGTGTGGTCTTCGATCTCGACGGTCGCGGACTGGCGACCCGGCTGCGCCTCGGGTCCGAGATCGACATGGGCACGCCCGGGTTCGAGATCGCGCATCCCGACGATCCGCAACACCCCCAGGACGGGCCTGACCAGCCGGTCCTGCGCGAGCGCCAGCGCTGAGCTGCGCGAGCGCCAGCGCGGATCTCCACCCGTCCGTCGCCGTCCGCGAGCGGCCCGCGGGTTAGCTCTTCTCGGGCTGCTGACCCCTAGTATTGGACATTCACGTTCGCGTCATCGACGCGCCATCGCGACGACAGTGCCATCGGAGGTCAGATGCCCGCCTCAACGACCAACCAGAAGCTGATCGAATGGGTTGAAGAGTGGGCACGGATCCTCCGACCGGCGAACGTCCACTGGTGCGACGGTTCGGAGGCCGAACGCCAGCAGCTCTGTGACCTGCTCGTCGCGAGCGGCACGTTCCGACGGCTGAACGAGTCGATGCGACCCGACAGCTTCCTCGCGCTCTCCGATCCCGACGACGTGGCCCGAGTCGAGGACCGCACCTTCATCTGCTCCGAGCGCGAGATCGACGCCGGCCCCACCAACAACTGGCGCGACCCCGCGGAGATGAAGGCGGAGCTGCTCAAGCTGTTCGACGGGGCGATGGAGGGCCGCACCATGTACGTGGTGCCCTTCAGCATGGGGCCCCTCGGGTCGCCGATCGCCCACATCGGCGTCCAGCTGACCGACTCCGCCTACGTCGTGGTGAACATGCGGATCATGACCCGCATGGGGCAGGCGGCGCTCGACGTGCTCGGCAGCGACGGAAGCTTCGTGCCCTGCGTGCACTCGGTGGGCGCCCCGCTCAAGCCGGGCCAGCAGGACGTGCCGTGGCCGTGCAACGCGGCGAACAAGTACATCGTCCACTTCCCTGAGACCCGCGAGATCTGGTCGTACGGCTCGGGCTACGGCGGGAACGCCCTGCTGGGCAAGAAGTGCTTCGCCCTGCGCATCGCGTCAACGATGGCCCGCGACGACGGCTGGCTGGCCGAGCACATGCTGATCCTCGGCATCACCCCACCCGACGGCGAGAAGCGCTACATCGCGGCAGCGTTCCCGTCCGCCTGCGGCAAGACGAACATGGCCATGATGATCCCGACCCTGCCCGGCTGGAAGGTCGAGACCATCGGCGACGACATCGCGTGGATGAAGTTCGGCGACGACGGGCGCCTCTACGCCATCAACCCTGAGGCCGGCTTCTTCGGGGTCGCACCCGGCACCAGCGCGAAGACGAACCGCAACGCGATGGAGACCCTGCACGGCCATGTCGTGTTCACCAACTGCGCGCTCACCGATGACGGGGACGTGTGGTGGGAGGAGATGACCGACGAGCCGCCCGCGCACCTGCTCGACTGGCGTGGCCGGGACTGGACGCCGGACTCCCCGACCCCTGCCGCCCACCCCAACGCACGGTTCACCGCGCCCGCGAGCCAGTGCCCCTCCATCGCGCCGGAGTGGGAGGATCCACGGGGTGTCCCCATCTCGGCGATCCTCTTCGGTGGCCGCCGAGCCACCAACGTGCCGCTGGTGACCGAGTCCTTCGACTGGCGCCACGGGGTGTTCCTCGGGTCGATCATGTCCTCGGAGAAGACGGCCGCCGCCGCAGGCACCGTCGGTGAGCTGCGCTTCGATCCCTTCGCCATGCTCCCCTTCTGCGGGTACAACATGGGCGACTACTTCGCGCACTGGCTCAAGATCGGCACGGCCACCTCGCCCGAGAAGCTCCCCAAGCTGTTCTGGGTGAACTGGTTCCGCAAGGGCGACGACGGTTCGTTCCTCTGGCCCGGCTACGGCGAGAACTCCCGGGTGCTCAAGTGGGTGATCGAGCGGGTCGAGGGCCGGGGAGCGGCCACCGAGACGCCGATCGGCTGGGTGCCCACGGTCGAGGCCATCGACCGCTCCGGTCTCGACCTCGACGACGCCACCATGGCTCGGCTCCTCGAGGTGGATCCGGAGGCGTGGCGTCAGGAGATCCCCCAGATCGAGAGCCACTTCGAGTTCATCGGGGAGCGGCTCCCCGATGAGCTGCGCGACGAGCTGCGCGCGCTCGAGAAGCGCCTCGCGGACTGAGGCGTGTGGGCCGGCCGGGCCCGCTCCGCGCGACCATCATCGACTCGACCGATCCAGACGGGGCCCGAGTGGCCCCGTCTGTCGCGTTCCGCCCCGGGATCCCCCCAAGGTAGCCTCTGTCACGTGCAGAAAATCTGAGTTGATTCCACTCAGCTTTTTAGCTATCTTGTGATAGAAGTCATTCGGCTTCGCCACCGCAACGATCCAGCAGGAGGTCGCTGACCATGCTCATCCGCTTCGACCCGTTCCGTGAGTTCGACCGTCTCACGCAGGAGATGTGGGGCAGCACCCCCGCAACCCCCGCGCGCATCGCCATGGACGCGGTACGCAAGGGCGACAAGGTCGAGATCAGCTTCGAGCTTCCCGGCGTCGACCCCGACAGCATCGACGTGGAGGTCGAGAACAACGTGCTCACCGTCTCCGCCGAGCGCCGGGTCGAGACCGAGCGCAAGGAAGGCGAGGAGGTCCTCGTGCGCGAGCGCCGCTACGGTCGCTTCACCCGCCAGCTCTCACTCGGCGACAACCTCGACGCGAGCCGCATCGAGGCCCGCTACGAGGACGGCGTCCTGCACGTCACCGTCCCGGTGGCCGAGCAGGCCAAGCCTCGCAAGGTCGAAGTCAGCCGGGGCGAAAGCTCCCCTGCCATCGAGGCCGAGGCTTCCGAGAGCTGATCGCCTCGAGACCACTTCGCCTCGAGACCACTCCCGCTCGGCTCCCCCAGGCCCGCGTGGGGCGGCACCAGCGAACGGCCCGACCG
>JBBFLY010000051.1:0-7847 GCA_037478855.1 Acidimicrobiales bacterium | reverse complement strand
GGGCCGTTCGCTGGTGCCGCCCGCGCCACTACCATCGCACCCGTCCGATGAGCTGGTCCTTGGAAGGGGAACTGCGATGACCGTGAGCGCCTACGTGCTCATCCAGACCGAGGTGGGCAAAGCCGCCCAGGTGGCAAGCGAGGTCAGCGCGATCGACGGCGTGGTCTCAGCCGACGACGTCACCGGGCCGTATGACGTCATCGCCCGAGCAGAGGCCGACTCCGTCGACGAGCTCGGCAAGATGGTCGTGAGCCGGATCCAGATGATCGACGGCATCACCCGCACCCTGACCTGCCCCGTCGTGAACCTCTAGCCCAACCGCGACGACCTACCACCGACGTCGACACCTCAGCGCTGCTGCGCGAGCCGAGTGCGCTAGACGGCCCCCACGATCATGGCCCTGATCCCAAGGCCCATGAGGAACAGCCCGCCGAAACCGTAGAGGAGGAACCGGTAGGGCTGCATCTGCTGGCGGTAGCTGTAGATCAGCCCCACAGCGATGATCGCCACGAAGCCGTAGAACATGTGGAACTGGGGGGCCGTGATGCCCTGACCAGCCACCAGACCGACACCCATGGCGACCTGTATGAAGATCGCCACCTCCACCACGGCCGTGAACCACCACAGCGCGCGGGTGCGCAAGGCGCTGAGCCAGTGCGCGGCGAGCGCCCACAGACCGGCCAGGCCGTTACCGATGATGACGAACCAGGCGAACGACTGGTGCAGCTCGAGCAGCACAGGCCGGTTCAGCTCCCGCTGGAGCCGCTCGTCAGGGCCACCTCATACGACCACAGCTCGCTGTGGGTGCTCACCGGCCCACCATGCGGTGCGGGGGCATCTGCCCCCTGATGCCCGTGGGCGAAAGCGGGAGACGCCACCCACGCCTCGAAGGCAGCCTCGTCACGCCAGCGGGTGACCACGAGCCAGGTGTCACGACCATCGGTGGGCTTGAGCAGCTCGAAGCCCTCGAAGCCGTCCTGGTCGTCGACGGCGCCGGCCCGAGCCGCGAAGCGCCTGGCCAGCTCATCGCCCGCCCCGGCGGGCACGGTGATGGCGTTGATCTTGATGATGCTCACCCGCGCGATCGTGTCGCACCCTCCTCCCGACCGCCAGTCGAGACCAGCCCGTACACTCCCAGACACCATGCTCCGATCGAACGACCCGTGCTGGTGCGGCAGCGGCCGCAAGTTCAAGCGCTGCCACAAAGCGACCGAGGAGCGACTCCGACCTGGCAGGTTGAGCCCTCCCCGCCCCGTACCGGCGGAGATCCCACGCCCGGACTACGCGGACACCGGCGTGCCCGTCCGCCGCGAGGAGCCGTGGGTCAAGAGCCCAGAGGTCATCGAGCGGATGCGGCGGGCCGGCAGAGCCGCAGCCGAGATCCTCCAGCTCGCAGGGGAGGCGGTCGCGGTCGGTGTCACCACCGACGAACTCGACGCCATCGTCCACCAGGCTTGCATCGACCGGGGCGGCTACCCGAGCCCCCTCAACTATCGGGGGTTCCCGAAGTCGCTGTGCACGTCCGTCAACGAGGTCATCTGCCACGGGATCCCCGACGACCGGCCACTGCGCGACGGCGATCTGGTCAACCTCGACGTCACCATCTACCTGGACGGGGTGCACGGCGACACCAACGCCACCTTCCTCGTCGGCACCGTGGACCCCGAGTCACAGCGGCTGGTCCGGGTGACCCGCGAGTGCCTCGAGCGCGGCATCGAGGCGGTGAGGCCCGGCCGGCCGCTCTCCGAGATCGGCCGAGCGATCGAAGAGCACGCGCACGCGAACGGCTTCGAGGTGGTGCGGGCCTTCGTCGGCCACGGCATCGGTGAGCAGTTCCACACCGATCTCCAGATCCCCCACTACTACGAACCGCGCTTCACCACGGTCGCCGAGCCCGGCATGACCTTCACCATCGAGCCCATGATCTCCATGGGTACCGGCCAGCACCGCATCTGGGATGACGGCTGGACCGCGGTGACCGCCGACGGGAGCCGCACCGCGCAGTTCGAGCACACGCTGCTGGTCACCGACGACGGCGCCGAGATCCTCACGCTCGCTCCCGATCGGGAGCGGGTGCGTTGAGGCACGCCCGCTTCACGATCGCCCACCTGTCGATCGACGGCGAGGACATACCTCTGCTCTACGCCGACCTCATCGTCGCGCAGCACGACAACGCGGACGGCCTCGATTGGGAGTGTGTGGCGGCGTCCCGCCGCCCGATCGAGCTGGAGCAGACACGCTACGGGCTTCGCATGCTGACCCGGCAAGGCCGGCGGCTCGCGGGCGACGTGGTGCTGGTCCGCAGCGATGCGCGCGGACACGTGTTCCGCGGTGTGGGACCGCTCGACGGGTTCACCGAGCGGGAGCTCGAGCCACCACCAACCGCCTGACCGCGGCGGTGGGATCAGCCGGTCAACCGAGGGTTGGCCGTCACTGCGGCCCGCGCGGCTGAACCGGGCGACCCCGTGGTCGACGTCGTCGGCGACCCCGTGGTCGACGTCGTCGGCGACGTCGACGTCGAAGTCGTGCTGGCGCCGCCGCCCGGCGTGTAGGTGATCGTCACCAGACCGTCGCCAGCTCGCACGCCGGACTCGAGCGTGGCCGACAGGGGGCCGAACCCGGAGCCGCCCCCACCACCCGCAGCGCCCCAGCCGTTCCCGTCGGCACCCCCACCACCGCCACCAGCGAGGCCACCACCGCCACCACCTCCCGCCCGCCCGGTCGAGGTGCCGGTGTTGTCCCCGCCATCACCACCCTGGCCGATCGAGCCGGGATTGCCGTTCGGCGAACCGCCCGACCCGGGGGTGGAGCCCACCGCGCCGCCCCCGACGGTTGAGGTGCTGTTGGGATGCTTGCCCCCGTCGCCACCACTGGCCCCACCCCCTGCACCACCACCCGCAGCGCTCAAGCCCGCCCCGCCACCGCCACCACCGCCGGCGATCACGACCCGATCACCGAGACCCGTACCACCCTGGCGGATGTCGGAGGCGCCGCCGCCACCCGCACCCGAGACACCCCGCACGCCGTCGCGGGCTCCGCCCACACCACCGCCACCGAAGCCGCCCGCACCAGGCGTGTCACCGCCATCGCCTCCCCGGCAGCCCACGTTGACCTGGAGGGTCTCACCGGGCGTCACCGCCAGAGTCGCCACGGTGTGGCCACCCAGGCCTCCCGTCGCCTCTCCCACCGAACCACCTTGCGCACCGTAGAGATCGACGGTCACCTCCGTGACCCCTGCTGGGACCACCCAGCTCTGAGCAGCGCCCGTGCACTCGAACGTCACCGTGACCGGGCCGTCGGCGCTGGCGGTCGGAACGGGCACCACCAACACGGCGGTCGCCACCGACGCCGCCGCGATCAGACCGATGTGCCGGACGCTCTTCACCACGCTCCGCCTCCTGCCAACAGCAGACACAATCGAGGGAACTGTAGCCGGGCTCGCCGGTCCCCTACCGGATGTGTCAGCCTCGGACGTCAGCCGCCGGTCGAAGCCTTCAGTAGGCGGCCTGCAGCACGGCGAGCGCGTCCGCCTCCGTGACCGGCTTCGGGTTCAACAACACGTTGGGGTTGGACTGCGAGAGCCGAGCCACCGCCTCGAGGTCGTCCTCACCCACACCGCACGCCGACAGCCGGGTGGGCAGACCCAGCCGCGCCACCAGCGACTCGACGAACCCCGCCAGGTCATCACCCGCGCCGAGCGCCTCCGAGAGCTTCGCCACCGCCTCCGGTACCGCGTCCGCGTTGTACCGGATCGCATGAGGAAGGATCACCGCGTTGGCCAACCCGTGAGGCATGCCGGTGCGCCCGCCCACGAGCTGTGCCAGACCGTGGTGGATGCCCATCGTGCCGTTCTGCAGGCAGCGACCACCGAGCGCCGCACCCTCCAGCATCGCCGTGCGGGCCTCGATGTCGGCGGGATCATCGACCACCGCAGGCAGGGCATCGACGATGCGACGGGCACCAGCGAGAGCGATCGCCTCGGCCTCCGGCGTGCACGACGGCGACCACACCACCTCGACGCAGTGGGCGAGCGCGTTCATCCCCGTCTCCGCGCTCACCCGCACCGGTGTGGCCAAGGTGAGCTCGGGGTCGTAGACGGCAGCGACCGGCGCACACGACGGACCGCCAGCGCCGCGCTTGTGTCGCGTGTGGGGATCGGTCAAACCGAAGAACGCGGTGAGCTCAGCCCCCGAGTAGGTGGTGGGCACCGCGACGTGGGGCAGCAGCGCGTGCTCGGTCCAGGTGGTGGCAGGCATGCCCGCCTCCTGCTCGGCGAAGAAGTTGACCGCCTTCGCGGTGTCCGCGCACGAGCCACCCCCGAACGAGACGAGCCCGTCCACGCCGTCCCGACGGGCCTGCAGCACCGCCGCCTGCACGACCGGCGTCGGGGTGTGGGCGCTGACCTGCGCGAAGGTCGACGCCAGCGCCCGGCCCAGCAGACCGGTCAACCGGCGCCCGTCTGCAGACCCGAGACGCCCGGCGGTCGTGACCAGCATGACCCGCTCAAGGCCGAGGGCCCGCAGCAGCTCGGGCACCTGCCGCAGGGTCCCGGCACCGAAGACCAAGCGCTGCGCGACGCCGGTGTGGGTCCACTCCCGACCGCTCATCCTGACTCCGCTCAACCGACGCCGGCGAACAGGTCGGTGGCGAACGGCTCGCCAGCGGCCCGCACACGGCCGAGCTCGATGTACCACTCGGTGCCGAACGCGTGCGCGAACGCCTCCGGCGGCATCTTGAGGAAGAACGTCTCCGGGCCGATCTGGCTGCGGTGGGCCTCCATGGAGGCCCGCTTGCGGGATAGCACCCGGCGCACATCGACGGCGTGGGTGATCAGCGTGGCGGGTGAGCCGAACTCGTCGGCGCCCACGCGGTCGCGGGGCTCGTCATCCAGAGCGGCTTCGAGCTCCTCGGAGGCCTCGCTCATCAGCTCCCGGATCTGGTCGCGGTTCATGGTCACCTGGAAGACGTGTCGGACCCCGACACGCTCAGCAGCCAGCCGTCCCACACGGTGGACCTGGATGTGGTCGGGATGCCCGTAGCCCCCGTGGTCGTCGTAGATGGTGAGCACGTCGGCGCCCACCTCTTCCAGGATGGCCGCCAACCGGTCGGCCGCCTCCTCGAGGTCTGCCCGCCAGAAGCACCGCGGGTCGTCGTTGGTGGGTTCCCCCATCATCCCCGAGTCGCGATAGCCGAGGAACTCGACCCGGCTGACGCCGAGGATCTCGGCAGACGCGTAGGTCTCCTCCACCCGGCGCCGCCAGAGCTCCTCGCCGTCAGCGAGGACCCCCGGTTGCGCCTCGCCGTGCTCGCCACGGGTGGCCACGACGAGCACGACCTCATGACCGGCATCAGCGGCAAGGGCCATGGTGCCACCCGTGGCGATGCTCTCGTCGTCGGGGTGGGCGTGGAAGCAGACCAGCGTCGCCATGCCCCGAGCCTAGGTGCGGGCTCAGGCGATCGCGCCGGCCGCGCGCAGCTCCGCCACCCGCTCGGGAGTGAAGCCCCAGTCGGTCAGCGCCTCATCGGTGTGCTGGCCGGGGAAGGCCGGGGGCCGCTGGATCTCCGGCGTGGTGCGCGAGAACCGGGGCGCAGGTGCCGGCTGCACGACCCCGTGGTTGGTGACGAAGGTGCCACGGTGCACGTTGTGTGGATGATGCGGTGCCTCCGCCATCGAGAGCACCGGCGCGAAGCAGGCATCGGTGCCCTCGAGCAGCTCGCACCACTCATCGCGGGTCTTCGTGCGGAAGATCTCCGCGAACCGCTCCTTCATCGCCGGCCACTGACTGCGATCGTGCTGGCGGGGAAGGGTGGGATCGTCCGCGAGTCCGAGCTTGTCGAGCAGCGTGTTGTAGAACTGCGGCTCGAGCGAGCCGATCGAGACGTACTTGCCGTCAGCGGTCTCGTAGACCTCGTAGAAGTAGGCGCCGGTGTCGAGCAGGTTGGTGCCACGCTCGTCGTTCCAGATCCCCATGGCGCGGAACGCGTGGAACATCGTCATCAGCACCGCGGCACCGTCGACCATCGCGGCGTCCACGACCTGGCCTTCACCCGATCGCTGGGCCTCCAGGAGTGCGCACACCACGCCAAAGGCGAGCAGCATCCCCCCACCACCGAAGTCGCCGACCAGGTTCAGCGGTGGCACCGGACGGTCACCCTGGCGCCCGATCGGCTCCAGCGCGCCGGCCAGCGCGATGTAGTTGATGTCGTGGCCGGCCATCTGCGCGTACGGGCCGTCCTGACCCCAGCCGGTCATCCGGCCGAAGACCAAGCGTGGGTTGCGTGCCAGGCACACCTCCGGGCCGAAGCCCAACCGCTCGCAGACACCGGGGCGGAAGCCCTCGATCAGGGCGTCGGCGGACTCGACGAGCGTGAGCAGCGTCTCCACGCCCTCTGGGTGCTTGAGATCGAGCGCCACCGACCGTCGCCCGCGGTTGAGGACATCTGCGGGTGGGTTGGCGGGATCGCCGCCCATGGCGTTCTGTGCCCGGTCGATCCGCAGCACGTCGGCCCCCATGTCCGCGAGCATCATGGCGCAGAACGGTCCCGGACCGATCCCTGCCAGCTCGATCACCCTCACCCCGGAAAGCGGTCCCACGGGTCTTCCTACCTCCCTGTGCTCTGCCGAGTCCTGTGAAGCATCCTGTGCGGGTTCCTCTGCGGGTTCCTCTGCGGGTTCCTCTGCGGGTTCCCGTGCCCGTTGCTGTGCCGGGCGGTGCTGCGAGGTGGGCTCGCGTGCGGTGCGCCCGCGCCGCTGGTCACGTCTCGACGCCGGCTCGCGACGCGAGGCTGCACACCCCTTCGACGATCCGGGCCCAGTAGTGCGTGGGGAGATCGTGGCCCATCCCCTCGAGGATGAGCAGCTCCGATCCCGCCAAGCACTCGGCAGTGCGCTCACCCCCGCTGACGTCGACCAGTGGATCGGCGTCACCGTGGATCACCAGCGCCGGAAGCCGCAACTCCCGCAGGGCCGCAGACCGGCTGCCCGAGGCCAGGATGGCCAGCAGCTGGTTGGTGACGCCCTTGGGATGGAAGCAGCGGTCGTACGACCGGGCGGCCTTGCGCCGGGCTCGTTCCTCCTCGAAGTGCTCGGGGCTACCGATGGCCCGGCTGTTGCGCACCGACTGCTCGATGTACGCCTCGCGCTCCACCGGGGCGGGCTCCATCAGCACGTGCAGCACATCCGGGTGCGGCATCCCGACATCGGGGTCTCCGGTGGTCGACATGATCGAGGTGAGCGACATCACCCGATCCGGCCGTGCGATCGCCATCGACTGCACGATCATGCCGCCCATCGACGCCCCGATGAGATGGGCCCTGTCGATGTCGAGTGCGTCGAGCAGGCCCCAGGCGTCCGCGGCCATGTCGCTCAGCAGGTAGGGCGCGTCGACCGGCTGCCCGGCCATCGCCGCGGTGGCGGCTGCGAGGACGTCCGCATCGGGCGCGTCGATCTTGGTGGACAGGCCGACGTCGCGGTTGTCGAAGCGGATGACGAAGAACCCGCGATCGGCGAATGCCTCGCAGAGCTCGTCGTCCCAGGAGATCATCTGGGCGCCGAGCCCCATGACGAGCAGCAGCGGGGGGTCACCTGAGGCCCCGAACGTCTCGTACTCCAGCTCGATCCCGTTGCTCGCGGCCTGTGGCATCCGAGCATCCTCCCCGTTACTTGACCGATCGGTCAAGAGCTTCCGGTGCCCATCCCAACCGATTCTGGGCCCGACCCTCCTCGAGCTCGACCCACCCTCGAGCTCGACCCACCCTCGAGCTCGGCCCACCCTCGAGCTCGGCCCACCCTCGAGCTCGGCCCACCCTCGAACCTGTCAGCCAGCGTGTCGAGATCCGGCACGCTG
>JBBFLY010000050.1:0-22033 GCA_037478855.1 Acidimicrobiales bacterium | reverse complement strand
CTCGCAGTCGAGGATCGCGGCCACGAGCCGCTGCCAGCCCTCCCGGATGAGTCGCGCGGCGTCGCCGCTGACGCGATCGGGGGCGTCTGCGGGTCGGTCGCCGGTGCGCGGGCGTGGCCCGCCGAGGGCCGCTCCGGTGCAGAAGTGGCGGTCACCCGTGGCGGTGAGCACCACTGCGCGCACCGCCAACGAGGCGGATGCTTCCCGGAAGAGCTCGGTGAGCCGGTCCCGCCGGGCGGCGGTGAGCGCGTTGGCCTGGTCGGGTGCGTTGATGGTGATCCAGGCGACGTCCCCGGATTGGCTCCAGGCGATCTGCTGCTCGATCGGTGCCTCATCCGCCATCTGCCTGCTCCTCCGTTGCCGGGTTCCCGGCCGAGAGCGTAACGTGACACGAACGTCAGGAAACGGGGGACGAGGACATGGGGGTGTTCGACGGGAAGGTCGCGGTGGTCACCGGCGCAGGCCGGGGCATCGGTCGGGCAGAGGCGCTGCTGTTCGCGGCCGAGGGGGCCAGCGTCGTGGTCAACGATCTCGGCGGCGAGGCATCGGGCGGGGGCAGCGACCCGACACCGGCTCAGCAGGTCGTCGATGAGATCGTGGCCGCCGGGGGCACGGCGGTCGCCAACTACGACGACATCGCCTCCTGGTCGGGAGCGCAGAACCTGATCCGTCAGGCAGTCGAGGAGCTCGGTGGGCTCGACGTGCTCGTCAACAACGCGGGCATCCTGCGGGACCGGATGAGCTTCTCGATGACCGAGGACGAATGGGATCTCGTTGTCCGGGTGCACCTGAAGGGGCACTTCTGCACCACCCACTTCGCCGGCCTGCACTGGCGGGAGCGGGCCAAGCAGACCGGCGAGCCGGTCGACGCGGCCATCGTCAACACCACCTCGGAGTCGGGCCTGTACGGCAACGCCGGGCAGGTCAACTACGCAGCGGCGAAGGCGGGCATCGCGTCGATGACCATCGTGGTGGCCCGCGAGCTCGAACGCTACGGCGTACGGGTGAACGCCATCGCCCCGGTGGCTCGCACCCGGCTCACCGAAGCCGTCGCCGGCGAGTACATGAAGGTGGCCGAGGGCGACTTCGACCGCTTCGCCCCGGAGAACGTCGCCGCGGTCGCCTGCTGGCTCGCCAGCCCGCTGGCCCGGGGCATCTCCGGTCAGGTGCTCAAGGTGCAAGGTGGTGTGGTGCAGCTGCTCGAGGGCTGGCGCCCCCTCACCGAGGTCACCACCGATGAGCCCTGGACCATCGACGGGGTAGCCGCAGTCCGCGAGGCGCTGTTCTCGAGAAGCGACGGCAGCATCCCACCGTTCTTCTTCCCGAGCCCGGGCTCCTAGCGGGGAGGGGAGAGCAGCCATGCGCTTGGCGTGGGATCCGGCTGACGAGGCGTTCCGTGAGGAGCTGCGGACCTTCATCGACGAGCACTGCCCTCCCGAGGCGCGTGCGGGCAAGGACTTCCTCGGCGGTGAAGAGCAGATCATCCCGGACTGGGCACGCGAGTGGCAGGCCACCCTCTTCGATCACGGCTGGATGATCCCCGGGTACCCGCCGGAGCTGGGTGGTCGCAACGCCACGCCGGTGCAGACGCTCATCTACCTCGAGGAGCTGGCGCGCCAGGGCATCCCGCGCTCGGTGCACTTCGGTGGCTACGCGATCGTCGGTCCCAGCCTGCTGGAGTTCGGCAACGAGGAGCAGAAGGCCATGGCCCCCGCCGCGATCAGGGGCGACACGGTGTGGTGCGTCGGCATGAGCGAGCCGGACGCCGGCTCGGACCTGGCCAACCTGCAGACCCGTGCGGTGCTCGACGGGGACTCGTTCATCGTCAACGGCCAGAAGGTGTGGACCTCCTACGCAACGGTGGCGGAGAAGTGCTTCTGCTACGTGCGCACGAACCCCACCGTGCCCAAGCACAAGGGCATCAGCGTGCTGATCATCGACCTCGACAGCCCAGGGGTGGAGGTGCGGCCGCTCCGGCAGATCAACGGTGGCGCCGAGTTCGCCGAGGTGTTCTTCACGGACGTGGTGGTGCCGGCAAAGAACCTGGTGGGCGGGCTCGACGACGGCTGGCGCATCACCATGGGCTCGCTGGCCCACGAGCGCGGCGGCCTGTGGGTCGAAGGGGTGTTCGGCTGTCAGCGGGCCCTCGAGGGGCTGATCGATCTGGCCAGGCGACGCGGCCTGGCGGACGATCCCGGTGTGCGTCGCCGCCTGGCCGCCGCCTACGAGCGGGTCGCCAGCCTCAAGGCCTTGGGCTACAAGGGCTTCGCCAGCTTCGCCCAGGGCAGCTCGGCTCCCGAGCACAGCTACATGAAGCTGGCCACCGCGGAGCTGCGACGGGAGCTGTTCGAGCTGGGCATGGATCTGCAGGGACCGTACGGCGCCGTGGTTGACCCGGCGTTCACGGAGGAGCGCGCCCGGTGGCAGCAGGGCTTCTTCGTGGGCCTGGCCGCGAACATCGGTGGGGGAACCTCCGAGATCCAGCGCAACACGGTCGCCACCCGGGTTCTCGGGCTCCCGAAGGGATAGCGGCTCGATGGACTTCACCCTCACCGAGGAGCAGGAGCTGCTCCGCGAGACCGCCCGCGGGTTGCTCGGCAGGGAGTGCCCGTCGACGTTGGTGCGCGCCCACTGGAACGACCCCTCGGTGATCGAGCCCGTGTGGGACCGGCACCTGCGGGAGTGGGTGGCGCTCGGGGACGGCCCGCTCGTCGACCACTGCCTCTTCCTCGAGGAGGCGGGACGGGTGCTGCTCCCCGGCCCGTACTTCGCCACCTCCGCGCTCTTCCTGCCGCTGCTTCGCGCCTTGTCGGACCCGGACGTGGACGCGGTCGCAGCGGGGGAGCTCTCGGGGACGGTTGCGCTCGCGGGACGCGACGGGCTGTGGCACGCGGCGCCTCCGGCGGAACCGATCCGCCGGTTCGTGCCGGAGGTCGACCGCGTCGACCGGGTGGCCATCGTGCTCCCTGGGCCGTCGGTCGCGGTCGTGCCCGCACCGGCGCTGACGATGCGGCCCATGGAGACGCTGGACTCGACCCGACGGCTCTTCGAGCTCGAGGTGCCTCCCGACCTCGAGTCCGTCCCAGTCTCGACCGGAACGCTCACTGCCGTGCTCGAGCGGGCCACCATCGCGCTCGCGGCGGAGATGGTCGGTACCGTCCGCTGGCTGGTCGACACGAGCGTGTCGTACTCGAAGCAACGGGTGCAGTTCGACCGACCGATCGGCTCCTTTCAAGGGCTGCAGTTCAAGATGGTCGACATGTCGCTCGACCTCGAGCGGGCGACGGCGGCCGTCTACTACGCGGCGATGGCCTTCGACGCCGACGACCCGGACCGCCACCGGGCCGCGCACGTCGCCAAGGCCGCCGCCGGGGCGGCCGCCAGGCGTGCTGCGAAGGACGCGGTGCAGATCCACGGTGGCATCGGCTACACGTGGGAGTGCGACGTGCACCTCTTCCTCCGGCGGGCCTACGCCAGCGAGTACCTGCTCGGGTCCTCTGCGTGGCACCACGATCGCCTGGCTGACCAGCTCCTCGCCTGAGCCCCCTCGCGGCTCGGGCGCTGCGTCCGGGGTGCTCCGTCAGTCAGGTACGACGAGCTCGAAGACGCCGGTAGGCCTGGATCGGCCGCGCAGGGTCACCGAGCCGATCCGGCGCCACCGACCGCCGGCCTCACCCGCAGCCAGCACCGTGTCCTCATCGGCGAGCACGGGGCGTCCCCGCTGCTTGGCCAGCTCGGTGAGCCGGGCCGCCACGTTCACCGCGTCGCCGATCACGGTGTACTCGAAGCGCTCGGGGGTGCCCACGTTGCCGGCCACGACCCGGCCGGTCGCCGCGCCGATGCCGACGCCTGGTCGGCCCGGGAGCCTGGCCACCGCCGAGGGGAGCGCGGCCGCGACCCGCAGCGCCCGGGCGGCGTGGTCGGGCTGGTCCGACGGCGCACCGAAGATGCACAGGGCGGCGTCGCCTTCGAACTTGTTGACGAAGCCCCCTTCGGTCATCACCGCGTCGACGACCACCGAGAAGAAGGCGTTGAGCTCCTCGACCACCTCGGTGGGGGAGTGGTTCTCGGCGAAGCTGGTGAAGCCGTCGAGGTCCACGAACAGCGCGCTGACGCGACGCTCCTCGCCACCGAGCTGCGGGCCCTGAGCCAGCGCGGCGCGGGCGACGTCGACGCCCACCTGTCGGCCGTAGAGGTCGTGCAGCCGTCGGCGCTCCCGCAGCCCCTCCACCATGGCGTTGAAGCCCGCCTGCAGCCGTCCGATCTCCCCGGCGTGGTCCACCAGGACCTCGACGTCGAGGTCACCGTCCTCGACGCGGGCCATCGCCCGACGGACCGCCTCGATCGGATCGGCGACACCCCGTGCGGCTGCCCGCATGATGAGTCCGCCGGCCACCACGCTGGTCACCACCAGGACCGCGATGCGCCCGCTGAGCTCACCCCGCTGCGCGAGGGGCACGCCGAGCGGGGCCAGGCCGAGCGCCACGATCGGGATCGCCGAGCCGAGCAGCCAGGCGATCATGATCCGGGGCAGGATCTCGCGGTGGGGGCGCGGCAGGTCGGCGTCCTGCAGTGCGAGCGCGAAGACCGGGCGGAAGTGCCGCTCGAGCAGCAGGTAGAGCAGCGCGCAGGTGACCAGCCCGGCGAGCACGATGCCGAGCGAGACCCGGGTGGCGTCCTCGTTGAGGATGCCGAAGATCACCGCGGCACCGACCCAGCCGAGGAAGGCCGACACCGTCTGCTGCAGCGGCTGGGTGAGCGTGGAGAGCCGCTCGAGCTCGGTTGGCTCCCGCCCGTCACGCACCCAGGCCATGGCTCGCCCGAGGATGTGCCGGTTGAGGGGGAACGCGATCAGCAAGGTGATGAGCAGGTACGCCCCGAACACGGTCAGGTTGATGCCCAGGCGCTGCTCGTCCTCGGGGGTGCGGACGGGGAAGAGGTACTGCAGGTACAGGAAGACCACCAGCGCACCGGCCCCGTTGGCCAGGACCTGGAGCATGATCACGCCGCGCACCGTGGCCAGCGCCTGGAGAGGTCGGCGGTAGCGGACCCGGGACCGCCGGAGCATGCGGCGAGTCTACGAAGTGGGCCGGGGGTCGATCGCGAAACTTGACACGCGTGTCAGCAATCGCGAAGAATCGGCCCGGCCGATGACCCGGGAGGCATCACCATGGCCGAGCCCAAGCTCACCTTCGACCAGGTCGCGATCGGCGACGAGGCCCCGTCGCTCAGCCACGAGCTGACCCGGACCGACCTCGTGATGTACGCCGGCGCCTCGGGGGACTTCAACCCGATGCACCACGACGAGGTCGCCGCCCAGGCCGCGGGGCTGCCGAGCGTGTTCGGACACGGGATGTTCTCGATGGGTCTGCTCGGCAAGGCCATCACCGACTACGTCGGCATCGGCAACCTGGAGCGCTACAAGGTGCGCTTCACCAAGCAGACCTGGCCGGGGGAGACGCTCATCAGCAGCGTCGTGGTCACGGGCAAGCGTGAGCAAGACGGACGCAAGCTGGTCGATCTCGAGGTGAAGCTCACCAACCAAGACGGCGAGGTCAAGGTCATCGGCGAAGCCGTCGCTGCCGCCGACTGACCTCGCCCGGCTGCACGCTCCGGGGGATCGGGCGCGCGATCAGGAACCCACCGACGGAGGACCGACGCGCCGACGCGTGAGCCGACGTCCACGCCGCGTCTGCGAGGCGGTGCCGAACAGGTGGACGGGCAGAGCGATCGCGAGCACCACCAGCCATCCGAGGGAGCTGGTGATGAGCGCCATGAGCACCGTCAGCACCGCCACCAGCACGAGGCAGAGGGTGGCCACGGTCACCGTCTGATCGGACTCGGAGCGGGCGGTGGCCGAGGCCGACCGTGGTCCCTGGCCATCGGATCCGGCCAGGCGGTCGCGCACCGCGAGGGTGAGCCCTGATGCGAGGGTCGGGAGCCGGGGCGTTCCCCGGCGGGCGAAGGTCACGAGGATCTGGTCGGTCTGCTTCCCGGCGTTGATGGCGAGCACGTCCCAGCGGTCGGGTCGGTCGCTGCCAGAGGCGGGCTGATCCCACGGTGCCCCCGGCCGTGTCTCGGGGAGGGGGAGGGGGTGCCGGAAGGCCAGACCGAGGGTCGCCCGGGACAGCGGTGACTGGGGCGACGCGGTGGCGATGCCCGCAACGGCGGGCTCCCGCCCGAGCAGCATGGGTCCCGGCAGTCGGCGTGCACGCCGGTCACGCAGGTCGACCACCGCGGCAACCGCCTCGATGCTGAGGTGGATGGGCTGATCGGTGTAGGCGGGGGCGTGCACCACGATCGCGTCGTCTTCGATGGCGACGGACGGTGCCCACGGACTGCGCCCGGCGACGCCAGGCGGGGTCACGGCGCGACCCGACCTCTCCATCATGGGCAGCGCCGCTCCATCGTCCGTCTCCCCCCGTCGCGACCGGGCATGCTCCGTCAAGGAACCCTCACCAGGGTAGGTGATGGCGCGGATGGCCTTCGGGATCGTCCTGCCTCCGAGCCTGCGGAACGCCCCCGGACTCGGGGACCATCGGCCGTTCGGCCCGGCCCCGACAGCGCCCGGCGTAGAACCTGTTCTCGTGCGGGCGTTACGCTGGTGGCCCGAGGAACCAGAGCGGCTGGGGGGACCATGGCGCTGTCAGTGCTCGCTCATCGGGATGAGCTCGGGGTCGTCCCGGGACGGCTGTTCATCGACGGCCAGTGGCGGGAGGGCTGTGAGGGGACCACCTGGACCCACATCCATCCGGCCTCCAACGAGGAGGTCACCACCTTCGCCACGGCGAGCGCGACCGATGTGGACGCGGCCGTGCAGGCTGCGCGACGGGCGTTCGACGACGGTCGGTGGAGCTCACTGAAGGCCAAGGACCGCAAGCGGATGCTGCAGCGGGTCGCGCAGCTGATCGCCGAGCACGCGGACGAACTCGACCGCCTCCAGACGCTCGACAACGGCATGCCGGTGTCGTTCTCATCGATCTACCAGGTCTCGAGCCACATCGCCGCTGACGTCTTCGACTACCACGCGGGGTGGGTGGATCGTCTCGCAGGGGAGACCATCCCCCAGTACACGGGCTCGGACATGTTCACGATGACCCTGCGCGAACCGGTGGGTGTGGTGGCCGCCATCATCCCATGGAACGCCCCGCTCCTGCTCTTCGCGCAGAAGGCCGCCCCCGCGCTGGCCGCCGGGTGCACTGTCGTGCTCAAGCCTTCGGAGTACGCCTCCCTCACGGCGTTCCGCCTGACTGAGCTGCTCGAGGAGGCCGACCTCCCGGCGGGGGTGTTCAACCTGGTCGCCGGCGAGGGATCGGTCACCGGCGAGGCGCTCATCACCCACCCGCTCGTCGACAAGATCACCTTCACGGGGAGCCGGGCGGTGGGACGGCGGATCCTGGCCGCGGCGGCCGACGGCATCAAGCGGGTCTCGCTCGAGCTCGGCGGCAAGAGCCCCAACATCGTCTTCCCCGACATCCCCAACCCCGACCTCACCGCAGCGGCGATGATGGGCATGGTGTCGATGGGCCTGTCGGGCCAGGGATGCGTGTGCCACACCCGCGCCCTCATCCACGAGGACATCTACGACGAGATGGTCGACAAGCTGGCTGCGATGGCCGGCATGTGCGTGCTCGGCGATCCCTTCGATCCCGCCACCACCTCGGGTCCGCTCATCAACGCCCGCCAGGTCGAGCGGGTCACCGGCTACATCGAGCGGGGCAGCGAGGAGGGCGCCCGGCTCGTCGTCGGCGGGGACCGCCCGGGGGGCGAGCTGTCGGTGGGCAACTTCGTGAACCCGACCCTGTTCGCGGACGTCGACAACCGCATGACTATCGCCCGTGAGGAGATCTTCGGGCCGGTCCTCGCTGCCATCCCGTTCAAGGACGAGGAGGAGGCGATCCGGCTGGCCAACGACACCGACTACGGCCTCGGCGCCTCGGTGCAGACCTCCGACATCAAGCGGGCGCTGCGGGTGGCGAAGGCGGTTCGCAGCGGCACCTTCGGCATCAACGGCTTCACCGTGATGCCGAACGCCCCGTTCGGCGGCTACAAGACCTCCGGGTTGGGTCGCGAAGGTGGGCGTGAGGGCATCGAGGCGTTCCTCGAGACCAAGACCGTCAACATCGGCCTGACGGACGCCGCCTTCTGAGCGAAAGCCCCTACAGGCGGGAGGCGCCGCCGGCTCCGCCTCCGGGTACCAGCAGGCCGATGCCGTCGGGGAAGGCGAGCCCACCGGCCATCGTCTCCGGGGGCTGTGGCACCCCGCCGACGAAGACGATCCGTCGAACGCTGCCCGTCCGATCGCCCGGCCCGATGCCGTCGGCGGGATCGATCACGAGGCCGATGTCCGCGAAGTAGAGCGTGCCGTCGGGTCCGACGGCGATGCCGAGTGGCGTGCCGGTTGAGAAGGGGCGCTCACCGAGCTGCTCACCGGCGGGGGGACGCAGCACGGTGCGCACGTACCGGCCGTTGGCGTCGTACTCGTTGATCACCCCGTTGATCACGCTGGAGACGAACAGGTGACCGTCTGGGCCACCGGCCACGCCGGTCGGAGCGATCAGGTCGTGCTCGCCCGAGGCGATGAAGAGCTCCTTACGCACCTGATCCGCGAGCGGCGCGCCTGTGGCGTCGGTGCGACCGCAACCCCCCGCCGCGTCAGGGCCGGTGGGCAGGTCGTGGTAGCGCCACACCCCCGCCCCCTGACCACCGAAGGCCGCTGGGCGGGCGGAAGCCACGAGCACGCGGTCTTGGTCGTCAACCCAGATGCTCTGTGCGGTGGCGATCTCGACATCGACCTTGCAGTACGCCACCTGGTAGCTGTCGAACGGTGGGAACCACACGATCAGCTGTCCGTCGCCCGGCCCCGCCGCCTGGTTGCCCACGTCAGTGGTGACGATCCGCCCGTCGGAGAGGACCCCACATCCGTAGTTCTCCGCGTTGTCAGTGCTGCCCTGGAACGTCGGGACCAGCTTGCCGATCTGGCGGGCGCCGAGCTCGCCCACCCGGTCGCCGGTGAGCTCGAAGATGCCCCAGCCCTGGGTGTTGCCGGCCTTCTGGTCCGTGTCCTCACCGGCGATGAAGCGTCGTGAGCCGTCGGGGAAGAAGCAGATCTGGCCGTTGATGTCGAGCCCTTGGGGATCCTCCGCCCGGTTGGTGATGACCCGCTGGTGCGCAAAGGGTGGCTCGGCGTCGTAGGCGTCGAGGTGGTTTCCCTGGCCGTTGAACACGATCACGCCGCCACCACCCGGGGTGGAGGTGGCTGTCGTCCCGGGCTGCTGCG
Organism: Acidimicrobiales bacterium; assembly: GCA_037478855.1. Classification (GTDB taxonomy): domain Bacteria; phylum Actinomycetota; class Acidimicrobiia; order Acidimicrobiales; family Acidimicrobilacustridaceae; genus Rhabdothermincola. The sequence goes on along the minus strand of JBBFLY010000050.1, from coordinate 12,753 downwards.
GGCTCGCAGGCGAGGTGGTGGGGGAGCTGCCGGTCGAGCCGCCGGAGCCGCAGGCCGCGAGCAGGCCGGCGGCGGCGACGAGCGTGACGAGTCCGAGGCGGGTCCGAACCAGGGTTCTCATCGGGTGCCTCCGTGGCTCAGCTGACGGGAGTCAGCGGTGGATCGAACGAGATGGTCACGAGCAACCGGGCCGCTCCGTCGGCCGGGGTGGGCAGGATGTCCGCGCTCGCCAGCGCGAGCAGGGTGATGCGGTTGTAGGACGTGCGCGCCGGCAGCGAATCGGTGCTGCAGCGGTAGCTCTCGTCGAGGATGCACAGCACACCGCCCACCGGGTTGTCGTCACGCTCGGAGATGAACAGTCCGAACATCGTCGCGCCGACTGCGGCGGCCGGGCTGTCCGGCTGGAGCCACTGGTCGGGTCGACCGAGCCCACTTCCCTGGAAGGTGACCCGGAACGGATCGGTCTGCACCTCGAGGGTTGCGGTGGGGCGCAGGTCGGGGGGACGCCGAAGGGTGATGCCGGCCTGGAACATGTCGCACGGGCTCCCCACGCAGGGCTGGTCGGTGGGCTGGAGGACCACACCGGTCGCCCGGGCGGACGTCGTCGTGGAGGTGGTTGACGCGCTCGATCGGGTGCTGGCGCGCCCGGGCAGCACGAACCGGTAGAGGCCGCTGGTCTCGATGCGGCCCTGGAGCCCGGGCTCGCGAATGCCGGCCACGGCGAACAGATCGTCGCCGACGACGACGGGTCCTCCGGCGACGACGCCCTGCACCTCGTGGGACCACAGCACCTTGCCGCTGCGCAGGTCGTAGGCCCGGAGCGTGAAGTCGTTCCCACCGATGAACAGCACGCCGTTGGCCACCGCCGCCGAGCCGTACACGGCCTGGACCCCACGGTCCTGCCAGAGGAGGTCTCCGTTGCGGGCGTCGATGGCGTGCACGAACGGCGGTGGTCCGACCGCGGTGCCGCCGGCGATGATGCCCTCGGCGTAGGCGGTGGGGCCGATGAAGCCTCCGGTGGAGAAGTTGCTCCCGGGATCCTCGATCCCCGGGCCGGTCGCTCTCGCCTTCCAGGCCAGCTCACCGGTGTCGCGGTCCACGGCGTAGTAGGTGCCGTCCTTGTTCCCGAGCCCGACCAGGTCCCGTCCTCGGGCACGGAACAGGTTCGGCGCGCCGGCGAAGTCCAGGTCGTCGTTGTTGGGCTGGTGAGGCTGGAACGACCAGCGGGGCTCGCCCCGGTCGAGGTCGACGGCGACGATCGCCTCGGTGTAGGGGCCCCATCCCTCGGGTGATCGAGGGCAGTTGGCGGTACCGACGAACACCAGCCGCCGTTCGAGGTCGACGCTGGGCGAGCCCCACACGTCGCCACATCCCTGGGGTGGGTCGCCCCGGTCAGGTTCGAAGTGCCACAGCAGCGCGCCGGTGCTGGCATCGAGCGCGAGGAGCCCCGCTCGCTGGCCCGGCCGGTTGTGCACGTCGCTGCCCACGAGCACCTTGCGGTCAGCGATGGCGGGCGATGACAGGATCTCGGTGAAGTCCTGGGGGTCGTCGGTGCCCACCGCGAAGGACCAGCGCTCCTCGCCGGTGTCGGCTCGGAGCGCGTGGACGGTTCGGCCGCTGGCGAACACGACCGTCTGGACGCCGCCGATGTCGGCCACCGCCGCGCTGGCCACGATCTGCCCTGCGTAGACGTTGGGCTCGGTCGCTGCTTGGAAGGTCCAGCGGGCATGGCCGGTCGCGATGTCGACGGCGTAGAAGCGGCCGGACCAGTCACCCAGGTAGGCGGTGTCGTCGACCACCGCGGGGGTGGCCGTCACCACGTCGTAGGTGTTGAAGAACCAGGCCAGCTCGAGCTGATCGACCGTGTCGGTCGAGAGGGCCGTCTCACACGGGTAGGTGAAGGTGCGTGCCAGGTTGTGGCCCCACATTGGCCAGTCGCACTCGCCGGCCCCGGCGATCGGCCCGGCGTCGGTGTCGGGTCCCACGGCAGGGTCCCCGCCGCAGGCGGCGAGCAGCACCGCGGCGGCGAGCAGGGATGCGCCCGCTCGACGCAGCTGCACGTGTCTCCCCCTCATGCCCCGGTCCCCCTCGCATGCATCCCCCGGTCTCGCTCGCCGTGGCGGCGAGGCTGGTGATGGTCGCCGAGCTCACGACCCGGCAGAAACCTGACGTAAGCGTCATGATAGTGCCCATGGCTGAGGGGACGGCTTCGCTCGGGGGTCGCAGGGTGCTCGTGATGGGGGCGTCGTCAGGCATCGGGCGGGCTGTCGCGGTCGCGGCCACGCGGGCTGGGGCGCGGGTGGCCATGGCGGCTCGCCGGCTCGACCGCCTGCGCGAGGTGGCGAGCGAGGCGGGGGGCGACGCGTGGCCAACCCAGTGCGACGTGCGCATCCCGATGGCCTGCGATCTGACCGTCCGGGCGACGGTCCACGAGCTCGGCGGTCTGGACACGCTCGTGTACGCCACCGGGATCAGCCGGTTGGCCCTCCTCACGGAGACCGATCAGGCGTGCTGGCGTGAGCTGTTGGAGACCAACCTGGTCGGAGCGGCGCTCCTGACGCGGGCCGCGCTCCCTGCCCTCGCGGAGGTCAGAGGCAGGGTGGCGTTCCTGTCGTCGGACTCGGTCGCCCGTCCCTTCCCGGGGCTGGGGGCGTACGCGGCGAGCAAGGCGGGTCTCGATGCACTGGTCGCTGCGTGGCGCACGGAGGTGAGGGAGGTCACCTTCACCCGCGTCGTCGTCGGCCCGACCCACACCGGCATGGCCGACGACTGGGACGCGCAGCTCGCCTCCGCGATGTTCGAGTGGTGGCAGTCGATCGGCTACCTCGACCACCCGGTGGTGGAGCCCGAGTGGGTCGCGGCGCGGCTCGTGGATTGGATGGCGGCTGACGAGCCGCCGGAGGAGGTCGACCTGCTCGCCGAGGCCATCGCGGAGCGAGCGGGGCGTTCGGGAGGGTGAGCGGGTCGCGTGGGTGCGCGGGTCGGAGCCGGCGGGTGTCGGCCGGGTCGACCGGCTCAGGTCTCCTCGGCGGTCACCAGCGATGCGGCAGGCAGCGGATCGGGTGTCGATGACACGGCCCCCGCCACCCCGGCGATGGTCAGCGCGCCGCCGACCAGCTGCACGGCGCTGACCCCCTGGCCCAGCAGCACCCACGCCATGGCGCCGGAGAGCACCGGGATGGCCAGCATGAGCACCGGAGGGAGGTTGGCGGGCACCTGTCGTAGCGGCCAGGTGACCGCGAAGTGCCCGAGCACCCCGGGCAGGAGTGCGACCGTCGCGCAGAGGAGCAGGTCATGGCCGCCGATGGTGCCGACGGGCTCACCGGTCACCAGCGTGAACGCGGAGACCGTGACCGCCGCCCCAACCGACGCGCCGAACAGGAACGGCACGGTGTCCAGGTGCTCGCGGGCCTGCTTCGACCACACGAAGTAGATCGCGTACCCGATCACGTTCAGCGCGGCGAGGACCATGCCGACCGGGTCACCGCCGGGGCCGGACGCCCCGGCGAGGGCGACCACCGCGGCGCCGCTGATCGCCACGCCCGACCACAGCCGGAACGCCATCCCCGGTCGCTCGCCGAACAGCGGCACCGCGAGCGCGGCCACCACCACCGGGGCCAGCGTGTTCATGAGGGTCACGTCGACCACCGACGTCAGGCGCACCGCGGTCATGAAGGCCAGCTGGCTGAGGCCGAAGAGCGCGCCGCATCGCAGCGCCCTCCGCCAACCGGTGGGGGAGGGCCAGTGACCGACGAGGCGCCCGTGGGTGGCGGTCGCGACCGCGAGGACCGCGACACCGATCCAGAGGCGCCAGAAGGAGAACACGGGGCCGGAGACGGAAGCCGCGCCCACCATGACCGGACCGGTGCTGAACAGCACCACGCCGGCCATCACCATCGCCACCGGGCTGCGCTCGGCGAGGCCACGCACCCCGGCGCGGCGGAGGTGGTCGAAGGTGGTGCCGGTCATCGGCATCGCAGCCTACGGTCTCCTCACGCCCCTCCCCGTCGGCTTCCGTCGCTGCCTGTCGGCTCCTGTCCCTACCCCGTGCCGCCCTGCCCGTTGCGGCCCGCTGCCGTGTGCCGGTGGGGGCCCCAAGCGCGGTCTCTGACTACCATGTCAGGTTTCGGAGGGGCTGCGAGCAGGGGGTTCCCGCCACAGATGCCGATCCACTACGAGAAGGCTCCGCGCCCGGGTGCCGACCACGTGGTGCTCATCACCATCGACCGGCCGGAGACGAAGAACGCGCTCGACATGTACCACTTCCGCGATCTGGCGAGGGCGTGGCGGGACTTCCGCGATGACGACGACGCCTGGGTGGCGATCATCACCGGGGTGGGCCGCAACTTCATGGCGGGCGCAGACCTGAAGACGTACATCCCTCAGATCACCGAGCTGGCCAAGGAGATCAGTCGGGGTGAGGTCACCGAGGTCGATGGGTGCCGGCTCTCCGACGGTACCCGGGCGGTGCTGCGCGACACGAACATCTACAAGCCGATCATCGCCGCCATCAACGGGCCTTGCGTCGCCGGGGGCATGGAGATGCTGGGGGGCGTCGACATCCGCATCGCCACCCCCCACGCGACCTTCGGCGTCATGGAGCCCAAGCGTGGCCTCTTCGCCGGTGGTGGGACGACGGCTCGGCTGCCCCGGCAGATCCCGTTCCCCGCCGCCATGGAGCTCCTGCTCACCGCGGAGCGCTTCCCCGCGGAGCGGGCGCTGCAGATGGGGCTGCTGAACGAGATCGTGCCCGAGGAGGAGCTGCTCGACCGGGCCTTCGAGTGGGCGGCGCGCATCACCGCCAACGCGCCCCTCGCGGTCCAAGCCACGAAGGAGAGCGTGCTTCGGGGCCTCGCGACCACCCTGGAGGAGGCGTACACGATCGAGCAGCAGCTCTCCCAGCAGATCTTCCAGACTGAGGACGCCAAGGAGGGTCCCCGGGCGTTCGCCGAGAAGCGCGACCCCGTCTGGAAGGGCAGATGAGCAACGAGCTCGCTCGGCTCCGACGGTGGGAGATGGGCGAGGGCTGGGTGGCCGACGGGGGGCTCAGCAGAGCACGCCTTCGGCCGGCTGGTACAGCGCGGTGACCGTGTCGACCTCCCGTCGGCCGTCGCGCAGGTAGGTCCGGGTGCGCTCGGTGGTGACCTTGGTGCACGCGCCTGACGGGGTACGGGTCTGGCCGGTCTGCTCGCCCTTCACCCACGGTGTGGAGTACAGCGTCACCGTGATCGAGCTGTTGGTGTAGGTGGGCCAGATGAGCACCCCGTACGGGGTGTTGTTGCGGATCTTCAGGTCGGGCTTGGGGTAGCTCAAGGTGGCTTCGCGCCCGTAGGGGTACCGCGAGATGTAGATGGTGTGGGCCTGGTACTCGACCAGGTCGAGACCGGCGAAGAAGGCTGCGTTGAACAGGGTCGTGGCGAACTGGGACACCCCGCCACCGACGTCGGTCGTGAACTTCCCCGAGTAGAGGACGCCGGCCTCCACGAAGCCCTTGGCTCGGGTGCGCTGGCCGACGTACTCGTTCACGGAGAAGGTCTCGCCGGGCTCGATGACCACGCCGCGGATCAGATCGGCGATCCGGTGGATGTTGCTGACCCGGCTCTCACCGGCTGCGTGGTTGGTGGTGAACGTGCCCACCACGGTGGTGATCCCCATGCGGCGGGCCCACTCGGCGTCGTGCTCGGGTTGCTTCACGGTGAGCTCGAGTTGCACCTCGTCCTGGCCGGCCCGTAGGGCGTCGATGATGCGGCGTGGGGAGTCCTCCGTACAGCACGCCGTTCCCGGGCTTCCCTCGGTGAACGAGACGTTGCCTGCGCCGTCGACGTGCCAGGTCAGCTCGACGGGGGGTTTGCCCACCTGGCCGACCGCCGCGCTCACGTCCCTGCTGATCAGCTCCTCGTCCATGCCGAGGGTGAGCGCGGAGCCGTCCGGCGTGGGGACGGCACGCACCCAGGTCTGCAGCGTCCCCGGCTCCACGGTGGCCGAGCTGCCCGCCACGTGGATGGTCAGCGGGCGCGCGGTCAGCTGTCTCGCCTCGCTGGCCACCCGCTGCGCGTCGTCGTCGGTGTAGGTGGGCACGACCGGTTTCGTCTCCAGCTCGACGATCACCGGGTCCTCCGGCGTCGCCATCCCTGCGACGAGCTGGCTCTCGACCGTGTCGAGATCGAGCGCGACGCCCGGGGAGCCTGGTACCGCGGTGAGTTCCCCGTCCCTCACCTCGAGGGTCGGTTCGACCGGGGCGATCCGGTTGGCAGCGTCGAGCGCCGCGAGCGTCGTGGTGGTCTGTGAGAGGTCGAGCCGGTAGACGACGTGAACCCGGTGGTCGGAGAAGAGCGAGCCCAGCCACTCGAACGGCCGGGACAGGACGTTGCCCCGCCCGGCGTCGAGCACCGCCTGCACCGTCGCCTCGCGGTCGACCGCCAGCCCCAACTCGGCAGCGGTGGTGTCGAGGCTGCCGGCGGGGGTGCTCACGTGGACGGGCCTGCTCGTGCTGGATCCGGCCAGCTGCTCCACCACCGCACGGACCTCCGTCTCGGAGAGGTCCCCCACCGGGACCCCCGCCAGCCTCACGTTGCGCATGGCTTGACCGGAGTGCACCGCGGTGTCGATGGCCCAGGCGCCGATCAGTGCGGCGAGCACCCCGAGGAGCGAGAGGAGCGCAACCAGGCCGACGTTGCGTGGTCTCCGAGGCATTCGTCCACCTTTGCACGGCCCGGAGGCCGGAGGGAGGCGGAAGTCACTCCGAAGGGTGGATTTCCGCCGCTGTGGCTGGCCCTGACATGATCCCGAGGTCGCGCAACGACCGGGGGGAAGCCGATGAGCAGACTGTGCGAAGGACGGGTGTGCATCGTCACGGGGGCTGGGCGCGGCATCGGACGCGAGCACGCGCTGATGCTGGCCGCGCACGGCGCCCGGGTGGTGGTGAACGATCTGGGCGGCTCGATGTCGGGTGAGGGCGCATCGGCCGGGCCTGCCCAGGAGGTGGTCGAGGAGATCCGGGCCGCGGGCGGGGAAGCGGTCGCCAACACCAGTGACGTCTCCGACTGGGATGGCGCCGCCGAGCTCATCCAGCAGGCGATCGACGAGTTCGGACGGCTCGACGTCCTCGTCAACAACGCGGGCATCCTGCGAGATCGCATGCTCGTGAACATGACCGAAGCGGAGTGGGACGCGGTGATCAAGGTGCACCTCAAGGGCACGGCCGGTCCCTCGCACCACGCCGCGGCCTACTGGCGTGACCGGTCGAAGGCCGGCGACGAGGTCGACGCACGGATCATCAACACCAGCTCACCCTCGGGTCTCTACGGCAACCCCGGGCAGACCAACTACGGCGCTGCGAAGGCCGGCATCGCCGCCTTCACGATCATCGCCTCGATGGAGCTGGCGCGCTACGGCGTCACCGTCAACGCCATCGCTCCGGCGGCGCTCACCCGGATGACCGAGAACCTGGGCATGGGCCAGGCTCCAGAGGAGATCAAGCAGCAGCTGGCGCCACGTTGGATCGCGCCCATCGTCACCTGGCTGGCCTCGAGCGAGTCGCGCCACGTCACCGGCCGGGTGTTCGACGTCTCGGGGAGGCGGCTCGGTGTGGCGGAGGGCTGGCACATCGGCCCCTACGAGACGCCGATCGATGACCCGACCCGGCTGGGTCCGCTGGTCGACGACCTACTCTCGCGAGCTCGGCCCAACGCCGACATGTCGGGCAACGACCGCACCGACTGACCGAACCACAGGACCCCCCACATCAGCACACACAGGAGGGCCGGCATGCCAATCAACCCGGACGCCGTTGGCTCCAGGAGCGAGCCCCACGAGCACTCGTGGACCGAGAAGGACGTGATGCTCTACGCCCTCGGGGTGGGAGCCGGAACGGACGAGCTGCAGTTCACCACGGAGAACACCATGGACACGCCGTTGCGCGTGCTGCCGACGATGGCAGTCGTGCTGGGCGTGGGCGGCTTCGGTGCGATGAGCAGGATCGGCACCTTCAACCCGGCGATGCTCGTGCACGGTGAGCAGGCCATCGAGCTCTACGGTGAGATCCCCACGTCGGGCACGGTCAGCACCGTGGGGGAGATCACCGCGATCTGGGACAAGGGCAAGGGCGCGGTCATCGTGACCGAGTCGGTCTCGACGGACGTGGCCACCGGCAAGCCCCTGTTCAAGAACACGATGTCGGCATTCATCCGCGGGGAGGGCGGATGGGGTGGCGATCGAGGGCCGTCGGGGCCGCGCAACGAGCCTCCCGACCGGGCGCCCGACCACGAGGTCACCTACCGCACCCGGGAGGACCAGGCGTTGCTCTACCGGCTGTCGGGCGATCGCAACCCGTTGCACTCGGATCCGGCGTTCGCCAAGCTCGCCGGCTTCGACCGCCCGATCCTGCACGGCCTGTGCACCTACGGGTTCACCGGGCGGGCCCTGCTCCACACGCTCTGCGACTCGGACCCGGCGCGCTTCACCTCGATGGAGGGCAGGTTCTCCTCGCCGGTCTACCCGGGTGAGGCGCTCACGGTCCGGATGTGGGTCGACGGCCAATCGGCGATCTACCAGACCTGCGGCGAAGACGGCCGGGTGGTGATCGACAGCGGTCGGGTCACCTTCTCCTGATCGCGCCGGTTCCTGACCACACCGGTCAGGCGGTCGCTCAGAACAGGCGCAGCTCGTCCCGCTCGATGCCCCGGAGCTCGTCGTAGTCCACCTCGACGCAGGTGATGCCGCGGTCGCTCGCGAGCACCTTCGCCTGCGGTTTGATGGACTGGGCCACGAAGACCCCCTGCACCGGGCGCAGGAGCGGGTCACGGTTGAGACGCTCCAGGTAGCGGGCGAGCTGCTCCACCCCGTCGATCTCGCCCCGCCGCTTCACCTCGATGGCCACCGCGTTGCCCTGCGCGTCGCGGCAGAGCAGATCGACCGGTCCGATGTCGGTGGGGTACTCGCGCCGGACGAGGCGCAAGCCCTCGAGCACCACGGACGGGTTCGCTGCGAGCAGCTCCTGCAGGTGGGCTTCGACGCCGTCCTTCTGCAGACCAGGGTCGGAGCCGAGCTCGTGTGAGGAGTCGTGCAGGACCTCCTCGATGGTGATGGTCAGCGTCTCGCCCCGCGGGTTGGTCACGACCCATCGACCGGGCTCCTCGATCAGCCGGTTGGGCGCGTTCATCCAGTTCAGCGGCTTGTAGGCGCCGCCGTCGGCGTGGATGGCGACGCACCCGTCGGCTTTGACCATGATCAGCCTGGTGGCGGGGGGCAGATGCGCCGACAGACGGCCCACGTAGTCGACGGAGCAGCGGGCGATCACGATGCGCATCGGTGCCTGAGCGTACGCGTTCGGGCTCAATCGATCGTCCGCTCGCGCAACCGGCTGCGGATGAGCTCCCTCCGCTTCTGCAGGTCGCGGTAGGTGAGCGACTCCGTGGCCGGGTCGACCCCGAAGCTGCTCTTCACCCCCGACAGATCGAGCTCGTAGGTACGGGGGTCGATGCCGATGTCGGCTGCGATGCGCTCGCCGTGGGTCTGGGCGAAGTAGGCGGAGATGTGCGCGAGCTCCGCGAAGAGGTCGAGGTCGGGTGCGAGCGAGGCGATGGCGCCGTCGAGGAAGACCAGGTTCTTCACGAACAGCATCAGCTCCTTCGGGAGCCGGGCGCCGTAGGCCAGGAGGCTCTTCACCGCTCGCTGGATCTCGTGGATCATCTCGTCGGCCGACAACGTCGTCGGATCGACCGGCGGTCGATCGAGGCCAAGGTCGCGGATCACGACGTCGAGGTCGGTGTCCGGCGGTAGCGCGCCGAGGTCACGCAGCGCAGCCATCTGGCCCTTGATGTCGTTCATGCTCGCCGCGACCTGCAGGCGCAGGAACGCCAGGCGCCGGGGCTCGTCCAGCCGGCCGGTGATGCCGAAGTCCAGCAGGGCCACGCGACCGTCCTCCATGACGAAGAGGTTCCCGCCGTGCAGGTCGCCGTGGAAGATCCCGTGGATCATGGCGCCTTCCATGAAGCCGATCATCCCGGTGCGGATCACCGCCGCCGTGTCGACTCCTGCGGCTTTCATGCGCTCGACGTCGTAGAAGGCGAACCCGTCGAGCCGCTCCATCACGAGCACGCGGGGCGTGATCAGCCTCGGGTGAGGTCGGGGCACGACGTAGCCACGCTGGCCGAGCTCGGCGAAGCTCGCGGCGACGTCGAGCATGTTCTCCGCTTCGAGCCGGAAGTCGAGCTCCTCCGTGATCGTCTCGGCGAACAGCTCCACCAGCGCCGGTGGGTTGGCGAGCGCCGCGACGGGGATGCGCCCGACCAGGAACGGTGCCAGCCAGGCCATGACCCGCAGATCCTCGTGCACGAGCCGGTCGATGGTGGGGCGCTGGACCTTCACCACGACGTCCTCACCGCTGCGCAGCCGGGCTCGGTGCACCTGGGCGATCGATGCCGCCGCCACGGGCTCGCGCTCGAAGTGCTCGAAGACGTCCTCGATGGTGGCTCCCAGCTCGCTCTCGACCACGGCTCGGACATCGGTGAAGGGCTCCGGTGGCACCCGGTCGCGCAGCTTCTGGAACTCGCTCACCAGCTCCTCGGGGAACAGACCCTCACCGGATGAGATGATCTGGCCCAGCTTGATGTAGGTCGGTCCGAGCTGCTCTGCGGCGACGCGCAGGCGTCTCGACAGGTCCCGCCTGGAGGTCTGGCCACCGGCTCGTCGACCGGTGAGGTACCAGCCGGCGAGGGCGGCGCCGAGGTGGCGCACCACCCGGGCCAGACGACGGACTGGGGGGAGCCGTCGGGGTCGCACCAGGTCGGGGAGCTGGCTGCGTTGCACCCAGCGGACGGCGGGAACCGCCCGGCGCCACGGCATCTCGTCGGGCACGACGATCCACGGGGCGCGCTCGCTGAACGAGCCCACCGCGAGGTCCGCCGGTGAGGTGTCGTCGGCCGCGGAGGTGGTCGCTTCCGGACTGCTCATCCTGCCCGGGAGTGTACGAGCCGACGACCGGCACGATGCTCGCCTAGGTTGGCCTCATGCTCGAGAGCTACCGGATCGTGGAGCTGGGGGTCTGGGTCGCCGGACCTTCCGCCGGTGGGGTGCTGGCCGACTGGGGTGCCGATGTCATCAAGGTCGAACCCCCCGACGGTGACCCGATGCGCCGGGTGTTCCAGGTGATCGTCGGGCACGGGCGGACCGAGTCCCCGCCGTTCGACCTCGACAACCGCGGCAAGCGAAGCGTCGTGCTCGACCTCAAGCAGGCGGCCGACCGGGAGCGGCTGCACCGGTTGATCAGGACCGCGGACGTGTTCCTCACCAACCTGCGGGTCGACGCCCTCGACCGCCTCGGCTTCGGCCCGGATGCGCTGATGGCTGAGAACCCGCACCTGGTGTACGCGCTGGTCACCGGGTACGGCCTCGAGGGTCCTGACGCCAAGCGTCCCGGGTACGACGTCGGTGGCTTCTGGGCCCGCACCGGGATCGCGGCCACCCTCGCGCCGGAGGGGACGCCACCTCCGAACATCCGGGGCGGCTTCGGCGACCACATCACGGGCCTGGCCACCCTCTCGGGGATCCTCGGTGCCCTGCTCGAGCGTGAGCGCACCGGGAAGGGGCAGCTCGTGGAGACCTCGTTGCTCCGCACGGGTATCTACTACCTGGGCTGGGATCTCGGCATCCAGCTGCGCTTCGGCAAGCTCGCGGACCCCACCCCTAGGACCCGGGAGATGAACCCTCTCGTGAACGCCTACCGCGCGGGGGACGGACGCTGGTTCTGGCTGCTCGGGGTGGAGAGTCAGCGGCACTTCCCCAACCTGTGCCGCAGCATCGGCCGGGAGGATCTGATCGACGACGAGCGCTTCGTCGACGCGCGCGCCCGTCGCCACCACGCGGCTGAGCTGATCGCCATCCTCGACGAGGTGTTTGCCGCGTCGACCCGCGACGAGCTGGTGGCCGCCTTCGACGCCCACGACGTGTGGTGGGCCCCCGTGCTGACTCCCGCGGAGGTGGTGGAGGACCCTCAGGCGATCGCGGCGGGTGCCTTCGTCGACGTGCCGGCCGGGCTGGGTGCCCCGGCGCACCGGGCGGTGGCGTCCCCCGTGACCTTCCACGGGGGGAGGGTCCCGCCGGTGGGTCCCGTCCCCGGCCTCGGTGAGCACACCGCTGATCTCGTAGGTGATGGGTAGAGCTCCGATGCTCAGAACTCGGGCGGTCGCTTCTCGCGCAGGGCGCGCACGCCTTCACCGAAGCGCTCCTCGGTCATCATCTCCTCGAGCAGCCGCTTCGCCTCTTCGACCGCTGAGCCGACGTCGCGATGGTGGTCGAGCCACACCTGGCGTCTGGTCTCGGCGAGGGAGCGGGGGGAGATGTGGTGGGCCAGCTCGTGGGCGTAGTCGTAGGTGCGCGCGAGCAGCTCCGGCGCGGGCCACACCCGGTTGACGAGCCCCATCTCGAGCGCTTCCTCGGCCAGCACGACCCGACTCGAGAGGAGCAGGTCGAGTGCCCGCCCGGTGCCGATGAGTCGGGGCAGCACCCAGGACAGGCCGTATTCGGCGGGCAGGTGGAGCCGGCCGTGGGAGGTCGTGAGCTTCACCCCCTCCGCCGCGAACCGTAGGTCGCAGAAGCAGGCCAGCACGAAGCCGACCCCGGCCGCCGGACCGTTGATCGCGGCGATCACCGGCTTGGTCAGGCCGAAGTGGAACGCGAAGTCGTGATCGAACGCGTGGTGCACCCCGAAACCGGGCTCTGCCAGCTCGGCGGGTGTGCCGGGGTCGTAGCCGC